>NZ_JBSFVU010000005.1:0-410969 GCF_053592475.1 Streptomyces sp. NPDC002671
CGGTTACATTCCGAACCCGGAAGCTAAGCCTCACAGCGCCGATGGTACTGCAGGGGGGACCCTGTGGGAGAGTAGGACGCCGCCGAACTCCTTTTGAGAAAGAGCCCCAACTCCGGGTATGAACCCGTGAGTTGGGGCTTTTTCGCGTTCACGGCACGGTCATGCGCACTTCACTGAGGAGCCGCGGTCTCGTTGACGCTGCGTGCCAGCGTCGTGACCCATGGTCCTCAGACGCAGAAATCGACGTCGAGTTGTCACTGTGCTGGCTGGTACCGCCGTGCTCGCCACCGGAGCCGCCGTAGCGCTCGCGGCCGTCGGTGGGCAGGGCACCGCAGGTCCCAAGGGCGACGGGACCGCCGTAACTCCCGTCGGCTACAAGGTCACCCCGGCCGGCCACCAGGTCCAGTTGGGCAATCTCCCCCTCAACGCCGTTCTCTCGCCCGACAAGAGCATGCTCCTGGTGAGCAACGCCGGTCAGGGCACCCAGTCCCTCCAGGTCGTCGACCCCGCCGACTCGGAGGTCGTGCAGACCATCTCCTACCCGAGCCCCCAGGCCGTGTTCACCGGGCTCGCCTTCAGTCCCGACGGCAAGCGGGCCTACGCCAGCGGTGGTGGGCGCGAGATCATCCACACGTACGACGTGAGCGGTGGCCGGCTCACCGAGACCACCCCCATCAAGCTGCCCACGAAGAACCCCGACGGGCAGGCCGTGAACATGTATCCGGCCGGGCTCGCCGTGACGCCCGACGGGCAGCGGCTGGTCGTCGCCGACCGGCTCGCGGACGCGGCCACCGTGGTGAATCTCGCCGACGGATCCATGTCGACCGTGGCCGTGGGGCACGCGCCGTACGCCGTCGCCCTCGCCGAGGACGGGAAGACCGCGTTCGTCACCAACCAGGGCGGCGACACCGTCAGCGTCCTGGACCTCAGCGGGTCCGCGCCGGTGGTCTCGACGACCGTCAAGGTGGGGACGCACCCCAATGCCGTCGTCGCCGACGCGGGACAGCACACGCTCTACGTGGCCAATGGCGACAGCGACCAGGTGAGTGTCATCGACGTCGCCACGCGGAAGGTCACGCGGACCATCTCGCTCGCGCCGTACCCGAACGCGCCTGTCGGCAGCAATCCGGATGCCCTCGCGCTGTCCGGGGACGGCCGGCGGCTGTATGTCGCCAACTCCGGGAACAACGACCTCGCTGTCATCGACCTGAAGACCGGCCGGACCGCCGGGCTCATTCCCACCGCGTGGTATCCGACGGCCGTCGTCCCGCTGGACGACAAGCTGTACGTCACCAACGCCAAGGGGCTGGGCGCCGGTCCGAACAACGGGCCCGGTTACCCGAATCCGACCTCGACCTCGCCTCAGTCACCGGACCAGTACTCGGGCTCGATGATCAAGGGCACGCTGTCGGCCATCCCGCTCGACGGCGGGTGGAAGCAGTTGGAGCGCTGGACGCGGACCGTCGTCCTCAACAACGGTTTCGAGGACGGGAACAGCCCGCGGGCCGTGGGGGCCGTCGTGCCCCGGCGGGTCGGGGAGCGGACGCCGATCAAGCACGTGATCTACGTCGTCAAGGAGAACCGCACCTACGACCAGGAGTTCGGGTCGCTGGGGAGGGGGAACGGGGACGGCTCCCTGAACCTTTTCGGGGACGACTCGGCGCCCAACGCCCGTGCGCTGCAGCGGAAGTTCGTCACCCTCGACAACTTCTATGCCGACGCCGAGGTCAGCGCCCAGGGCTGGAACTGGACCGTGGCCGCCAACTCCAACCCGTACAGCGAGGAAGGGTGGCCGGCGAACTACTCGGGCCGTAACCACAGTTACCCGTCCGAGAACGGCGACCCGGCGATCGCGCCCAACAAGGACCCGGAGCACGCCTACATCTGGCAGCGGCTGGGCGACAAGGGCGTCTCCTTCCGCAACTACGGCTTCTACGTGAACACCGACGCGAGCGGGAAGTCCGTTGCCGCCGATCCCGTGCTCAACGCCGCCACCGACCACGACTTCGGGCCGTACAACCTGAGCTGCCCGGACTCGGCCGGTACCTTCACCGCGCGGTCGAAGACCTGTGGCGGGCCGCGGATCGAGGAGTGGAAGAAGGAGTTCGCCCAGTACGAGCAGAACGGGAGCCTGCCCGCCTTCGAGATGGTGCGGCTGCCCAACGACCACACCTCCGGCACCAGGGCCGGCATGCCCACCCCGCAGGCCTACGTCGCCGACAACGACTGGGCGCTGGGGCAGCTGGTGGACACGGTCTCCCACTCGAAGTACTGGAAGTCGACCGCGATCTTCGTGACCGAGGACGATGCGCAGAACGGCCCGGACCACGTGGATGCGCACCGGACGATCTCGCAGGTCATCAGCCCGTATACGCAGACCGGGCGGGTCGACTCGACCTTCTACTCGACCGCGTCCATGGTGCGCACGATCGAGCTGCTGCTGGGGCTGCGGCCCATGACGCAGTTCGACGCGTAGGCGACCCCGATGGTGAACTCCTTCACCGCCGAGCCGGACGCCGCGCCGTACACGGCCGTGAAACCGGGCACCGATCTGACGGCTGTGAACACGGTCAACTCGCCGATGGCCGGGGTGTCGGCGAAGCAGAACCTCACCAAGGAGGACCAGATCGACGAGCGGACCTTCAACGAGGCGATCTGGAAGAGCGTGCGCGGGGCCCGGAGCCGGATGCCCGAGCCGCGGCACGAGCTGTACGGGGCCGTCCCCGACGACCGGGCGCAGAAGCTGGACGCTGACGACGACTGACCGCTAGCCGGCGGTCGTGAAGTCGACGTCCGCCGTCTTCACCGTCCCGCCCCGGCGGCCGGGTACGTGCTGCCCGCTCCAGTAGAGGTTGGTGTGGGCTATCACCTGCTCCGGGGCGGGCGCGCCGTATTCGCCGAGGTCCTCCGTGGTGTGGGCGTCGGCGACCAGCGTGGCGTCGTACCCGCGGGTCTGGGCGCCCTGCAGCGTCGAGCGGATGCAGAAGTCGCTCTGGGCGCCCGTGACGACGAGCCGGCCCACGCCGTGCTCGGCCAGGACGGACTCCAGATCGGTGTCCTCGAAGGAGTCCCGGTAGCTCTTGGCGACGAGGGGTTCGATGTCGAGCCGTTTCAGCTCCGGGACGTACTCCCAGGCCTCGGTGCCGGCCACCAGTTCCTCGTCCTGGTGCTGCACCCAGACGACCGGCACGCCGGCCGTGCGGGCCTTGCCGAGCAGGGTGTTGATGTTCGCGATGACGCCGTCGCGGTTCGGGGAGCCCGGTACCACCACTCCGTTCTGGACGTCGATGACGAGCAAAGCCGTGTTGGGGCGATCGGGAAGCGTGGTCATGCGCCCACGGTAGGCCCCGCCGCTGACAGTCGGCCTCGTAGGCCGGCCCGTATTTCGGATGAGCGGGCCCGCGGGTGCGGGCTACGGTGGCCCCATGACCACCCTGACCAGCGACGACTACGTCGTCCGCGCCATACGCCCCGAGGACTGGCCCGCCGTGAAGCAGCTGCGGCTCGACGCGCTGCGGGACCCGGTCGCGCACATCGCCTTCCTGGAGACCTACGAGGACGCCGTGGGCAGGCCGGACTCGTTCTATCAGGAGCGGGCCATCGGGTCCGGGGTGGGCTCGACGGCGGCTCAGCAGTTCATCGCCGAGGCACCGGACGGCACTTGGGCCGGCAGCGTCACCGTGCTCGTCGAGGAAGCCGGGACGAAGGACTGGGCCGGGTATCCGGTCGAGCGGCGGCAGGGGCATGTCGTCGGGGTGTTCGTACGGCCGGAGCACCGCGGGAACGGGCTGATCCAGGAGCTGTTCGAAGCCGGTGTGGCCTGGGCGTGGGAGCGTGGTGCGGAGCGGGTACGGCTGCTCGTGCACGCGGACAACCCGCGGGCGCAGGGGGCGTACCGCAAGGCGGGGTTCGTGCCGAGCGGGGTGGTCGTGCCGTTCTTCAAGGACGAGGCGGAGAACGAGGTGGAGTTCGTGCGGGAGAGGTAGCTAGACCGGCAGTTCCCGGTGCGGCCAGCGGGAGCGGGCCTGTTCGCGGGAGCGGAGCAGGGCCAGGGTCGGCAGGCCCTGGTCGGTTCCCGTGGTGAGCAGGTCCGGGAGCTGGGGGACGGGGGCCACGGCCGCGATGTCGTCCAGGACCAGGGTGAGTGGTGGGTCGAGCCGACCGGAGGATGACCGTTCGGCCATGCGCCGGCCGCGCTCGACCACGCTTGCGGCGAGGGCCGTCAGGAGGGGCATCGCGCCCGGATTGGTCCTGGGGTCCTCGATGGATTCACCGACCACATAAAGCGTGCCCCCTTCCTGGACAAAGGAATCCAGGGCGAGCGCGTCGGTTCGGTTGGGATTGCAGGCTTCGCGGATGTTGACCGTGAAGAGGGCCGACAGGGCACGGCTCGTCAACTCCTGGGCCATGTCCTTGCGCTCGGGGTGCGCGGTGAGCGCGGCCTCCAGCTCGCCGGCGGCTCCAGGGGCGGCCTTGGGGTGCGTACGGAGGGTACGTACGGCCTCCTGGATCTGGGTGCCCTGGGACCAGCGGTGGACGTGGCGGATGGTGCGGTTCTCCAGGGCGGCGGCGTGGAGATAGCTGCGCAGAAGCGTTGTCGCGGTGTCGGCCACCGCCTGGTCGATCTTGGCTGTGGGCTGGACGGGGCTCAGGAGGGCGGTGGCCCTCTGCAGGGCTGTCTGCTTGTCCTCGCAGCCTGTGGTCGGGGACCAGTGGAGGCGGGCCGGGGTGTCGCAGAGATGGGTGGGGTCGTAGAGGAGGGTGGGGCCCAGTTTGGCTCTGGCGTCCTTCGTCTCCGCCCAGAGGGCCGGGTTCGAGGTGACGACCAGGGCGGGGCCCGAGGCGTCCTGGATGGCCTGGATCGCGGTGGCGTGGCGGCTTTCCCTGGGGGCGATGAGGATTTTCGCCCACCCGCCCGTCCGTTCACCGGTGGCGGGGAAGTGGCCGCCGGCCGGCTCCTGCGGTGCAGGTGCAGGCGCAGGCGTAGTTGCAGACGCAGTTGCAGGCTCAGGCTCCTGGCGAGGCACGGGTACCTCGTGCTGGGGCTGCGGGTACGGCTGGGGCAGAGGTTGTGTGTACGCCTGCGGCTCCGGCGCCGGAGTGGCGGCAGGAGGCTGTACTCGGCTGCCGTCCACCGCCTCCGTCTCGTAAGCCCGTTTCGCTCTCCCCGCCCGCCACCGCGCCAGCGAACCGATCGCGAACACGGTCAGGACGAACAGGATCATCAGCTGGCCGATGAACAGGCCCCAGAACAGGCCCCAGCCGGAAAGCTGCCCCGCAGGGGTGTTGGGCCAGGCTCCGGTGATGTCGTGCGGTTGGCCGATGAGGTGGCGCATGGCCAGCGGGGTGCGGGTGAAGCTGACGCCGTCGGGCCAGGCGCCGTTGGCGAACCAGGCCGCCAGGCCTGTGGCCGTCCACACCAGCAGGGTCATGCCGAGGAGGAAGGCGAGGATGCCGATCAGCAGGCCGTCCGGGATGCCGCCCTGGCCGCCCTGGCCCTCGCGCCGGTCCGCACGGCGATCGTGGCGCTCGTCCGGTCTCACGCCTCTCCCTCCCCTGCTCCTACGCCACCGTCGACTCGGAGTCGCCCAGGTGCTGTTCCACGAAGGCCGCCGCCCGCTGTTCAGCCTCCAGTTCGGCGGCGCGCAGCGCGTCGTCGGCCGTGAGGTCGCTGGAGGACTCGGTCATCGCGCGGTCGGTGAAGACCAGCGGGCGTTCGGTCTCCGTGATCAGGTGTTTGACCACCTGGACGTTGCCGTTGACGTCCCAGACGGCGATGCCGGGGGTGAGGGTGGGGATGATCTCCACCGCCCAGCGGGGCAGGCCGAGCACCCGCCCGGTCGAGCGTGCCTCATCCGCCTTCTGGGCGTAGATCGTCCTGGTGGACGCCATCTTCAGGATCGCCGCGGCCTCCTTGGCCGCCGCGCCGTCCACGACGTCGGACAGATGGTGGACGACCGCGACGAAGGACAGACCCAGCCGCCGGCCGAACTTCAGCAGGCGCTGGAACAGCTGGGCCACGAACGGGCTGTTGATGATGTGCCAGGCCTCCTCGACCAGGAAGATGCGCTTCTTCCGGTCGGGGCGGATCCAGGTGTGCTCCAGCCAGACGCCGACGATCGCCATCAGGATGGGCATGGCGATGGAGTTGCGGTCGATGTGGGACAGGTCGAAGACGATCAGCGGGGCGTCCAGGTCGATGCCGACCGTCGTCGGGCCGTCGAACATGCCGCGCAGGTCACCGTCGACCAGGCGGTCCAGCACCAGGGCGACGTCCAGGCCCCAGGCCCGTACGTCGTCTATGGCGACGTTCATCGCCTCCGCCGACTCCGGTTCGGGGTGGCGCAGTTGCTCCACGATGTCCGTCAGGACCGGCTGGCGGTCGACGATCGTCTCGTTGACGTACGAGTGGGCGACCTTCAGCGCGAAGCCGGAGCGCTCGTCGAGGCCGTGGCCCATCGCCACTTCGATGATGGTGCGGAGCAGGGCCAGCTGGCCGGTCGTCGTGATCGACGGGTCCAGCGGGTTCAGCCGGATCCCGTGGTTCAGGGCGGCCGTCGGGTCGAGCCGGATCGGCGTTATCCCCAGCTCTTCCGCGATCAGGTTCCATTCGCCGACGCCGTCCTCGCCCTGGGCGTCCAGAACGACGACCTGGCGGTCCCGGAAGCGCAGCTGGCGCAGGACGTACGTCTTCTCCAGGGCCGACTTGCCGTTCCCGGACTCGCCGAGGACGAGCCAGTGCGGGGCCGGGAGCTGCTGACCGTACAGCTGGAAGGGGTCGTAGATGTAGCCCTTCCCGGAGTACACCTCGCGGCCGATGATGACACCGGAGTCGCCTAGGCCGGGCGCGGCGGTCGGCAGGTAGACCGCCTGGGCCTGGCCGGTGGAGGTGCGCACCGGAAGCCGGGTGGTCTCGACCTTCCCGAAGAGGAAGGAGGCGAAGGCGTCGGTGAGGACGGACAGCGGATCCCGCATCGGCGAATCAGCCCCTACCTTCGGATGCCGGTGGCGAAGGGAAGTGTGTTCACGAAGGCCCGGTGGTGCTCGCGGTCGCACCACTCCAGCTTCAGATACGACTTGCCTGCGGAGGCCCTTATGGTGCGCTTGTCGCGGTTCAGTGCCTCCGGGGAGCGGGCGGAGACGGTGATGTAGCCGACCAGGTTGACGCCGGCGGCGCCGCTGGCGAGGTCCTCGCCGCGCTGGTCGAGGCGGGAGTGGGCGGCCACGTCCCGGGGGTCGACGGTGCGGTTCATCTTGGCGGCACGGGAGGCCTCGGCCTCGTCGTTGGTCTTCTCGGTCAGCATGCGCTCGATGGCGATCTCGGTGGGTTCGAGGTCCATCGTGACGGCGACCGTGCGGATGACGTCCGGGGTGTGGACGAGGAGGGGCGCGAGGAAGTTGACGCCGACGGGCGTCATCGGCCACTCCTTCACCCAGGCCGTGGCGTGGCACCAGGGTGCGCGGGTGTTGGACTCCCGGGTCTTGGCCTGGAGGTAGGTGGGCTCCATGGCGTCGAGCTCGGCCGGCCAGGCGTTGCGCTGGGTCATCGCCTGGATGTGGTCGATGGGGTGGTCGGGGTCGTACATGGAGTGGATGAGGGAGGCGAGCCGCCCCTGCCCGAGGGGCTGGCGGACGCGGATGTCCGCCTCCTGGAGGCGCGAGCAGATGTCGGTCAGCTCGCGGGCCATGACGACGGCGAGCCCCGCGTCCCGGTCCAGCTTGCGGCCGGCCTGGGGGCGTGCGGCCCGGGCCATGGCCTGGGCCTCGGCGGCCAGTTCACGGGTGTAGTGCATGCAGGCGACGAGGTAGGCGCGGTGCTGCTCGCTGCTGGTGGACACCATGGACTGGAGCTGGTCGTACGACTGCCGCAGCCACTGCGGTGAGCGCTCGTCGCCGCGCTGGGCGACGTCCTTGGCGTGCGCGTCGGGGTCGGCGGGCAGCGTACGGGCGAGCATCTGCAGCCGGGTGACGAAGCCGTCGCCGTTGGCGACGTGCTTGAGCAGCGTGCCGAAGCGGTCGACCAGGGCCTCCTGGTCCTCGGAGTCGCGCAGGCCGACGCCGGGGCCTTCGATCTCGATGGCGGCGGTGACGGTCCTGCGGTCGGCGTGCAGCAGTACGGCGATCTCGTCGGGCCCGAAGGGGGCGGCGAGCCAGCTGATCCGGCCGATGCCGGGCGGCGGTCCGATCTCGACCTCGCGTCCGTCGAGGCGGGTGCCGGCCTCCGTGGCGGTGGAGCGGTAGACGGCCGCGCGCTTGACGGTCCGCTTGTAGGAGCGGTTGATCTCGAACCACTTGTAGAAGGTGCGGCGCTTGTACGGCACGTACACGGCGGCGAGCGCGAGCAGCGGGAAGCCCGTCAGCAGCACGATCCGCAGGGGCAGCACCGGGACGAGGAGGCCGCACATCATGCCGAGGAACGCGCCCGCGATGATCAGCGCGATCTCGCCGGACTCGCGGTTCCGGCCGACGATCGCGTTCGGCCGGGCGCGGCCGATGAGATACGTACGGCGGGGCGTGACCGGATGGGACAGATGGGACTCGGTCGTCAACGCCCTTCACCTCCAGTGCGGTTGTTGCGGGTGTTGCCGGCGTGCGGGGTGTTGACCGGGCTGGCCGCGCGGGGCGCGGGCGTGGCGGAGGGGACGGCTCCGCCGTTGCCGCCCGGACGGCTGCCGTGGGCGGCGACGCCGCCGGAGGCGGGGTTGGCGGGGCGCGGCGTGCTGCTGCTCTGCGCTCCGCCGCCTCCGTTGTTGTCGGCGCGGCTGCTGTGGGTCTTGATGCCCTGGGCGACCAGGGTGGCGGGGGAGCTGATGACGGCGGCGGCCTTGCCCTCGGCGCCCTGCATGATGCGGTTGTTGCGGGAGCCGGCGATCTCGTCGCCGAAGCCGGGGACGAAGCGGTAGATCATCGCGCTGGCGAAGATGGCGAGCAGGATGATGGCGAGACCGGAGACGACGGCGGAGAAGGCGTCGGGGCCGTTGTCGGAGGACAGTGCTCCTGCCAGTCCCAGCACGATGACGATGACCGGCTTCACGAGGATGACAGCGATCATGATCCCGGCCCAGCGGCGGACGTGCCCCCACAGGTTCTTGTCGACCAGTCCGGCGTAGACGACGGTGCCGAGGAGGGCGCCGACGTAGAGCAGGGCGGCGCGGATGACCAGCTCCAGCCAGAGGATGCCGGCGGCGAGGATGCTGACGAGGGACACCACGATCAGCATGATCGGTCCGCCGCCGATGTCGTTGCCCTTGTTGAGGGCGCCGGAGAAGGTGCCGAAGAAGGTGTCCGCCTGGTCGCCGGTCGCCTTCGCGAGGACGTCGGTGACGCTGTCCGTGGCCGAGACGACGGTGTACAGGATCAGCGGGGTGAAGGCGGAGGCCAGCACCGTCAGCCACAGGAAGCCGACGGCTTCGGAGATGGCGGTGGTGAGCGGCACACCGCGCACCGCGCGCTTGGCGACGGCCAGCAGCCACAGCAGCAGCGTCAGGATCGTGGAGGCGGCGAAGACGACGGCGTACTGCTGCAGGAACTTCTGATTCGTGAAGTCGACGTTGGCGGTCTCCTTCACGGCGGCACTGAGCTTCGTGATGGTCCAGGAGGCGGCGTCGGCGCAGCCCTTGGCGAGGGAGGTGAGGGGGTCGAGGGTGCCGCCGAGAGGGTCGCCGGTGACGCCGCCCTTGGAGCCGTTGTCCTTCTCGCAGAACTTCTTGGCGGCGTCGCGGATCAGCGCACACGTGTCGCCGCTCTTCTCAGGAGACGGTGAGGGCGATGGAGAAGAGGGCGGAGTGGGGGCGGCGAAGGCTCGGGAGGCGAGCAGCACCGTGGCTGTCTGGACGGTTCCGAGGACTGCCGCGATCTTGAGGCCGCGGTGGTTAGCGGGCATACGTGAACCCTCCGTACTCCTCGACGGCCTTCGTCATGTCGTCGGCGGTGGACGCCTGCTGATCACGGCCCACGGGGACGGGACCGTCCTTCTGTCGATCGTCGGTGATCTTCCAGTCGTTGCCGGCCCACTTCAGTGCGTACGTCGTGGTGTACCAGCTCTCCGTCACCGGGTTTTTGGAGGCCTCACCGGAGAGGCCGAAGAGCTGGGTGTACCAGACCTCGACCGTGGCCGTGCTCGATCCTGACGAGGTGACCTTGGTGCCGACCGGGACGACCCTGGAGACGAACGTCTGGCCCTTCGGCGTGGTGCCATCGCTGGCCAGGCCGATGTTGGAGAGAAAACCTTCGTTGGAATAGGCGCTGTCCAGGGCCGGTTGCTTGGCGGCTGCCACATCCGAGGCGTAGACCGTGTTGACGATCTCGTGCCGACGTGCGGTGTTGAACATGTTGGCGGATCCCAGAGCCACCGCGTAGTTCGCTGCCGCGCTCTGCGCTCCCTGCGTGTTGTGGGCGAAGCCGGAGGGGATGGCGGCGGATGACTTGGTTTCCACCGGGCGCGTCCCGCTGGCTGCCGTAGGGGCGGCCTTCGGGCGGGAGTCCTTGGCTGCCGAGTCGTCGGACGGCGAATCGTCTCCGCGGTTCGCGAAGGCGATCGCGGCGATCAGGAGGACGACGACGCCGACGACCGTGACCAGGCTCCGCGAGGAGGAGCGGCTGGGTTTGCGGGGCGCGCCGCCGTAGGGGTCGCCCCCGGGCAGGCGGGTCCGGGTCTGGCCCGCTTCGGTGTAGCCCTGCTCGTCTCCGGGACTCATGCCGCGTACGCCCCCTCCACCTCGTAGACATACGACGGTAGCCGTGCTGGTTCCCGCGCGGGCGCGGTGTGGTGACTCGACATCAGGGAAACGCAACCTCAGCCGGTGGGCACGACGGGTGGGTGGGGTGGAGGGGACCAGGACCGGGCGTGCCCGGGAGGAAGTAGAAGGAAGGGAAAGGGAGGAGAAGGAGCGTCAGACCGCCATGCCGTACACGATCGTGAACAGCGTGCCCAGGGAGCCGATGATGAAGACTCCGGTGAGGCCGGCGATGATGAGGCCCTTGCCCTGTTCCGCGCTGAAGGTGTCCCGCAGGGCCGTCGCGCCGATGCGCTGTTTGGCCGCACCCCAGACCGCGATGCCGAGGCAGAGCAGAATGGCCACCGCCATCACCACCTCGATCATCACCTTGGCCTCGTTGCCCAGGCTGCCGAAGGGGCCCCAGTCCGGAGCGATCCCGCCGATGATGGTGTTGATGTCTCCCTTGTCGGCCGCAAAGAGCATGTAAGTCACCGCCCCTGGTGGGTAGTTCCGCAAGACCCTGCCGTGTGCAGGGGTCAGGTCTCATTCTCGCCGACAACGTCGCCGTCGTATGTCGACTTGACGTCATTGACTGGCGGGTTTCGTACGCATGGCTAGTACGGTCACTCTGTGTATCACGGCAGGTCACGCCGGGCAACGAGGCCCCAGCGAAACCTGCCGTGTGGTTCCGTCGTTGTCCTCTTTTACGGCCTCCGCCCCGACCTGGCACGGTTTTTGACGGCTGGTCGGGTGAGGTGCCGAGTCGATGGTCTCACGGAGCGCACGGGGTACTCCGTGTGCAGGCGGAGAGGCCGTAGTGCGAGCGGTACTCGGCGACTTGGGGGCGGGCGCCGGGTCAGCGAGGGCTCAGGCCGTGCAGCAGCAGGTGGACATGCGCGTCCAGGCCGGCCAGAGCCTCGTCCGCGTCGAGGGCGCAGCCGGCGATGAGTGCGGCGAGGCCGTGCAGGCTCGCGGCGGCGACCATGGTGATGCGCTCGGGGTCGCCCTGGATGATCTCTCCGCGCCCCTGGGCCTCGGCCACCAGCCTGGTGAAGGAGCCGAGGGAGCGGTCGACGGCCGCCGCGAGCTGCGCGGAGCTGTCGGGGTCGTGCTTGCGCGCGAACATCAGCTCCAGCAGTTCCGGGTGCGCGACGGCGAACCCGAGGTAGGCCCGCGCGAGCGCCGTCATGTGCTCCTCGAAGGTCTGGCCGGGGCTGCCGGCGGCGTCCAGGGCCTGGTTGAGGCGCTCGTATCCGTCCAGTGCGAGGGCGTCGAGCAGGGCCTGCTTGTCCTTGAAGTGCCGGCCCGGGGCGGCATGGCTCACGCCGGCGTCACGGGCCAGCTCGCGCAGCGAGAGCGCGCCGACGCCTTTCTCGCGCAGGGTGCGCTCGGCGCTCTTGAGGAGGGCGGTGCGCAGGTCGCCGTGGTGGTAGGGGCGGTTTGTGGACGGGCGCGGCATGCGGACCATCGTATCTCGATGTTGTCATTGACAGCATTGTTGGCGCTGCCTACATTGGCTTCCATGGCTGAGACGACCGAAGCGCGCGGTACGCGCACCAAGTGGAATGCGACCCACCTCCCCGACCTGACCGGCCGTACGGCCGTGGTCACCGGTGCCAACAGCGGCATCGGCTTCACCGCGGCCCAGGCGCTCGCACGGGCCGGGGCACACGTGGTGTTCGCCGTACGGGACCTCGCGCGGGGCGGGGCCGCGGCGGCGAAGGTGAGCGGCAGCACCGAGGTGCGCCGCCTGGACCTGGCGGATCTGGACTCGGTGCGCGAGTTCGCTGCCGGCTGGGACCGCCCGCTGGACCTGCTGATCAACAACGCGGGCGTGATGATGCTGCCGGAGCAGCGCACGAAGCAGGGCTTCGAGATGCAGTTCGGCACGAACCACCTGGGCCACTTCGCGCTCACGAACCTCCTGCTGCCGTACATCACCGACCGGGTGGTGACGGTCTCCTCCGCCGCCCACCGCTGGGGCGACGCCCGGATCGAGTTCGAGGACGTCAACCTCACCGGCCGCTACCACCCGCGGCGTGCCTACGCCCAGTCCAAGCTGGCCAACCTGCTCTTCACCCTGGAACTCCAGCGCCGCCTGACCGAGGCGGGCTCCCCGGTGCGCGCCCTGGCGGTCCACCCGGGCTGGGCGGCCACCAATCTGCAGAGCCACGCGGCGAACCCGGTCGCGCGGGTGTCCATGGTCGTCGGCAACAAGTTCCTCGCCCAGGACGACAAGGCCGGCGCCCTTCCCACGCTCTACGCCGCGAGCCAGGACCTCCCCGGGGCGGCCTACGTCGGCCCCGACGGGCTGGGCGAGTGGCGGGGCGCGCCGACGCTGGTGGGCCGCAGCGGGGCGGCGAGCGACCCGGAGTCGGCCCGCCGCCTGTGGACCCTGTCGGAGGAGCTGACGGGGGTGGCGTGGGGGCTCACGGCGGCACAGACGCCGTAGGCGCTTACGTCGTCATCGCAGCCGGGCTTGTGGTTTTCGACCGGGCAGTACAGGTCGTACCCCGCCGTCCCCGCCGGAGCTGGCGGGGACACGGGCGGGGGCGCCCCGGAGTTCAGTTCTCCGCGGCACGGCCGGATACGGTGACGCGTGGACGACTCCTCCAGGACCCACCAGGACTCACGGATGGCGGCAGGCATGGGCGGCGGCACCGGCCGGCTGAACTTCCGGCTCGACGGCCGTACAGCCCTCGTGACCAGCTCGGTGCGCGGGCTCGGGCTGGAGATGGCGCGGGGCCTGGCCGCCGCCGGGGCGCGGGTGATCCTCAACGGCCGGAACCCGGACACCGTCGAGGCTGTCGCGGCGCGCCTGCGGGAGGAGGGCTACGACGTCCTCGCCGCCGCCTTCGACGTCACGGACCGGGAGGCTGCCGAGCAGGCGGTGAGCGGGCTCGGCGACATCGATGTCCTGGTCAACAACGTGGGCCACTGCGACCCGCGGGCCGTGCACGAGATGACCCCGGACGAGCTGTCCGCGATGCTCGACGTCCACCTGACCTCGGCGTACGCGCTGAGCCAGACCATGGCTCAGGGCCTGGCCGCGCGCGGTGTGCCGGGCCGCATCATCAACGTCTCCTCGGCCGTCGGCCGACTGGCCCGCACCGGCGACGTCGCCTACGCGACCGCGAAGGCGGGCCTCGACGGCCTGACCCGGGCCCTCGCCGCCGACCTCGGCCCCAGCGGCACCACGGTCAACTCGGTGGCACCGGGCATCTTCGCGACCGACCTCGACACGGAGCCGGCCGACGACCCCGAGCGAGAGCACTGGCTGCGCACACGCACCGCCCTGGGCCGCTGGGGCCGGCCGGGAGAGCTCGCGGGGCTGGTGGTCTTCCTGGCGAGCGACGCGGCGTCCTTCATCACCGGGCAGACGATCGCGGTGGACGGGGGGATGACGACGCCCGCTTGAGCAAGGGGCCGGTTACGTGCCGTCGTCGACGCGCGCTGTACTGGTGCGGAGGCGGGACGGGAGGGTGCCCTTTACCGTGGGTACGAAGCCGGGCGCGGCATCGGGCCTCTCGTCATCGACCCTCGCACTGCCATGTGGGCCCTGCGCAACCGGCTGGACAACGGGCGTTTACCAGGCCGTACTGCCGGGAGGAGAAGCTCCACCGCCGCAGGGAGGTTTTACCGGAAAATCTCGGTGAAGTCGGAGCGGGTTTCTCACCTTCGGGGGGCAGAGTGAGGGCTGATGAAGCGCAACGTACGCATCTCGGTCACCTCGCGTCCCGCCTTGCTCGGCGCTGTGGTGCTGCTCGCCCTGACCTCGGCCTCCGTGGCCGCCGCCGATGACGGGCCGGGACCCCTCGGGGTCACCGCCGACGCGGTCGCGACCCGGCAGAGCGTGCGGGTCGGCGCGCTGTTCGGCGCGGACCGGGCCGACAGCCTGGCCGGGGGGCACTTCTGCACGGCCTCGGTGGTGCACAGCCCGCGGGGCGATCTCATCGTCACGGCGGCGCACTGCGCGGGCGGTGTCGACGGCGACCTGGTGTTCGTGCCGGGCTACCGGGACGGGCAGGCGCCGTTCGGGGTGTGGAAGGTGACGAAGCGGTACCTGCCCGACGGGTGGGCCAAGGAGCAGGACGAGGACAGCGACCTCGCGTTCGCCGTCGTGGAGGACCTGGGCGGCGAGCGGATCGAGGACGTGGTCGGGGGCAACCGGTTCGCGACCGGCGTGGCCACCGGCGCCACCGCGGTGACCGTCACCGGCTACCCCGACTCCCGCGAGGCGCCCATCAGTTGCACCAACAAGCCGACCCGGCACAGCAGCACCCAGCAGCGCATCGAGTGCCCCCGCTTCTCCGGCGGCACCAGCGGCAGCCCCTGGGTCAACGGCGACGGCCAGGTCGTCGGCGTCCTCGGCGGCCACGAGGCGGGCGGCGTCACGGCGGACACCTCCTACAGCGTGGTGCTGGGCCGCGAGGCCGCCGAGTTGTACCGGGACGCGACGAGCGACTGACCCCTGAGCTTCCGTCAGCTGTGGCATGCGCGGTGCCCTGCCTGTGAAATGACGCCACTTCATGCGGAAATCGCCTTTAACAGTGCCCGTATGGGGGAAAGTTGAAGCGTGCGGAAGGTATGGGTGGTCGGTGGGGCGGCGGTCGGGCTCGGGCTGAGCTTCGTCACGCTGTTGGTCGTCGGGGTCTACGTGATCTCCGGGAACCTCGTCAACGGGGTCGGTGCGGGCAGTCGCGGGCTGGCCAAGGGGGCCGTGCCTGCCGCCTACAAGCAGCTCGTGCAGAAGTGGGGCAATCTGTGTCCCGCGCTGAGCCCTGCCCTGCTCGCCGCGCAGCTGTACCAGGAGAGCGGCTGGAACCCCACCGTCGTCAGTCCCGCCGACGCCCGCGGCATCGCCCAGTTCATCCCGGGCACCTGGGCCACCCACGGCATCGACGGCAACGGGGACGGCAAGCGCGACATCTGGGATCCGAATGACGCGATCCCGTCGGCGGCTTCGTACGACTGCGAACTCGCGAAGTACGTGAAGGACGTTCCCGGGAACGTCTCCGACAACATGCTCGCCGCCTACAACGCGGGCGCCTACCGCGTCATAAGGGCGGGCGGGGTTCCCGCCATCAGCGAGACGCAGAACTACGTCAAGCGGATCCGCAGCCTGGAGCAGAGCTTTGCCGCGCCGGTCAGCAGGATCGACCCCACCCGGCAGGCCGCCGCCGCCATCGCCTTCGCGCAGAGCAAGCTCGGCACCCTCTATCTGTGGGGCGGCAACGGAGCCGCCGACCAGGGCGGACGCTTCGACTGCTCGGGGCTGACCAAGGCCGCGTACGACAAGGTGGGCATCAGCCTGCCCCGCGTCGCCAACGACCAGTACAACGCCGGGCCGCACCCCTCACGGGACCAACTGCTCCCCGGCGACCTCGTGTTCTTCTCCTACGACCCCACCGACTCGCGGGCCATCCATCACGTGGGCATCTATGTGGGGGGCGGGTACATGATCGACGCGCCGCGCACGGGTGCCGTGATCCGGTTCGACCCCATCGACACCCCGGACTACTTCGGTGCCACCCGGGTCACCGAAGATGGCGCAAAAGCGCTGCCCACGAAGGTGTGAGCCGGTGTGAGCCGACTGTGAATCCCACCCCTGAGCTGCGGCGATGAATCTCTCTTCGGTAACGTCTGAGTGATCATTCCGTGGAGTGTGGAACGTATGAGGGGGAGCCGTGCGTTCCTGTTGACGTATCCACCACGCACATGAGGTGCGTCCGGAAGACCGACGAAGGGGTCGCAGCGCATGGCTGTACTCGCCGAATCCGGATCGAACCCCGACGTCGACCTCCTCTACGACATCAACGGCCTGGCCAAGGACGCACCGCACTGGTTCGACCGGGTCATGGAGTTCGTCGGTGAGTACGGACTGCTGCTCGCCATGGTGCTGCTGGTCCTGTGGTGTTGGTGGTCCGTGCGGCGCCGGGGCGGTGAGAACGCGGCCTCCACGGTCGCCTCGCTCGTGTGGGCACCGCTCGCCGCCGGCATCGCCGTGCTGGTCAACATCCCCATCCGGGGCTTCGTGGCACGCCCCCGCCCGATCGTCGACCACCAGGGACTGGACGTCCTCGTCTCCGGCAAGACCGACTTCTCCTTCGTCAGCGACCACGCGACGATCACCATGGCGCTGGGGGTCGGGCTGTTCGTCGCCAACAGGGCGTTCGGCATCGCGGGCATCGCCCTTGCCCTGCTGGAGGGGTTCTGCCGTGTGTACATGGGCGTCCACTATCCGACGGACGTCGTCGGCGGGTTCGCGCTGGGCACGGCGGTCACCCTGCTGCTCTCTCCCCTGGCGACCGCCCTTCTCACCCCGCTGATGAAGGCGGTCGAGCGGTCGCCGCGGGCGGGCTGGATCGTCCGCCGTCGCTCGGCGTCGGTCGAACAGCGCAACGCCCTGCTTCCGAGCGCCCGTAAGCCGGCCGAGTCCGAGGAGCGGGACCTGGCGGCATAGCCGAGCCCCTACAGCCCCTGCCCGTAGGAGAAGAACCTCTCCGGGTCGTACGCCTTCTTCACCTGGCCGAGCCGGTTCACCGCATCCCCGTAGTACGCCTTCCGCCAGTCCCGCAGCGTCGGATCCGTGTAGTTCTGGTACGCCGCGCCGGAGGCGTACGGCTTCATCGCGTCGTGGGCCGACGTCAGCCACGACTGGGCCGTGGCGCCGGAGGCCCCCGCCCCCCAGGACGCGATGTACTGCGCCAGCATCCGCGAGCGGCGGTGGACGAAGGCCGTTGCCGTGGGGCTGACGCGGTTGACCGCGCCGCCGAGGGCCGTGAACGCGATGCTGCCCGCGCCGCCCCGGACGGAAGCGATCTGCTTCAGGGCCGTCTGGATACCCGCCGCCGTCAACGAACGGTCGAAGAAGTCGGAGCGGGCCGCGTACGTCTCCCGTCCCAGCGCGCCCTGGGGGGAGCGGCCGGGGGTGGAGCCGGGCAGGTGGCACTGGGCGGAGGTGGGGAAGGAGGAGCAGCCGGCGTAGATCTCCATGGCCTCCTCGTAGCCCCTGCGGTGCAGGGAGACGGAGGAGGCGTTCGCGCCGGCCTGGTGGGCGAGGCGGTCCACCGCGTTCTGGAGTTCGCCGTAGGTGCCCAGGGAGAAGCAGGCCACGGAGATCGTCGGCGTGCGGCCCGGCGTGGCCGCCAGGTGCAGGGAGGACCAGATCTCGTCCGGCTGGGTCGGGCCCCACTCCTGCCAGGCCTTCAGTACCGCTGCCGCCTTCGCCCACGGCCAGGTCAGGTATGCGGTCACCGCCTGGGGGGCCGGGTGGGTCTTGAAGACCAGCTCCGTCACCACGCCGAAGTTGCCGTTGCCCGCGCCGCGCAGCGCCCAGAAGAGGTCGGAGTGGGTCGTGGCGTTCGCGGTCAGCTGGGTGCCGTCCGCCGTTATCAGCGTTGCCTGGGTAAGGCTGTCGCAGGTCAGGCCGTACGCGCGGGAGACCACGCCGTGGCCGCCGCCCAGGACCAGGCCGGAGACGCCGACGGTGGGGCAGGAGCCCGCGGGTATGGTCACGCCCTTCGCGGCCAGCGCCCGGTAGACGTCGATCAGCTTGGAGCCGGCGCCGACGACCGCCTGGCCGCCGCTCACCCGGATCCGGTTCAGCTCGGAGACGTCGACGATCAGGCGGTTGTCGCCGGAGGAGTAGCCCGCGTAGGAGTGGCCGCCGTTGCGTATCGACACCTTGATGCCGTGGGCGCGGGCGTACGACAGGGTCGTGCGGATGTCGTCCGCGTGGGCGGCGTAGGCGACCGCGGCCGGCTTCAGTCCGTCGAAGCGGGTGTTGTACAGCTGGTGGGCCGTCTTCCAGGCCGTGTCGCCGGGGCGGACCAGGGGTCCGTCGAGGTCACGGGCGAGGGCGGCCCAGTCGGCGGCGGCGCTCGCGCTGGTGGTCTTGAGGGACGTACGGGAGGATGTTGTCGCGTTCGCCGAGAGACCGGCGGACCGACCCTCACCACCACTACCCGTGGTGCACGCGGTCAGCGCGGTCGCCGCCAGTGCGGCTGCGCCGCCCGAGATGAACGTACGCCGTTCCATGTCTGCCGCCTTTCCTCAGCTGTCGTGGAACGAGACGGCGTCGTGCGCGCATGGGTTCCCTCGATCGGGTGAACGGCTTCGCATACCTGTCCGCTACATGGCCACCACCCCGCCGCCACCCGTCCGCTACCTGTCCCCGAAGCGGTTTCGAACCGCTCGCGAACCGTCCGCGAGCCGTTCACGTGGCCCGATCGCCGGAACCTCCATGTGCCCTCCCCGTAAGCATTCCGTGACCTAACCAGGCCGACGGCAGGGGTTCACTCCCCGTTCACTTACGGCCTTCGGCGGCTTCACCTGTTCTGCCTAATTTCGGCGTTACCCGGTGCCGAGTGCGGCCAAGAAAAGCGCTCGGACCCAAAGACTTCGCGCGCCGCCGACAGCGGCGGCTCCTGGAAGGAACTTCCGAAAGTGATGCTTCAGCGCAAGAACCGGCTGCGCGCCCTTTCCCTCGGTGCTGTCGCCGTCACCGGCGCCCTGGCCCTGACTGCATGCGGCTCGGACGACAACGGCAACAACAACTCGGGCGGCAAGTCGGCGGCCCCGACCAACGCCAGCTCGATCAAGTGCGACAACGCCAAGGGTCAGCTGCTCGCGGACGGCTCTTCCGCGCAGAAGAACGCGATCGACGCCTGGGTGCAGCAGTTCACCGCCGCCTGCAAGGTGCAGATCAACTACAAGGGCGGCGGCTCCGGCGCCGGTGTGACCGCGTTCACGCAGGGCCAGGTTGCCTTCGCCGGTTCCGACTCCGCGCTGAAGCCCGAAGAGGTCGCGGCCTCCAAGAAGATCTGCTCCGGCGGCCAGGGCATCGACCTCCCGATGGTCGGCGGCCCGATCGCTCTCGGTTACAACGTTCCGGGTGTCGACAACCTGGTCCTGGACGCGCCGACGATCGCGAAGATCTTCGACAGCAAGATCTCCAAGTGGAACGACCCGGCGATCGCCAAGCTGAACCCGGGCGTCAAGCTGCCCGACCTCAAGATCCAGGCGTTCCACCGCTCGGACGAGTCCGGCACCACGGACAACTTCACCAAGTACCTGATC
Source organism: Streptomyces sp. NPDC002671 (assembly GCF_053592475.1). Classification (NCBI taxonomy): domain Bacteria; kingdom Bacillati; phylum Actinomycetota; class Actinomycetes; order Kitasatosporales; family Streptomycetaceae; genus Streptomyces; species Streptomyces sp. NPDC002671. The sequence goes on from NZ_JBSFVU010000005.1 coordinate 19,800, forward strand.
GCCACCACCCCGGCGAACTGGAAGTACTCCGGCGGCAAGGCCTGGCAGGCCAAGGGCGGCCAGTCCGCTCCGCAGTCCGCGGGTGTGGCCCAGCAGGTCAAGCAGACCGCCGGCGCCATCGGCTACTTCGAGCTGTCCTACGTCAAGGACGGCATGAAGGCCGTCTCCATCAACACCGGTGCCAGCAAGCCGGTCGCCCCCAGCTCCGAGAGCGCCACCGCCGACATCGCCGCCGCCAAGGTCGTCGGCACCGGCAAGGACCTGACGCTGAAGCTGGACTACAACACCAAGGCCGAGGGTGCCTACCCGATGACCCTGGTCACGTACGAGATCGTCTGCGACAAGGGCAACAAGGCGGACACCCTGCCCGCCACCAAGGCGTTCCTGCGCTACATCGCCTCCGAGGACGGCCAGAAGATGCTCTCGGGCATCGACTACGCGCCCGTCCCGGCCGACATCAACGCCAAGGTCCGCACCACCATCGAGGGCCTGAGCTGACCTGATCCCGAGTGCGGCCCGGTCCTCACGGCCTCCCCTGAGGACCGGGCCCGCGCCCGTCCGGTGCACCGCCGCCAGGAGCCGCAGCCCTACAGGGCACGCGGCTTCGCAGACCGGAGATCCCAGTGGACATATCTACGAAGACAACCGACGCACCTCCACCCACCCCCCAGCCCGTGGCCAAGCAGAAGGGCGCGGCCCGTGGCACCACCCGGCCCGGTGACCGCATCTTCCTCGGTCTCTCCCGCGGCTCGGGCATCCTGCTGCTGCTGATCATGGCCGCCATCGCGGCCTTCCTCGCCTATCGCGCCTCCCTCGCGATCAGTAAGGACCACGGCAACTTCCTGACCACCTTCGAGTGGAACACCAACCTCCTCGAGCCGACCTTCGGCATCGCGGTGCTGGCCTTCGGCACGATCGTCTCCTCGGTCATCGCCATGGTCCTCGCGGTCCCGGTCGCGGTCGCCATCGCGCTGTTCATCACGCACTACGCACCGCGCCGCATGGCCGGCCCCGTCGCGTACGTGATCGACCTCCTCTCCGCCGTGCCGTCCATCGTGTACGGCCTGTGGGGCGCGCTCGTGCTCGTACCGCACCTGAACGGCCTCTTCGGCTGGCTCAACACCTACTTCGGCTGGACCGGCCTGTTCTCCTGGGACCAGGGCGCCCCGCGCTCGATGCTCACCGTCGGCATCCTGCTCGCGATCATGATCCTGCCGATCATCACCAACGTGAGCCGCGAGGTCTTCCGCCAGGTCCCGCAGATGCACGAGGAGGCGGCCCTGGCCCTCGGCGCCACGCGCTGGGAGGTCATCCGCATGGCCGTCCTGCCCTTCGGCCGCTCCGGCGTGATCTCCGCCTCGATGCTCGGCCTCGGCCGCGCCCTCGGCGAGACCATGGCCGTGGCCACCGTGCTCTCCCCTGACTTCCTCATCCACGCCAGCCTGCTCAACCCGGGCGGCGGCACCTTCGCCCAGAACATCGCCAGCAAGTTCAGCGAGGCGACGGAATTCGGCCGGGACGCGCTGATCGCGTCCGGTCTGATCCTGTTCGTCATCACGCTGGTGGTCAACGGCGCGGCCCGGCTGATCATCGCCCGCCGCGCGGAGTACTCGGGGGCCAACGCATGAGCCACGCAGCCGTCGTCAACGACAAGCGCCCCAGCACGCTGCGCGGCGCCAGCCTGCCCCGCTGGTCGCCGTGGGCGATCGCGGGCGGCTCCCTCGTGCTCGGCATCGGCATCTCGCTGGCCGCCGGCCTGGACAGCAAGGTCCAGTGGGGTCTGATCGCCGCGGTCCTGTTCGTCCTCGGTACGTACGTGATCGCCGCCCGCGTCGAGGGCCGGCGCCAGGCCAAGGACCGCGTCGCCACCAGCCTCGTCTGGGTCGCCTTCCTGATCGCCGTCATCCCGCTGATCTCCCTGATCTGGGTGACCGTCGCGCGCGGTGTGAAGGTGCTCGACCCCTACTTCCTGAGCCACTCCATGGGTGTCGTCGCCGACACCGAGCCGGGCGGCGGCGCCTACGCCGCCATCATCGGCAGCCTGGAGCAGGTCGGCCTCGCCACCCTGATCGGCGCCCCGATCGGCATCCTCACCGCGATCTACCTGGTGGAGTACGGCCGGGGCAAGCTCGCCAAGGTCGTCACCTTCTTCGTCGACGTGATGACCGGTATCCCGTCGATCGTCGCGGGTCTGTTCATCCTCAGCCTCGTGCTGATCATGAACGAGGGGCCCTCCGGCTTCGCCGGCTCCCTCGCGCTGGCCATCCTGATGATGCCGGTCATCGTCCGCTCCACCGAGGAGATGCTCAAGCTCGTCCCGAACGAGCTGCGCGAGGCCTCCCTGGCGCTGGGCGTGCCGAAGTGGCGCACCATCCTGAAGGTGGTCCTGCCGACCTCCATCGGCGGCATCACGACCGGTGTCATGCTGGCCGTGGCCCGTATCGCGGGTGAGACCGCCCCGGTGCTGCTGCTCGTGTTCGGTAACCCGTTCATCAACAACGACCCCTTCCACGGGGCGCAGGCGTCGCTGCCGCTGTACATCTACCAGCAGTTCGCGAACAGTGCGGGTTCCGGCGCGGCGTACGACCGGGCCTGGGCGGCCTCGCTCACGCTGATCGCCTTCGTGATGATCCTCAACCTGGCGGCCCGCGGCATTGCCCGCTGGAAGTCCCCGAAGACCGGTCGCTAAGGCGACACTTTCCGGCTCCGCCGGGCGGGGCCCCTCAGCGACTGAAGACTTTGGAAGTGAAGCAGTAATGGCCAAGCGAATCGACGTAAGCGGACTGACCGCCTACTACGGCTCCCACAAGGCGATCGAGGACATCTCGATGACCGTCGAGCCGCGTTCGGTGACGGCGTTCATCGGCCCCTCCGGCTGCGGCAAGTCGACGTTCCTGCGCACCCTCAACCGCATGCACGAGGTCACCCCGGGTGGCCGCGTCGAGGGCAAGGTGCTCCTGGACGACGAGGACCTGTACGGCGCCGGCATCGACCCGGTGTCGGTGCGCCGCGAGGTCGGCATGGTGTTCCAGCGCCCGAACCCCTTCCCGACGATGTCGATCTACGACAACGTGGCGGCGGGTCTGCGCCTGAACGGCAGCTACAAGAAGAGCGAGCTGAACGACATCGTCGAGCGCTCGCTCAAGGGCGCGAACCTCTGGAACGAGGTCAAGGACCGCCTGAACAAGCCCGGCTCGGGCCTCTCCGGTGGTCAGCAGCAGCGTCTGTGCATCGCGCGGGCGATCGCCGTGGAGCCGAAGGTCCTGCTCATGGACGAGCCCTGCTCGGCCCTGGACCCGATCTCCACCCTCGCCATCGAGGACCTGATCGGCGAGCTGAAGGAGCGCTTCACGATCGTCATCGTGACGCACAACATGCAGCAGGCGGCCCGTGTCTCGGACCGTACGGCGTTCTTCAACCTCGCTGCCGTCGGCCAGCCCGGCCGGCTGATCGAGATCGACGACACGGAGCGCATCTTCTCCAACCCGTCGGTCCAGGCGACGGAGGACTACATCTCCGGCCGCTTCGGCTGATCCCCTGAACCCCTCGCGGTGCTGCATGGCGGTGCCACCGCGAGGACGCAAGAAAGGCCCGCCCCCGGATTCCCGGGGGCGGGCCCGCCGCTTTTCACGGCACGTTCTCAGCTTGTCCCCTACAGCGCGGTGAGCTTCACGACCCCGAAGGCGAGCGCGGCGACAAGCCCGGCGGCCGGCATCGTGATGAACCATCCCAGCACGATGTTCTTGGCCACCCCCCACCGCACGGCGTTGAGCCGCTTCGTCGCCCCGACACCCATGATCGCCGAGGTGATGACATGGGTGGTGGAGATCGGCGCCTTGAACAGATACGCCGTACCGAACATGATCGACGCACCCGTGGCCTCCGCGGCGAACCCCTGCGGCGGATCCAGCTCGATGATCTTCCGTCCCAGTGTCCGCATGATCCGCCAGCCACCGGCGTACGTGCCGAGCGACAGCATCACCGCGGAGACGATCTTCACCCAGACCGGGATCGGGTCGCCGAAGGTCTCGTGGCCGGAAATCACCAGGGCCATCACCACGACACCCATGGTCTTCTGGGCGTCCTGGAGACCGTGTCCGAGGGCCATGCCGGCCGCCGAGACGGTCTGGGCGATGCGGAAGCCCCGCTTGGCCTTGTGCGGGTTGGCGCGGCGGAACATCCACATGATCGCCGTCATGACCAGGTAGCCGCCGAGCAGGCCGACCACCGGCGACAGGAACATCGGGATGATGATCTTGTCGACGACGCCGTTCCAGTGCACGGCCGTGCCGCCCGCCAGGGCCGCGCCCACCAGGCCGCCGAACAGCGCGTGGGAGGACGAGGAAGGCAGGCCGAAGTACCAGGTGGCGAGGTTCCAGACGATCGCGCCGACCAGGGCGGCGAACAGGATGCCCATCCCGTGCGAGCCCGCGGGCGTCTCGATCAGGCCCTCGCTGACGGTCTTGGCGACCCCGGAGCCCAGGAAGGCGCCGGCGAGGTTCATCACGGCGGCCATCGCGAGGGCGGCGCGCGGGGTCAGCGCCCGCGTCGACACCGAGGTGGCGATCGCGTTCGCGGAGTCGTGGAAACCGTTGGTGTACGTGAAGAAGAGCGCGACCAGGATGGTCACGACAAGGGCGAAGGTGTCCATCGACGCCTCAGGACTCCTTGACGGCGATGGTCTCCACCGTGTTCGCCACGTGCTCGAACGCGTCCGCCGCCTCTTCCAGGACGTCCACGATCTGCTTGAGCTTCAGCACCTCGATCGCGTCGTACTTGCCGTTGAAGAGGTGGGCCAGCAGCTTGCGGTGTATCTGGTCCGCCTGGTTCTCCAGCCGGTTGACCTCGATCCAGTACTCGGTGAGGTTCTCCATCGTGCGCAGGTGCGGCATGGCCTCGGCGGTCAGCTCGGCCGCGCGCGCGAGAACCTCGATCTGCTGCTCGACGCCCTTGGGCAGTTCCTCGATGTTGTAGAGGACGACCAGGTCGACGGCCTCCTCCATGAAGTCCATGATGTCGTCGAGGGACGACGCGAGGGAGTAGATGTCCTCGCGGTCGAAGGGCGTGATGAAAGAGGAGTTCAGCTGGTGGAAGATCGCGTGCGTGGCGTCGTCACCTGCGTGTTCCGCGGCCCGCATACGCTCTGCGATCTCGGCTCGGCCGGAGGCGTCCGCCCCGAGCAGTTCCATCAGGAGCTTCGAGCCCGTGACGATGTTGTCCGCGGATGCGGCGAACATGTCGTAGAAGCTCGTCTCCCTGGGGGTCAGACGAAAGCGCACAAGGGGTCCTCGGGGTGCATCGGTTTCGGTCAGGCTGATGCTAGGCGCATCATCCGGCCACGGCTATCGGGCCGTCCCCCAGTGTCGCCCATCAGGCAGATTGATCAGTACGGGGGCGGACCAAGGGCCCCATACCCAGCAAAGTTCGCTACCATATACCCGCCTGGGGTATATGCAGGCTCGTCCGGAGAACAGGGAGGCCCGTGATGACGGCGACCGAGGCCCACGCGACCACGCACGGTTACCACAAGCAGAAGGACGAGCACCTCAAGCGGCTGCGCCGGATCGAGGGGCAGATCCGCGGGCTGCAGCGCATGGTCGACGAGGACACCTACTGCATCGACATACTGACGCAGGTTTCGGCCTCGACGAAGGCCCTGCAGTCCTTCGCCATGCAGCTGCTGGAGGAGCACCTGCGGCACTGTGTCGCGGACGCGGCCCTCAAGGGCGGTGACGAGATCGACGCGAAGGTGGACGAGGCGACGAAGGCGATCGGCCGCCTGCTGCGCTCCTGAGAGCGTTTACAGCGCCTCATAGGGGTCTCCCGGGGACCCTGGGGCGGTCTCCCGTTCCTCGGCCACCCGCAGCACCTCGTCGATGCTTTCCAGACTCAGGCGTTCCTCGGCGGCCGAGGCCGCGATGATCAGCTCCCCGCACAGCTCGATCTCGGCGAGAGCCACGTGGTCCTGGACCGCCGTACCGCCTGCCCGAGCCACGTGCCTCACCTCTTCTCCGCCGCCACCGACCTCCTAGGGTAGGCAGGGCTCTGCACACCGCGCATGGCACGGACGGGCTAGTCGGGGGTGACGGCACTGACTAGTTTCCGTCCTCGGTGATCCGGCCCGCGTAGATGTCCTGGGGGCGCGGCAGGAGTACGTCGACGGAGGCGCCGAAGCCGTACAGCAGCGTGGTCGAGGCGACCGCCACCGCGGTCTTCTGGCGGCCGTTGACGAAGCTGAAGTGTTGTCTGAGCTTGCGGATGCGGCCCTGGTCGTCGAGGTAGGCGTCGAACGGAACCTCGGTCGTGGCGAACCCTTTCGCCGCCGCCGCGAGGGAGGCCCGCACGTCCGCGGGCGCGCCGCGGGCCGCGAGGGCCAGGTCAGCCGTCCCCCGGTAGTGCCGCACCTCGGTCCCGCCCAGCTCGGTCGTGCCGAGGTACGTCGCCTCACGCGTCCCGCGCAGCACCTCGGCCGCCGCGTACGGGTCGGTGACGCCGCCGGTCACCAGGTTGCCGTCGGACAGGGCCGCCGTCTCCACCCGCACCCATTTGTCGGCGGGCACCCCGGCGCCCCGGTTCTTCATGAACAGCGCGCCCGGGGCGAGGAGTTCGGTGATGGGCCGGTGCCGCGAGGCACCCGTCGGGTCCTCGGGCAGTACGACGGTGAGCCGGCCGAGCCGGCGCCGGTAGTCGTAGACGCCCTGGCCGCGGATGGTGACCCGGGTGCCGCCCGTCGCCATCTCCATGGACGTGCTGGCCTTGGAACTGCCCGCGCCGGAGAGCGTGCCGACGGCCCGGTGCAGGACGGCGACCGGGTCGCCGCCGGGCCCGCTCACGCCCGCCGCGGCGGCCCCGCTGTTCGAACAGCCCGTGGCGGTCGCGCCGAGCCCTGCCATGGTCGCCATGATCCCCACCGCGACGACCGTTCTGCCCGCGTGCCTGTGCTGCCGCCGATCCATCGCCTGTCTACCCCCAGCCGGTGCGTCCGTGGGCGCCCTGTCGTTCCGGTTAACGACGGGTAGGGGGCGCCGTCACGCGTTGCGCGGGGACGCGCGGAAGCCGGGGGAGGTGAGGGGAGGCCGTAGGAACGCTTTGGCCGCGGGCTGGGTACCGTTGTCGGTGTGAGACAGGAGGACGGGCCGCAGCGGGTCCGGCAAGGGCAGGAACACCTCACTACGACGACCGAACGGGGCCGCTTCTGCGTGGCCAGCTGCATCTGCGGCTGGCGCGGACCGGCCCGCCGGGCCCGCAGCCAGGCCAGGACGGACGCTGCGGATCACACAGCGGGCCTGTGAGGCACCAGCGCGTCCACCAGGTCCCGGTCGCGGGGCTGGGTGAGCCGCTCGCGGGCCGCGGCGGGGGAGAGCCACAGGATCCGGTCGACCTCGGCGTTCGGCGTGAAGTGGCCGGAAACCGCCTCGGCCGCCCAGTAACGCACCTGCTTCGGGCGGCCGTTGGCCACATAGTGCATGGCCGGCAGCTCGGCGCCGGGGGCGGCGGTGTACCCGGTCTCCTCGGTCACCTCGCGCAGCGCGCCCGCGAGCGCGTCCTCGCCCCGCTTGAGCTTGCCCTTCGGGTGGGACCAGTCGTCGTACCTGGGCCGGTGGACCAGGCAGACCTCCAGGTCGCCCGAGACCGGGGAGCGGCGCCACAGCACGCAGCCCGCCGCCCGGACCAAGGTGTCCTTCACACCGCCTCCTCGGGAGGGTTCAGGGTGCGCTGACCGTCTGCTTGAGCCACGCCTGCTGGAAGCCGAACCGGGCCGCCTCCACCTCGTGCCGCTGGTCGGCGTGGAGCACGCCGAGGGCGTACGCCGTGGCCGGGGCGATGCGGGGTGTCCGGGCCGCCTGTGCCGCCGCCGCTGCCGCCTCCGAGGCGTCCCGGTGCTGGTTCAGCGCCTGGCCGGCCGTCAGCAGCCGTACGTCCACGGGCGCGTCGCCCCCGTGCAGGGCCTCGACGGCGTAGCGGTGCAGGCGCAGCAGCAGCCGGACCTGGTGCCAGGGGCCGTCCTGCGGGTGCGGGGAGAGGTCCGGGGACAGGCCGTGGATCAGGGCCTCCGCGTTGTAGGGGTGCCCGGCGGTGATCAGCGGCAGGGTGCCGATGGCGTCCGTGAGGCGCTCCTCGGCCGCGGCGGCCAGGGGACGCAGGTCCGTGGTGACCGCGGCCGGGGTCAGGGGCACCTCGCTGGCGAGTACGGCGACCTTGTCGGCGACGGCGTGAAAGCGGGAGGAGCCGAGGGCCTGGAGCGCGGTGGAGTGGGCACGGGTCCGGGCGAGGGTGAGCTGGCGTTCGAGCAAGGCGCCCGCTTTGGCCGCGCCTACGGTCAGGTTGCCGCGCTCTGTGGTTGCCGTCGGGCGGGTCGGGCCGCCGGTGTTCGACACCGTGGCCTGCGCCGGGATCACCGCCGCCCCCGAAAGCCTGTGCAGCGCCAGCAACAGCCGTTCCAGCCGGGCCTCGTACGCGTGCTCAAGGCCCAACGTGCCCGAGAGCCAGGCAAGTTCGGGGCGCATTTCCTCGGACCAGTCGGGGTCCAGGAGGGGGCGGAAGGTGTGCAGGCTGCCGCTGATGCGGCGGGCCGAGCGGCGCAGTGCCCGGGCCGCGTCGACGGCCTCCTTTGCGCTGCCGGCGGCGTTGCCGCCGGACTCCCCGTGCAGGCGCAGCGCGCGCAGGAACTCCGTGGCCTGCGCGCGCAGATAGCCCGCCAGGGCGTCCCCCATGGCCACTCTGGCCGGGGGGTCCGTCGGGTCAAGGTGTTGCATTGCCACGCCGGCGCCTCCGGGCGTCTATGAGCATCTCCTGAACGTTGCGCAGGGGCTGTCCGTCCGCGTCGGTCGCGTGCCGGGTCCACTCGCCGTCGGGGCCGAGGTGCCAGGAGGCGGTGGATTCGGACATGCCGGTGTCGAGCAGCCGGTTCAGGGCCGCCCGGTGGCCGGGGTCGACGACCCGGACCAGGGCCTCTATCCGGCGGTCGAGGTTGCGGTGCATCATGTCGGCGCTGCCTATCCACACCTCGGGTTCGCCGCCGTTGCCGAAGGCGAAGACCCGGGAGTGTTCGAGGAAGCGGCCGAGGATCGAGCGGACCCGGATGTTCTCCGACAGGCCCGCGACGCCCGGGCGGACGGCGCAGATGCCGCGCACCCAGATGTCGACCGGCACGCCCGCCTGGGACGCCCGGTAGCAGGCGTCGATGGTCGCCTCGTCGACCATCGAGTTGACCTTGATGCGGACGAAGGCCGGGCGGCCCGCGCGGTGGTGCTGGATCTCCTTGTGGATCCGCGAGATCAGGCCGTCCCGCAGGGACTTGGGGGCGACCAGGAGCCGGCGGTAGGTCTCCCGGCGGGAGTAGCCGGAGAGGCGGTTGAAGAGGTCGGAGAGGTCCGCGCCGACCTGCGGGTCGGCGGTGAGCAGGCCGAGGTCCTCGTACAGGCGGGCCGTCTTCGGGTGGTAGTTGCCGGTGCCGACGTGGCTGTAGCGGCGCAGCGTCTCGCCCTCCTGGCGGACCACCAGGGACAGCTTGCAGTGGGTCTTCAGACCGACCAGGCCGTACACGACGTGGCAGCCGGCCTCCTCCAGCCGCTTCGCCCACTTGATGTTCGCGTGCTCGTCGAAGCGCGCCTTGATCTCGACCAGCACGAGGACCTGCTTGCCGGCCTCGGCGGCGTCGATGAGCGCGTTGACTATGGGGGAGTCGCCGGAGGTCCGGTACAGGGTCTGCTTGATCGCGAGGACGTCCGGGTCCTCGGCCGCCTGCTCGACGAAGGCCTGCACGGACGTCGAGAAGGAGTCGTACGGGTGGTGCAGCAGGACGTCCCGGCTGCGCAGGGCGGCGAAGATGTCGGGCGCGGAGGCCGACTCGACCTCGGCGAGGTCGCGGTGGGTGCCCGCGACGAACTTCGGGTACTTCAGCTCGAGGCGGTCGATGCCGGCGATGCGGAAGAGACCGGTGAGGTCCAGGGGGCCCGGCAGCGGGTACACCTCGGCCTCGGAGATCTTCAGCTCGCGCACCAGCAGGTCGAGCACCTCGCGGTCGATGGACTCCTCGACCTCCAGGCGCACCGGCGGCCCGAAGCGGCGCCGCATGAGCTCCTTCTCCAGGGCCTGGAGCAGGTTCTCGGCGTCGTCCTCCTCGACCTCCAGGTCCTCGTTCCGGGTCAGGCGGAAGGCGTGGTGCTCGACCACCTCCATGCCCGGGAACAGCTCCTCCAGGTGCGCGGCGATGACGTCCTCCAGCGGGACGTACCGGCCGGGCGCGGCCTCCAGGAAGCGGGACAGCAGCGGCGGCACCTTCACGCGGGCGAAGTGCTTGTGGCCGCTCACCGGGTTGCGTACGACGACGGCCAGGTTCAGGGACAGGCCGGAGATGTACGGGAAGGGGTGCGCGGGGTCCACGGCCAGCGGGGTGAGGACCGGGAAGATCTGGTGCCTGAAGAGCGTGAAGAGGCGGGCCTGCTCCTTCTCGGTCAGCTCGTTCCAGCGGACCAGGTGGATGCCCTCCTCCGCGAGCGCGGGGGCGACGTCCTCGTGGTAGCAGGCGGCGTGCCGGGCCATCAGCTCGCGCGAGCGGGCCCAGATCATCTCCAGGACCTCGCGGGGCTGCAGGCCGGAGGCCGACCGGGTGGCGACCCCGGTCGCGATGCGGCGCTTCAGACCGGCCACCCGGACCATGAAGAACTCGTCCAGGTTGCTGGCGAAGATCGCCAGGAAGTTGGCGCGCTCCAGCAGGGGCGTGTTCGGGTCCTCGGCGAGCTCCAGGACACGCTCGTTGAAGGCGAGCCAGCTGCGCTCCCGGTCGAGGAACCGGCCGTGCGGCAGCGGTGCCCCTTCGCCGTGCGATTCCTCGTACGTGTCGAGGTCGGCGTCGATGTCGGGTTCCAGGTCGGAGACGACGGCGGCCACCGTGTGGGGGCGGTGCGCGGCGATGGAGCCCACGGAGGGCTGGGCGTGCTGGACCTCTGCCTGGGTGTCTGACTGGCTCATATACCCATTGTTCCGCGCCCAGGGCGTGACGGGCGCGTCGGAACGTGCGGGCGGGAGCGTCACTGCCCCGTTCCCCGCTGGCCCCTCGGGGGGCGGCGAAGGCTCTGGCACGGCGGGCTTCATTGGCCGAGCGTCGCAAGGTCGTCTGAATCAACGGTTACGGAGACATGACGTGCGGGATAGCGCGGAGCGGCCCCCGGGCGTATCTACCGCCCCGAGTGGATCACTGCGGCGGGATTTCCGGGGGCCGGAGGGTCACCGTGGGTGTGCAGCGGGCTGCTCCAGGTGAGTGAACGTCTCACGTTTCGGTGCGGTACATCAGGTCCGTCTCGTGGACCGTGAAGCCCAGCCGCTCGTACACCGACACGGCCGCCTTGTTGTCGGCGTCGACGTAGAGCATCACCGTCGCAAGGCCGAGACCGGCCAGATGGCGCAGCCCGATCGTGGTCAGCGCCTTGCCGAGGCCGCCGCCCTGCTCGCCCGGCAGGACCCCGAGGACGTACACCTCGCCGAGGCCCTCCGCCGCGTGCACCTTCGTCCAGTGGAAGCCGACCAGCTCCCCGTCCCGCTCGGCGAGGAAGAAGCCGGCCGGGTCGAACCATGGCTCGGCCTTGCGGTCGTCCAGGTCGCGCTGGGTCAGCGAGCCCTGCTCGGGGTGGTGGGCGAAGGCCGCCGCGTTCACCACGAGCCAGGCCGCGTCGTCCTTGCCGGGCACGAAGGTGCGGACGGTCACGCCCGCGGGCAGTACCGGGTCGGGCAGCTGCAGATCGGTCAACGGCCGCCGCATCTGGCGCAGTTCGCGGAACAGGGTCAGGCCCAGCACCTGGGCGAGGTGGCGGGCCGCGGAGTGCCCGCCGTGCGCCCACACCCGCAGCCGCTTGCCGGAGGCGGCGAGCAGCGCCGCGCCGAGCGCCCGGCCGTGCCCGTGTCCGCGGTGCCCGGGGTGGACGACCAGTTCGGCGGCCGGTGCCTCCACCGGGTCGGTGTCCTCCAGCTGTGCGTAGCCGACGAGTTCGCCGTCGATGGTCAGCAGCAGGTGCGAGACGCCCTCGCGCGGTGCCCCGCGCAGTTGCAGCCGCCCCTGTTCGGAGACCGGCTGCTGCCCGTCGACCCGGGCGGCCTCCGCGAGCAGTTCGCCCACGGCCTCGGCCTGGCTCGGCGTGAGTTCGGTGTAGGTCTCGATGGCACGGGAGGGGAAGGGCCGCACGGCGTCGTCGCTACTCATGCGTACGAGGGTACGACCAGCCCCCGACGGAGGGGCCGACATCGACCGCCCCGCGTCAGCCGGTCCGCGTAGGCCGCCCCGCGTCGGTCGGTCCGTGTCGGTCGGTCCGTGTCGGCCGTTCCCCGTCAGTCCTTCCGGCGGCGGTCGAACCAGATCGTGGCCGCTGTCGGCACCAGGCCCGCCCAGAAGATGAACTGCGGCACCGTCCGCGCCGTCCACGGCACCTGAGTGAGCAGCAGGGCGCAGAGCATGGCCCAGGCGGCCTGCCCCAGGACGATCCGCGGCCAGCGGCGACGGCGGATCAGGGAGCGCAGGTTGTACTGGACCCCGGTGCGCAGTCGCCGGTAGCGCAGCAGGGCGCCCACGGCCCAGATGGCCGCGAACGGGACGAGCGTCCACAGGCGTTGGGCCAGGGCAACCGGCAGCTCGCGCTGGACGTGGCCCTCGGTGGCGAACAGGTCGAGCATGGCGCCGGCCAGGCCCACGCACAGCAGGGCGAGCCAGCGCACCCCGCGCAGCAGCCGGTAGGAGGCGTCGTCCAGGCCCTGCAACATGGACGCCGACTCCGGGGCGGCGGCGAGGGCATCCGCGTAGAGGGTGGCGGCCTCGGCGGCCTTCACACCCGGCGCGGCGGCGGCCTTCTCGGTGCGCCGGGCCAGGGCCTGCTGGTGCATCGGGTCGAGGCGGAGGATGGCCTCGTCCATCATGTCGGCGACCGTCCGGTTGCCCGCCATGTCGGCGATCAGCCAGGCAGTCTCGTACGCCTGCACCTCCTCGGGCCCCAGCCGGATGGCCTCCTGGGCCAGCTCGCCGGCTTCCTGGAGGGCGGCGTCCATGGCGTGCCGGGGGACCTCCCCGCCGTTCGCCTGCCCGGCGGCGATGAACCTGATCCGCCACAGCCAGTTCGCGAGCAGCGCGTACCCGTACCAGTACTCCGGCGCGAGACGGATGACCTCCCGCAGCACGCCCTCGGTCTCCGGGAACCGGCCGACCTGGCGCAGGGCACTTGCGCGCGTGAGGAGCGCGCCGATGTCCTCGGGGTCGAGCGCGAGCGCCCGCTCGACCGCCTCCAGGGCCTCGGCCCCCTCCCGCTCGCCGATCAGGCGGGCGCGGGCGAGCTTGGCCCAGGCGCGGATGTCGTCCGGGTCCTCGGCGAGCCGCTGCCCGAGCAGCGCCTTGGCCTCGTCGAGGCGATCCAGCTGGATGAGCGCCTCGGCCTTTTCCACGGCGGGGTGCAGGGCGGTCACAGCTTGCGCCTCTTCTTCAGGTAGGTGATCAGGTCGTCGTACATGCCGCCCTCGTTGGCGAACATCGCCACGTTCCGGGCGGCGGCGAACCACGGTTCGCTCGACGGGGGGACTTCCTTCGCCGCGGCCAGGAGGTCCTTCATGCCGATCATGCGGACGGTGCCGGTGCGGGCCGAGTCGAGCAGCGCGCGTTCGGACGCCGCCTCGCACACATGGGCCAGGTCGGCGCCGGACAGGCCCTCGGTGACCTTGGCGAGCTTGGCCAGGTCGACGTTCTCGATGGGGCGCTCGCGCAGGTGGTAGTGGAGGATCGCCTCACGGGCCGCGGCGTCCGGCGGCAGCACGAGCAGGGTGCGGTCCAGGCGGCCGGGCCGGCGCAGGGCGTTGTCGACGTCCCAGGGCACGTTGGTGGCGGCCAGCACGAAGACGCCCTCGTTCGCCGCGGAGTCGACGCCGTCCAGCTCGGTCAGCAGCTGGTTGACGGTGTTGCGCATCCCGCTGTGCGCGGTACGGCTGCGCTTGGCGCCGAGCGCGTCCAGCTCGTCGAGGAAGATCACGCAGGGGGCCTGGCGGCGGGCGGTCTGGAAGATCTGGTGCATGTTGCGCTCGGAGTTGCCGATCCACATGTCGAGCACGTCGTTGACCGACACGGAGAGGAAGGACGCCCCGAGTTCCCCGGCGACGGCCCGCGCGATGAACGTCTTCCCGCAGCCGGGCGGCCCGTACAGCAGCAGGCCGCCGCGCAGGCTCTTGCCGTACAGCTTGCGCAGCTCGGGGTTGCGCAGCGGGGCGAGGAAGGCGGCCTCCAGCCGGTCCTTCACCTCCTGCATGCCGCCGACGTCCGCGAGCCGTACGCCGCCGGGGTGCTCCACGTCCCACGCCTCGGCGTCCCCGGGGTCACCCTCGCCGTCCGCCCGCAGCGGAGCCTCCGCCTCGACGAAGCGGGGCGGTACGACGTCCCCGACCTGCTGCTCGGCGGCCCGCCAGTCGAACCCGCCGCGCGCCTGGGCGGGCTGCTGCACCGCGGGCTGCTGCACGGCAGGAGGGGCCGGCTGCTGGGGCACCCCCATGGCCCGTGCCATGAGTTGCCGTGCCTTCTCGTCCCCGGGCGCGTGCTGCAGCGCGACGGCCACCTCGGCGACGGCGGCATCGGGCCGGCCCTCGTCCAGGAGGAGTTCGGCCAGGTGCAGTCGGAGCGGCACATCGGCGGGCGCGGCCTCAACTGCCGTGCGCAGGCTCTGTATCAGCGGGGATTCTCCGGGCATGGCCATACCCTACGGAACCCCACTGACAGAGCTTCAGGCCGTCTCCTGCGGAGCCGTCGGGGTCCCCGGCAGCCGTACGGTCACCAGCGTGCCGCCGCCGTCCGCGCGGGTCACGGTGACCGTGCCGCCCGCCTGCTGGACCGAACGCGCCACGATGGACAGGCCCAGGCCCGAGCCCGGCAGGGCGCGGGCGCTCGGGGAGCGCCAGAAGCGGTCGAAGACGTGCGGGAGTTCGTCCTCGGCGATGCCCGGACCGTGGTCGCGGACGGTCAGGACGCCCTTGCGCAGCTCGACCTCGACCGTGCCGCCCTCAGGGCTGAACTTCACCGCG
The DNA here is from genome assembly GCF_053592475.1 of Streptomyces sp. NPDC002671. Taxonomy (NCBI): domain Bacteria; kingdom Bacillati; phylum Actinomycetota; class Actinomycetes; order Kitasatosporales; family Streptomycetaceae; genus Streptomyces; species Streptomyces sp. NPDC002671. Next base: position 34,842 of record NZ_JBSFVU010000005.1, read on the forward strand.
TTGTCGAGGGTGTTGACGATGGCCCGCTCCAGCGCGGAGGGCTCCGCCTGGACGAACCACGGCTCCACGTCGGCCGTGATCGTCAGCTCCGGTCCGCGCAGCCGTGCGCGGCGCAGGGCGGCCTCCACGGTGTCCTGGAAGGAGACCACCTGGACGCGCTCGCCGCGCTGCCCCTCCGAGCGGGACAGCTCCTGAAGATCGCCGATCAGCGCGGACAGCTCCGCCATCTGCGCCGTCACCGAGGCCAGCAGGGCCTTGCGGTCCTCCGGCGGGAGCGGGCGGCCGGTCTCCTCACTGCGGGTGAGCAGCTCCAGGTTCGTCCGAAGCGAGGTGAGAGGAGTGCGCAGCTCGTGGCCGGCGTCCGCGATCAGCTGCTGCTGGAGGTCGCGGGAGCTGGCCAGGGCGGTGGTCATCGAGTTGAAGGAGCGCGAGAGCCGCGCCACCTCGTCCTCGCTGTCGTCCTCGACGGGGATGCGGATGGTCAGGTCCTCGGTCCGGGCCACGTGCTCCACGGCCTCGGTGAGCTTGTCGACCGGGCGGAGGCCCGCCCGCGCCACCGCCAGGCCCGCGGCGCCCGCTCCCACGACTCCGACGCCGGAGACGAGGAGGAGGATCAGGGCGAGGTCCTTGAGGGTCTTCTCGGTGTCCTTGAGCGACAGGGACACCAGGACGGCGACGCCCGGGTACGGCTCGATCGCGGGGGTCACTCCCACGCCGCCCACCGGGACGGCCGTGATCATCACCCGGACGTCGTTGCCCTTGCTGTCGGTGCTGTTGTGGAAGATGTGGTCGCGGAGGGTGGGGTTCCTCGCCGCGTTCCGGTCCGTGGCCGTCACGTTCACCGAGACGCCCTCGGAGTTCGACACGACGCAGGTCCGGCCGTCCGCCGTCACGACCTGGAGGAAGACGAGGGAGGGGCGGCCGTCCGTGTCCTGGGGGTTCTGGGGACACGCCGCCACCAGCGCGGCCACCTCGTCGGCGGTCAGCGTCCGGCTGCCGATGCCCGACAGGCGGTCGTCGGCCTGCTTGTACAGCTTGCCCTGCACGATGAACCAGCAGGTGACCGAGACGGCCGCCACCGCGAACGCCACCGCCGCCGCGACCAGCACCGCCAGCCGTGCCCGGATGGGGAGCGCCCGGTAGCGGCGCACCAGCTTCTTCACTCGGCGCCGCCCTGGCGGAGCACGTACCCGACGCCCCGCACGGTGTGCACGAGGCGCGGCTCGCCGCCCGACTCGGTCTTGCGGCGCAGGTACATGACGTAGACGTCCAGCGAGTTGGACGAGGGCTCGAAGTCGAAGCCCCACACGGCCTTCAGGATCTGCTCGCGGGTGAGCACCTGGCGCGGGTGCGCGAGGAACATCTCCAGCAACGTGAACTCCGTACGGGTCAGCTCCACCGGCCGCCCGCCCCGGGTGACCTCGCGGGTGGCGAGGTCCATGCGCAGGTCGGCGAAGCTGAGCCCCTCGTCCTGCCCGGCCTCGGCGGAGACGGCCCCCGCGTAGTTGCTGCGGCGCAGCAGCGCGCGGATACGGGCGAACAGCTCGTCCAGCTCGAACGGCTTGACCAGGTAGTCGTCCGCCCCTGCGTCGAGTCCGGTGACCCGGTCGCCGACCGTGTCGCGGGCCGTGAGCATCAGTATCGGGGTGGTGTCCCCGGTGCCCCGGATCCGCCGGGCCGCCGTCAGGCCGTCCATGCGGGGCATCTGGATGTCCAGCACGACCAGGTCCGGGCGGTACGCGGTCGCCTTCTCCAGCGCGTCCGCGCCGTCGACGGCGACCTGCGTGTCGTACCCCTCGAAGGCGAGGCTGCGCTGCAGCGCTTCGCGTACGGCGGGCTCGTCGTCCACGATCAGGATGCGCTGGGCGTCACGGTCGCCTTCGGCGGGGCTCATCGGTGGCGGTTCCTCGGGGTGGGATGGGGTGGGGGTGCGGTGGGGAAGCGGTGTGGATGCGGTGCGTGGGTGTCTCTCAGCGTCGCACGTTTCGGGGCCGGGAGGCGCGCTCACACCCGGACCGGACGCCTCTCATGCCCCGACGGTCGTCAGGCCGGTGACCGCGGTCAGGCGCTTGAGCGGCACCTTGCGGCGGTGGGTGCGCGCGGCCGGGGTGCGCAGGCCCATCAGCTGGGGGACCGGGACTTCCAGGAGCGGGAACGGGTCGAGCTCCGGTTCCGGGACCCGGACGGGGCGGAACGGGGTGGCGGGCGCGTGCAGCTCGTACGCCACGTCCAGGGCCAGGGTGACGACGGCCGGACCGGTGCCGGTGGCCTGGTGGGATACCTGCTTGATCATGACGTACTCCCTGCCGACTTGCTGGCTTCCTGATGGAGACCGGGGGTGGGTGAGGAGAGGGGATCAGTTGGTGGCGCCCGACCGCAGCTTGGCCAGGTCGGACTTGACGGTGTTGACCGGGATGGCGAAGCCGAGGCCGATGCTGCCCGCGTCCGAGGACGAGGACTGCTGCGAACCCGACGAGTACATCGCGGAGTTGATGCCGATGACGGCACCGCTCGCGTCGATCAGCGCACCGCCGGAGTTGCCGGGGTTGAGCGAGGCGTCCGTCTGGATCGCCTTGTACGTCGTCGTGGACGAACCGGTGTCGCCGTTGAACTGCCGGCCGCCGAACTGGAACGGCCACTGGCCGTCGCCGTCCTGGTTCTGCCCCTGGTTCTCGTCCGTGGAGACGGTGACGTCCCGGTCGAGCGCGGAGACGATGCCGCTGGTGACGGTGCCGGTCAGGCCCTCGGGGGAGCCGATCGCCACGACCGAGTCGCCGACCTGGACGCCGTTCGAGTTGCCGAGCGCGGCCGGCTTGAGGCCGGAGGCGCCCTTCAGCTTGATCAGCGCGAGGTCCTTGGAGCTGTCGGTGCCGACGAGTTCGGCGGTGTAGCTCCTGCCGTCGCTGGTGCGCGCCTTGATGGCGGTGGCACCGGAGATGACGTGGTTGTTGGTGACGATCTCGCCGTCACGGCTGATGACCACGCCGGAGCCGGTGGAGGAGCCGTTGTCCAGGGTCGCGTTGATCTCGACCACGCTCGGGGTGACCGCGGAGGCGATCGCGGCGACGTTGCCCTTCTTGCCCGAGGGCACCACGTTCGTGGTGGCCCCGGCGGAGGAGACCGGGTCCTTGGTCAGTTCCTCGAACAGGTACGCCGTGCCGCCGCCGACCGCAGCCGCGACGATCGCGACCGCCGCGAGGAGGCTGATCGAACCACGGGTGCGCTTCTTGTGACGGGTGGGTTCCGGACCCGCCGGAGCCGCGAAGGGCAGGCCGTGCTGCACGGGCTGCGCCGGCTGTCCGGGCTGGACGGGCTGTCCGGGCTGGACGGGCTCGTATGAGGGCGGCGGAGGCCACTCGGGGTTCACGGTCATGCCATTCAATATGTCCCGTGACCATGAGAGCTTCCTGAGTGCCCGCTGAGAAGCCCGACAGAAGCGCGTTTGCCCCACATAAAGACGCTCGGCGCCGCTGTGGGGTCGCTCAGTGCACGCAGCCGCAGCTCGTGCGGACCGCCAGCCGGGACGGGAACGTCTTCAGCCGCTCGCGCCGGGAGCCCGCCACCCGCAGCCCGTCGTCCAGGACGAGGTCGACCGCGGCCCGGGCCATCGCCGAGCGGTCCGAGGCGACCGTGGTCAGCGGCGGGTCGGCGAACGCCGCCTCCTTGATGTCGTCGAAGCCGGCCACCGCCAGCTCCCCGGGCACGTCGATGCGCAGCTCGCGCGCGGCCCGCAGCAGGCCGATGGCCTGGTCGTCGGTGGAGCAGAAGACCGCGGGCGGCCGGTTCGGCCCGGACAGCAGCTCCAGGGCCACGAGGTAGGCGTCGTAGCGGTTGTACGGCGCCTCGAAGAGCCGGCCCTCGGTGGGCAGGCCCGCCTCCTCCATGGCCCGCTTCCAGCCCTCGACGTGGTCGGAGACCGGGTCGCCCACGGCCGGCGTCTCCGCCGTACCGCCCATACAGGCGACGTACTCGTGGCCGTGCTCCAGCAGGTGGCGTACGGCGAGCTGGGCGCCGCCCAGGTCGTCCGTGACGACGGCGACGTCGTCGATGGCCTCGGGCCGCTCGTGCAGCAGCACCACCCGGGCGTCCCAGGCGTCGATCTCGGCGGCGGCGAGGTCGTTCAGCGCGTGCGAGACGAGGATCAGGCCGGAGACCCGCATACCGAGGAACGCGCGCAGGTAGTGGACCTCGCGTTCGCCGACGTAATCGGTGTTGCCGACGAGGACCATCTTTCCGCGCTCGGCGGCGGCCTGCTCGACCGCGTGCGCCATCTCCCCGAAGAAGGGCTGGCGGGCGTCCGGGATGATCAGGCCTATGAGGTCCGTGCGCCGGGACGCCATCGCCTGGGCGACCCGGTCCGGCCGGTACCCCAGTTCCTTGATCGCCGCGAGGACACGCTCGCGCGTGGCCGGGGCGACCGGCCGGGGTCCGTTGTTGATGACATAACTGACGACGGCGGTGGAGGTTCCCGCCAGCCGTGCCACATCATCCCGAGTCACCTTGGCCACGCGCGGAGTCTACGCGGATGGACCCACTCTGGGCAGGGCGTATCAAAGCCTGGATATGCGATCGCAATGCTCCGACCGGGGGACGGCCGCGCTCCGGATGTGCCGTCGCTAGGCGTCCGCGTGGGCGTCGGCGGCGTCCAGGGCGGCCGATCCGTCCCTGTCGTCCACATTCGCCCGCCCCGCCCTGGCCTTGGCGTCCTCGCCGCCCCGGTCGCCCTTCTCGGGTGTAACGAATCGATAACCGACGTTGCGGACGGTGCCGATCAGCGACTCGTGCTCCGGGCCGAGCTTGGCGCGCAGCCGCCGTACGTGGACGTCGACCGTCCGGGTGCCGCCGAAGTAGTCGTAGCCCCACACCTCCTGCAGCAGCTGGGCGCGGGTGAAGACCCGGCCCGGGTGCTGGGCGAGGTACTTCAGCAGCTCGAACTCCTTGAAGGTGAGGTCGAGGACCCGCCCCTTGAGCTTCGCGCTGTAGGTCGCCTCGTCCACCGACAGATCGCCGTTGCGGATCTCCATCGGGGAGTCGTCGCTGACGATCTGCTGCCGCCCCATGGCCAGGCGCAGCCGCGCCTCGACCTCGGCGGGACCGGCGGTGTCGAGCAGGACGTCGTCGATGCCCCAGTCGGCGGTGACGGCGGCGAGGCCGCCCTCGGTGACGACGAGGATGAGCGGGCAGCCGGGCCCGGTGGAGCGCAGCAGCTGGCACAGGCTGCGCACCTGGGGCAGGTCGCGGCGGCCGTCGACCAGGATGACGTCGGCGCCCGGGGTGTCGACCAGTGCGGGGCCCTCGGCGGGGGCGACCCGCACGTTGTGCAGGAGCAGGCCGAGCGCGGGCAGCACTTCGGCCGACGGCTGGAGAGCGTTGGTCAGCAGCAGCAGAGAACTCATACGTCTGGTTCCTCCTCGGTCCCTGCGAGGACATGGCGTCGGTGCGGCACTGCTCTGCGATCCCGGGGCGCTTCGTATACAACGCTTCCGAAAGCACAAAAGGACCCGGGGGCTACGCTGCCCGAGTCCTCTGCCCAGCAGAATAGCCCACATGAGCAACGGTCCGGCAGGTCGTGTGGCGCGTTCCACCGTAAGTCCATATCCCGAGACGCGCAGGCCTGCGTCTATCCGGACGTATCTGCGCACAGCCGACGGAATTCCGATTGATTCCGTATACAACCCGGGCTCGGCTGTATACGAAACGCATTCGGATGTGGATGTGTTCGTGATCGCTCACGGCTTCACCGGATGCGTGGACCGGCCGCATGTTCGACGGGTGGCCAGCGTCCTCGCCCGTTACGGCGCCGTCGTCACCTTCTCCTTCCGCGGCCACGGGGCCTCCGGCGGCCGGTCCACGGTCGGCGACCGGGAGGTGCTGGACCTCGCCGCCGCGGTGGAGTGGGCGCGCGGCTTCGGGCACGCGCGGGTGGTGACCGTGGGCTTCTCCATGGGCGGCTCGGTGGTGCTGCGGCACGCGGCCCTCAACCCCGGCGCGGTCGACGCGGTGGTCTCGGTCAGCGCCCCCGCCCGCTGGTACTACCGGGGGACGGCCCCCATGCGCCGCCTGCACTGGCTGGTCACCCGCCCCGAGGGCCGCCTGGTGGGCCGCTACGGCCTGCGCACCCGCATCCACCACCGTGAGTGGGACCCCATCCCGCTCTCTCCGGTGGAGTCGGTCCCGAAGATCGCCCCGACCCCGCTGCTGATCATCCACGGCGACCGTGACGGCTACTTCCCCCTCGATCACCCGCGCATGCTGGCCGAGGCGGCCGGTGACCACGGCGAACTGTGGCTGGAGCCGGGCATGGGCCACGCCGAGCACGCGGCCGAGGACGCGCTCGTCGCCCGGATCGGGGACTGGGCGGTGTCGAGGGCGGACTAACCTGACCCCGAACTGTCTTTGAGTTTCTTCACTGTCTTCTTGCCGCCGATTGAGGAATGAGATGCCCAAGGTCACGGTGCGCTACTGGGCCGCCGCCAAGGCCGCGGCCGGGGTCGCCGAGGAGCCGTACGAAGCGGCCACGCTCGCCGACGCGCTCGCCGCCGTGCGCGAGCGACACCCCGGTGAACTCACCAGCGTGCTCCAGCGTTGCTCCTTCCTCATCGACGGTGACCCCGTCGGGACCCGCGCGCATGAGACGGTACGGCTGGCCGAGGGCGGCACGGTCGAGGTGCTCCCGCCGTTCGCAGGAGGGTGAGCATGACCGACCAGCCGTATCAGGGCGGCCCGTACGAGGGCTACGACCCGTACCAGCAGCAGCAGCACCAGCAACAGCAGCAGCAGTGGCCTGGGCAGGAGCAGTACGACCAGTACGGGCAGCAGGGGCAGCACGGGCAGTACGTCCAGCAGCCCGGTTACGACCCCCAGCTCACCCAGCAGTGGCAGGGCCAGACCTGGGAGACGCAGACGCACGGTTCGCTGCAGACGCCGATGCAGGCGCAGGCGCCGGAGACGGCATATCTGCCGCAGCAGGAGCAGCAGCCGTATCAGCAGCAGTACCAGCAGTACGAGCAGCAGTACGCGCCCGAGGCGGCCCCGGTACAGCAGCCGCAGCCTGTCGCTGAACCCGGCCCCGCTCCCGCCCCCGAGCCGGAGTCCGTCTCCGGCCCCGAGTACGGCCCCGCCACGCTCGCAGGCAACGCCCGGATCACCGACGCCCAGCGGGCCCGGCTGGAGGGCCGCTCGCCGATCATCGAGCCGGGCATGCAGCCGGCGCTGCTCACCGCGCTCCTGGGCGTGCTGCTCGCGGCCACCGCGCCCGTCGCCTCGTACGCCCTGGCCGCCCCGCTGGTGCTGCTCCAGGCCGTGACGGCCGCGGGCTGGTTCCGGCTCAACGGCATGTGGCCCGCCCGCCAGGGCATCGCCCTCGCGTTCCTCGGGGGCCTCGCGGCGGACGTGGCGGTGCTCGCCGCGGGCCGCGACCACGCGCCCGCCGCGATCCTGGGCCCCCTCGGCGTCTGGGTCCTGCTGTCGCTGGTCCTCCAGCTGCGCTCGCACGCCTCGCCGGACGAGCGGATGTACGGCCTGATGGCCACGGTCGTCTCGGCGGCCCTGGCGATCCTCGCCACCGGCTACCTGGGCGCGACCCCGCACGCGGTCTCCGTGGGCGCGGCGGCGGTGGCGGTGGCCGTCCTGGCCCGGGTCCTGCCGCTGCCGGGCCCGGCCTCACTCGTGGTCTCGCTCCTCGCCGCGGCAGGCGCGGGAATCGCGGTCGGCGGCATGACAGGCCTGGGCGCGAAGGGCGCGCTGCTGGGTCTGGCGGCCGGGGCGTGCGCGCTGATCGGCCACCGGGTCGCGAGCTACGACTACCCGTCCCGCTTCGTCCACTTCACGGCGGGCGTGGCCCTACCGCTGTCGGCGGCGGCGCCGGTGGTGTGGGTACTGGGGCGCGCGCTGGCCTAGCGGCCGAGGCCCCCGCCCTTGACCCCGTCCACGAAGGCAGCCCAGGCGCTCGCCTCGAAAAGGAGGGCGTCGAGGGCGGGGGCCTTGCTGTCGCGGACGGGGACGACGGGGAGGTTGTCGGCGACCTCGACGCAGGCGCCGCCGTCCTGGTTGCTGTAGCTGCTCTTGCGCCACGTGATGTTGCTCAGGTCAATGGCTCGCATGGCGCTTCCTCCAACATCCGACGGATGAACTCCCGCGATTCGTCCGGAGATAGGGCCAAATCGCGTACCCGATCGTATCGGAGCTGGAGCTGCTCAACGGTGGTGGTTTCCTGGACCAGTTCGCCCGAGTAGCCGGTCTCGATCCAGGCGACGATCCGGCCAGCTCCCTGCAGGAACATCGTGTCGGTGTTCGTCAGCCCGTGCAGCCCCTTCGTCCATGGCAGCACCTGGATGGTGATGTTGGGGCGCTCGCTCATCACCAAGAGATGGCGCAATTGCGCGCGCCATTCATCGGGGTTACGAAGCGGGCTGCGCAGCACCGTCTCCGAGAGGATTGTGCGGAACTGCGGCCCACCGTCCATCAGCAGCAGTTCACGACGTCCCATGCGGGCGGCAACCTGAGCGTCCAACTCCGCCCCGGTCAGCCCGCCTTGCGTAAGCAGTTCGGTGGCGTACTCGGGTGTTTGCAGCAGGCCGTGGATGATGCTCGGCGCGTAGTGCCAAATGCTCACCGCCTCGGCCTCCAGCAACATGTACTGCCGATACCGCTCCTTGAACTGCGTCGGGTCGGCCATGGCCAGCTCCCACAGCGTGATCAGCAACTCGCCCGTGCCGTAGTACTGGTCCAGCGCCTCGACCACCTCCGGGCCGCCCAGCGTCTGGCCCTTCTCCAACTTCCCGAACAGGGACGCGTCCCAGCCCACCGCATCCGCCAGCGCTCGCAGGGACACGCCCCGCGCGGCCCGTCGCAGCCGCAGCTCCTCCGCAAAACGCGCCCTCGGCTCCTGGCTCCGCCCCGTGATCGCCCTCCGCTGCGGCACGGCACACCTCCCTGGCTGTGGAATTTGTGGAATTTAGGCCGCCCGGCATGGAACTACCAGCGGTTCTGGGTGTGTTGGCCTCCGGACTGGGCCATCCTCGTATCACCCAGGAATACGCAGAGTATGGCAACTGCCACATTCCGTATAGATGGTGAGCAAAGGAGCAAAGCCTATGCGAACGGAATCGGCCACCTACGACGACCTGAGCCGGCCGCCCCAGCCCGTCCCCGGCTGCGCCGCGTGCGCGGAGCTGGTGGCGCGGCGGGAGAAGGCGCACGCCGAGTACGACCGCAGCGCGGAGACCGACGCGAACGTCCTGATGCGCCAGCACCTGCGGCGGGAGCACCGCGCATGACGCGCGGCGGCGGTCTGCCGTACGAGGAGTGCAGGCGGGAGCGGGAACGGCGGGAGGAGCAGGGGGCGCCGCGCGACCGGGAGCCCCTGTATCCCGCCTACGCGCTGCCGCCCTTCCACCCCGGCACCCGCCCCCGGCACCGGCGGAAGCGGAAGGTGGACGGTGACCTCGTGAGCGGCGTGCTCAGCCTGCTGTGTGTGGCCACGCTCCTCGTGACCGTCGTCCTCGCGGCTACGCTTCCAGCATGACCAAGAAGCTCGTGATCAAGGTGACGGCCGGGGCGGACGCCCCCGAGCGCTGCTCGCAGGCGTTCACGGTGGCGGCGGTGGCCGTGGCCAGCGGGGTCGAGGTGTCGCTGTGGCTGACCGGGGAGTCGTCCTGGTTCGCGCTGCCGGGGCGGGCCGCCGAGTTCGAGCTGCCGCATGCCGCGCCGCTGCCGGACCTGATCGAGTCCATCCTCGCGGGCGGCGGGATCACCCTGTGCACGCAGTGCGCCGCCCGTCGGGAGATCACGGAGAAGGACGTCATCGAAGGCGTACGGATCGCGGGCGCGCAGGTCTTCGTACAGGAAGCCCTCGGGGACGGCACCCAGGCGCTCGTGTACTGAGCGCCCCCGCCTCGCCCGCACCCCTTACAACTTGGGCGGCTTCTTTCCGTCCAGCTCGTCCCACCACTCGTCGGACTGCGGGTCGCCGGAGGGGTCGTCCCACCAGCGGTCCTCCGGCCCCCGCCGGTTCGCGATCACCGCGGCGACCGGCGGGATGATCATGGCGACGACGCACATGCCGACGGCCACGGGGATCGACCAGAAACGCACAAACCCCCAGGCCATGACGAAGAGCACGATGCACGTGCCCATCATGGCGAAGTAGATGTGGCGCCGCCGCGCGTACATGCTTCCAGGGTAGATCCCGCGACCCCTGTCACAACTGATCCACAAACGCCCGGCCGCCGACGTTCGCAGGGTTACCGTGGCGTTGCGCAACGACCACCGACCCGGGGGAACACCACATGCCTCGCGCCCTGCGAATAACACTGATCGTCGTCGTGATCCTGGGCGGGCTCTTCGTGGTCGCGGACCGGCTCGCCGTCCACTTCGCCGAGGGCGAGGCCGCCGACAAGCTGAAGTCGACGGAGAACCTGGCCTCGACCCCGGACGTGAGCATCAAGGGCTTCCCGTTCCTCACCCAGGCCGCCTCCGGCTCCCTGGACGACGTCGAGGTCGGCATCAAGGACTACGAGGCGGCGACCGGCACCCCCGGCAAGACCATCAGGGTCGACAACCTGAAGGCCGACATGAAGGACGTCGAGTTCTCCGGCGACTACAGCTCGGCCACCGCGGCCACCGCCACCGGTACCGCGACGATCTCGTACGGCGAACTCCTCAAGACGGCCAAGTCCGAGCCGACCGAGGTCGCCCCGGGCATCATGGCCCGCGTCGTCGGCCTCTCCGACGGCGGCAACGGCAAGATCAAGGTCGCGGTGGAGGGGACGGTCTCGTCCCTCGGGATCAAGCAGACGGTGTACGTCCTGTCCACGGTGACCGTCGAGGACAACCACGTGCGGGTGCACGCGGACAGCCTGCCCAAGCTGGGCGCCGCCGCGGTCGCCGAGGGCCGTATCCGGCAGATCACCGACTTCCAGCAGGCCGTCGACCGGCTGCCGGGCGGCATCAAGCTGGACAAGGTGCAGGCTGCTCCGGACGGCGTGGAGATCAGCGTGAAGGGTGCGGACGTCAAGCTGGCGGGGTAGCTGTGAGGCATCAACGGAACAACGGCGGGCAAAAGCGGAGAAAACACCTCGAATGAACGCGGGGTGTCCGACTGGCGAGACGGCCGTGTCCGTAGTGCAGATGTACTGACCCATACGAGCGTCCGGGGATCGCGTCAAGACCCCCGGACGCTTTTTCGATCCCGCGATGCGGACGATCGTGTCTCGCTATATGACACACCGGTGACACGCCCGCCCGGACGTCCCTACGATCGAGCGCATGAAGCGACAGGCGGATCTCACAAAGCGGCGGGCAGTGGACCTGTGCCGCGTTGCCGCCATGCTCTGTCGCACCTTCTGAGCGGAACCGTCCCCCGGCCTCCGCGTTCCCCAGTCGCCCTGCTCGAAGGGCACCCGTGCACTTCCTCCGGCTCGAACCGGAGCCCGCACTCGTACGCATTCGCACCCCCGCCGCAACTGCCCCGGAGGAGAAACACCATGAGCCGCAGCGACGTCCTCGTAGACGCCGACTGGGTCCAGGAGCACCTGGACGACCCGACCATCGCCCTGGTCGAGGTGGACGAGGACACGTCCGCCTACGAGAAGAACCACATCCGGAACGCGATCCGCATCGACTGGACCAAGGACCTCCAGGACCCGGTCCGCCGCGACTTCGTCGACCAGGAGGGCTTCGAGAAGCTCCTGTCGGAGAAGGGCATCGCCAACGACCACACGGTGATCCTCTACGGCGGCAACAACAACTGGTTCGCCTCGTACGCCTACTGGTACTTCAAGCTGTACGGCCACGAGAACGTCAAGCTCCTCGACGGCGGCCGTAAGAAGTGGGAGCTGGACGCCCGCGAGCTGGTCGCCGGCGACGAGGTCCCGGAGCGCCCGAAGACGGACTACAAGGCCAAGGCGCAGGACACCTCCATCCGCGCCTTCCGCGACGACGTCGTGGCCGCCATCGGCTCGCAGAACCTGGTCGACGTCCGCTCGCCCGACGAGTTCTCCGGCAAGCTGCTCGCCCCGGCCCACCTGCCGCAGGAGCAGTCGCAGCGTCCGGGCCACGTGCCGACCGCCCGCAACATCCCGTGGTCGAAGAACGCCAACGACGACGGCACGTTCAAGTCGGACGAGGCGCTGCAGGCCCTCTACGCCGACGAGAAGGTCGACCTGGCCAAGGACACGATCGCCTACTGCCGCATCGGTGAGCGCTCGGCCCTGACCTGGTTCGTGCTGCACGAGCTGCTGGGCGTGGAGAACGTCAGGAACTACGACGGCTCCTGGACCGAGTACGGCTCCCTCGTCGGCGTGCCGATCGAGCTCGGCGCCAACAAGTAAGACCTTCGACCTTTACCCCTCAAGGAGTTCAACATGTGCGGAGCGAAGGCGGGCGGCCCCGACGCCTCGACGATCAAGCCCGGTGAGACCACGATCCAGGGCCAGGTGACCCGCGGCGGCGAGCCGGTGACCGGCTACGTCCGTCTGCTCGACTCGACCGGTGAGTTCACCGCGGAGGTCCCCACCTCCGCCACGGGCCAGTTCCGCTTCTACGCGGCCGAGGGCACGTGGACCGTGCGCGCGCTGGTGCCCGGCGGCACCGCCGACCGCACCGTGGTCGCCCAGAAGGGCGGCCTGGCGGAGGTCGCCATCGCGGTCTGAGTAGCTTCTCGGGCTCACTGTGACGGCTGAAGGGCCGCATCCCCTGGGTTGGACGCCGGCGGGGGTGCGGCCCTTCGGCATGCGCTTCTTGGGTCTTGCCGGGTCTTGATCGACTCGTAACCGGTTTCTTTACAACTCCATGCCCATGTCATGAGTCTCCTGTGGAGCGCGGATCACGGAATCCGTGCTTCCCGTTCTTGAGGGGACTTCATGGAAGTACCAGAAAGACCTGTGCCGGAGGGCCCGGAGAGCCTGGAGGTCCCGGAGATTCCGGAGAGCCCTGCGGCGCCGGTGCGGCGGCGGGGGCGTACCGCCTGGCTGGTGGCCGGAGCCGCCGTGCTCGGGCTGGTCGCCGGCACCTGCGCCGGCTACCTCGTCCAGGCCGACCGTGAGCCCACCGCGCTGCCCCCGCTCTCCCAGCCGACGCTCCCGCAGGCCAAGGGCAAGGGCCCCGCACCCCTGGCCGCCGCACAGGACCGCAAGGTCAAGATGGACGGCGACCTGCGGAAACTGCTGCTGAAGAAGCCGAGCGGCGCCCGTAAGGGCAGGTTCGACGAGAGCAACGACGGCCGGCTGAGCCTCGCCGGTTACGCGGAGGAATTCGGCAGGCCGAGCGGGGCCTTCAGAGAACTCGTCGCGACGGAGTTCCGCCGCGGGGCCGTCGTCGACTGGCGCGAGAGCGACACCCGTTACGTCGAGATCCGCCTGATCCAGTACCGCCAGGAGGAGACCCGGGGCGCCGCCCAGGCGGTCGACACCAACAACAACTGGGCCGAGGAAGAGGGCGACACCCGGAGCTGGCCGATCCCGGGCACGGGCGACGGCATGGCCTACGTCCACAAGCGGTCCACGACCGTCTCCGGCGTGAGTTTCTACCTCGCGGAGGCACACGCCTGGCGCGGGGACGTCGCCATGGAGATCTGGATCTTCGACAACAAGCCGATCCCGTCCGGGAAGATCCGGGACCTGGCGAAGCGGCAGATGGAGCGGCTGTGACCAGTGAGAACACGGAGAACGCCGAGAGCCCCGCGACCCCCGAGGTGGTCGACGCCGCTCCCGAGGTGCCCGCACCCCGGCGTCGCCTTCGGCCCCGCCGGCTCGCCGCCGTCGCCGGGGGTGCCGCGCTGGTCCTCGTCACCGCCGCGGGTGTCGGCTACACCGCCGTCACCGTGAACGGCGCCGACCGGTCCCCGGGCGCGCCCAGCTGGCGGCTGCCCAAGGCCGCGAAGGGCAAGCCGGTGGCGGAGAAGGCCACCGGTCTGCGCGCGATGCTGCTGTCCTACGGCGACGACCAGTACGGCCGCGGCCCGGACATCGCCGAGTTCGGCTCGGACGTCGAGTTGTCCGGCCGGCAGGCCACTGACCTGCGCAAGCAGCAGCTGCGGAACCTGCCCCGGTCCCAGCGGCGGCTGATGGAGCGGGAGATCGACAAGAACCCGGTCAAAGGCCTGGCGATGCGCAGCTACCTGAGCACCGCCCACGCGGCCGACTCCATGGCCTACTCCGACGACGCGTTCACCGTGGAGATCGCGCTGTCGCAGATGGCGAACGAGCGGACCCTGCACTCGTCGGTCGCCGCCCAGCATCGGCTCTTCGACGCCATGAAGGGCGTCCGCAAGGGGCCGGAGATCGAGGGCCACAAGAACGCCGCGTGCTTCCTGCCGCCGGTCGAGTCGGGCGAGGGCCTCGACACGATGGTGTGCTCCGGTTACGTCGGTGACGTCCTGGTCATGGCCACGGTTGCCGCGGCCAAGCCGCTCGACAAGAAGGGCGCGGCGGAGATGATCCGCGCCCAGTTCGACCGCATCAAGGACCCGGGGAAGGCCGTATGACCGACCACCAGACCCACATCGAGCCTCCGGCGGTCACGGAGCCCCCGGCCGCCGTGGAGCCCCCGGCGGTCACCGAGCCGCCCACTGCGGTCACCGAGCCGCTCGCGGCGCCTCCCCGTCCCAGGAAGGACCGCCGTACCCTCCGCGCGGCCCTGCGCTGGACCGCTGCCGTCGCCGTCTTCGCGGTGGTCGGGGCCGGGACGGCGTACGGGATCACCCGGATGGACCGCACGGACGTGCCGGGGCTCGCCACCGCCTCCGACGGGCGCTGGGACTACCCGGAACTGGTGAAGCCGCCGCTGCCGGCGGGCAGCCCGGGGCCCTTTGCGACCGGGAACAAGGCCGGCGCGCACTACGCCGACCTGCGCGCCCTGCTGCTGCCCGCGCCCAAGGGCGCCACGGAGGACCGGACGCTGCGCGGCGCCGGCGGCTGGCTGGCGACGAAGGACTTCCTGGCGCAGTACCACAAGGAGGACCGCCGGGAACTGGGACAGAAGCTCACGGACAACGGCCTGCGGCACATCGCGGCCCGCGGCTGGACCACCCAGGACGGCACCCGCACCCGGATCTACCTGCTCCAGTTCGACACGGCCGCCGTGGCCGAGAACCTGATGAACGCCGACCTCACCAACTACTCGGCCCCCACCTACCTGGTGCGTGGCGCCGACCTCTACGAGCGCGACGAGAAGTTCCCGGACGCGGCCCGGATCGCCGACGTCGCGCTCGCGCCGTACGCCGAGACCGAGCCGTACGGCCGCGAGCAGATCCGGCAGGCGTACCTGACCGCCGGGGACACCCTGGCGGTGATCACGCAGTCCCGCGAGGGCTCCGCGAAGGCCGTGCCGTTCCGGCAGACCGTGACCCTGCAGAGCGAACTGCTCGGCTGAGGCCCACCTCGCCAAGAGAGCGGGGCCCGGGCCGCGTAAGCTGGGCCCCGGCCCTGCCGTACGCCCGCCCCCGCCCGTTCAAGGAGCTCTCGTGGAACTCTTCTTCGAAATCCTGCTGTCCCTGGCCGTCGTCGGCGTGCTCGCCTTCACCGGGCTGGCCGTGATGAAGCTGTACCAGGGCCAGCGCTGACCCCCACCTAGGAAATACTGCCGCTCATGATCGAGATCCCGTCCGACCTGCACAAGGACCTCGTCCCGCTCGTCTTCCTGCTCGGTGACTGGGCCGGTGCGGGCGTATTCGACTTCCCCGGCGCGGAGAAGTGCAACTTCGGGCAGGAAGTCAGCTTCAGCCACGACGGCCGGGACTTCCTGGAGTACCACTCGCACACCTGGGTCCTGGACAAGGACGGCAACAAGGTGCGCCCGCTGGAGTCGGAGTCCGGCTTCTGGCGGATCGACGCCAACCGCAAGGTCGAGGTCACGATGACCCGCGACGACGGCACGGTGGAGATCTGGTACGGCGAGCTGGCCGACAAGAAGCCGCAGATCGACCTGGTGACGGACGCCGTCGCCCGGACGGCGGCCTCCCAGCCCTACACCGGCGGCAAGCGCCTGTACGGCTACGTCAAGAGCGACCTCATGTGGGTCGGCGAGAAGCAGACCCCCGAGGTCGAGCTGCGCCCCTACATGTCGGCCCACCTGAAGAAGGTCGTCACCCCGGAGGACGTCGAGCGCTGGGCCAAGGCCCTCCCGGACGACCTGCCGGACGGCATCTCGTTCTTCAAGTAGGCCCAAGCAGACGAGCGGGGCAACAAGGAGGGCGCCGGATCCACTGAGGGCGGCGCCCTACACCGCGTCGCCGGTGATGGCGAGGGCGAGCCGCCACATGCGCGTCGAGGGATTGCTGTCGGGCAGGTGCTCCGTTCCCTCCTCCGCGAGTGCGCGGGCCCGCCGCACCGCGTCCTTCCACAGCTCCCCGCCGTAGTCGCGGATCCACCCGCGGTGCTCGGTGTGGTGCAGTAACAGCCACAGTTCGAAGCACGGATTGGACACGGCGAGTTCGATGCGCTCCCGCCGGGCGCACCGCACGGCCTGCTCCAGGTCCTGGAAGTCGTCGACGTCGACGACGCACCAGACCTGGTCGAACTCCTCCCCGGCGCCGCCCCAGCACTCGGCCGCGTGCTGCACCACCTGAAGCGGTGAGCCGGGCTTCCGGGTGACCTTGACGGACAGGTTCCGGCGCTTGAAGTGCGCCTTGAAGCCGTTGAGGTAGTCGTACTCCGTCGTCTCGGCGCCGCAGACGACCATGAGCTGGTCGGCGCTGTCCCTGACGTTCGTGTGGCGCGTCAGGTCAGTGTCGCGACTCGGCCGCTTCGGGGAGCATGTCGGCTTGGGCCTGCCGCTGGGTTTCGGTGTCCTGGCCAGTGGTCCCCCCACCCCTCCTCAGCAGTGCATCGGCGAAGCTCTCGTCGATGAACGGGATGCCACCGTAACTGCCCCCCAGATAGCGGCGCTCCCGGTTCTCGTCCTTGCGCGGCTTGAAGTCCGCGAGTGAGTAGAGGGAGGTCTCGCCGAAGGAGTCCTTCTCCACGAACCAGACCTGGTCACGCTTGAGGATGTCCTCGCCGTCGCGTCGGCCGAGCAGGCTCGGGTCATGGCTGGTGAACAGCAGCTGGGCGCCGTGCGGATTCGTGTCCTGGTTCTGGAAGAGTCCGATGAGGCGGGCGGTGAGCAGGGAGTGGAGGCTGGCGTCGATCTCGTCCACGACGAAGGTGCCACCCCTGCGCAGTACGGAGAGAAAGCGCGGAGCCTGCTCCAACAAGGCCTGCGTACCGGCCGACTCCTCGTAGAGGTCCATCTGGACGACGCCGTTGCGACCGCGGTGCCCGACCCAGGGCCGGACCATCTCCCGTGGGCCCTCGTCCTCCAGTTCGCGCAGCAGCCGGGAGGGGATCCGCCTCCCGTACTGCCGGCGCAGGCTCTCCTCGTCCATCAGGACCCGTTCCATGCCGCATCCCTCGATGCCCAGGTCCGCGGCCTGGAGGAGGTGCATGATCTCCGGGTACCGGTCGGCGTTCTCCAGCGCGCGCACGGCGGACAGACCGTACGGCCGCGTCTCGTTCGCGCGGCGGAACTGGAGCTCTCGCGCGAACCAGTCGTACACCGGCCGGAAGTCCCGCTGGCGTGAGCGCGCGGCCAGGGAGAGGAAGAGGACGTTGGGCTCCGTGATGCTCTCGACCAGCTCCAGTTCCCGGGCCTCCTGCGAGGCTCCGGGCTTGACGCTGTCGCCTTCGCGGGAGAAGAGCTGGCGTTTCTTGCCCTTGGGATAGCTGTCCAGCCACTCCTCGGTGACCCGGTCGTCGTCCACGGCGAAGCCGTACGTGTAGCGCACCCCGTCCAGCAGGAGGTCGGCGACGTACCAGGAGGGTTCGTCCTTGGCCTCGTCGTCGAGGAGGAACGGGTGGCGGAGGATGCCGCCGTCCGGTTCGGCGTCCCGGTGCGAGGACACCACCATGCGGGCCATGTACTGGAGGGCGTCCAGCAGGTTCGTCTTGCCGGACGCGTTGGCACCGAAGACGCCCGCGACCGGTACAGCCTGCCATTCAGTGCCGGCGGGGCGGTCGTCCTCGTAGACCGGATGAAGGTTGAGCTGTTGCTCCTGCCGGATGGAACGGTGGTTCGCCACACGGAAGCTGAGCAGCACGATCACACACCTCCGGCTTCGCTCTCATAGCTGTACTATTTCCATTACCTGCCAGTAAATCTCGCAGATGCCTATCTGGCAACGCCAATGGCGGCCACTCCAGCCCTTTCGTGTGAAAAGTTCACGCCGGGTTGCCGTACCGTTGGCGCCCGTAGACTTGGGTCCGTGGTGAGCACCGACTGGAAGAGCGACCTCAGGCAGCGTGGCTACCGGCTGACGCCGCAGCGGCAGCTTGTCCTCGAAGCCGTCGACACC
Source organism: Streptomyces sp. NPDC002671 (assembly GCF_053592475.1). Taxonomy (NCBI): domain Bacteria; kingdom Bacillati; phylum Actinomycetota; class Actinomycetes; order Kitasatosporales; family Streptomycetaceae; genus Streptomyces; species Streptomyces sp. NPDC002671. Next base: position 53,173 of record NZ_JBSFVU010000005.1, read on the forward strand.
CTTGAGCACGCGACCCCCGACGACATCCTCGTGGAAGTGAGGAAGACAGCGTCGGGGGTCAACATCTCCACCGTCTACCGCACGCTGGAGCTGCTGGAGGAGCTGGGCCTGGTCAGCCACGCCCACCTCGGGCACGGCGCGCCCACCTACCACCTCGCCGACCGCCACCGGCATCTGCACCTGGTGTGCCGGGACTGCGAGAACGTCATCGAGGCCGATGTGGCGGTGGCCGCGGAGTTCACGGCCAAGCTGCGCGAACAGTTCGGCTTCGAGACCGACATGAAGCACTTCGCGATCTTCGGCCGCTGCAAGGACTGTTCGCTGAAGGGTTCAAGCACCACGTCGTAGGCTTGCCCGTATGAAGAGCCCCCTGCTGTCCCTGCCTGGCGCCGTCCCCGCCGAGGGCGTGGACGAAGGCGTCGCCGCCCACTATGGCGACCTGTTCCGCGAGCAGCGCGCCCTCGCCGAGGGCACCGGTTTCGTCGACCTCTCCCACCGCGGCGTCCTCGCCGTCACCGGCGAGGACCGGCTGAGCTGGCTGCACCTGCTGCTCACCCAGCACGTCAGCGAACTGCCCGTCGGCGAAGCCACCGAGGCGCTGATCCTCTCCGCCCACGGGCACATCGAACACGCCCTGTACCTGGTGGACGACGGTACGACCGTCTGGGCGCACATCGAGCCCGGCACCCAGGACGCGCTGATCGCGTACCTGGAGTCGATGAAGTTCTTCTACCGGGTCGAGGTCGCCGACCGCACCGCCGATTTCGCCGTGGTGCACCTGCCCGCCGGCTCCATCGCCGAGGTGCCGGACGGCGTCGTCGTACGCGAGACGGCGTACGGCCGTGATCTGTTCCTGCCGCGCGCGGACCTGGAGGACTTCGCCGCCGCGCACGGCCCGGCCGCCGGTCTCCTCGCCCACGAGGCGCTGCGCGTCGAGCAGCACCGGCCCCGCCTCGGCTTCGAGACCGACCACCGGACCATCCCGCACGAGCTGGGCTGGATCGGCACCGCCGTCCATCTCCAGAAGGGCTGCTACCGGGGGCAGGAGACCGTCGCCCGCGTGCAGAACCTGGGCAAGCCGCCCCGGCGGCTCGTCTTCCTGCACCTCGACGGCAGCGAGGTGCACCTGCCGGTGCACGGCACCGAGATCCGGCTCGCGGACGAGGGCCCCGACGGCCGCAAGATCGGCTTCGTGACGACGTCCGTACGCCACCACGAGCTGGGCCCGATCGCCCTCGCCCTGGTGAAGCGGAACGTGCCGGTCGACGCCCGGCTGATCGCCGGGGACACGGCCGCCGCCCAGGAGACGATCGTCGAGCCCTGAGGCACCTGGGAGTGCCTGGATCTTCAACGATCTTCAACAGCAGTGCCTAGATCTCCAACAGCACCGTGAACGGGCCGTCGTTCGTCAGCGACACCCGCATCTGTGCGCCGAAGCGCCCCGTCGCCACCGTCGCGCCCAGCGCGCGCAGTTGTGCGACCACCTCGTTCACCAGCGGCTCGGCGACTTCGCCGGGCGCGGCGGCGTTCCAGGTGGGGCGGCGGCCCTTGCGTGCGTCGCCGTACAGGGTGAACTGGCTGATGACGAGCAGCGGGGCGTCGATGTCGCTGCACGACCTCTCGTCGTGCAGCATCCGGATCGACCAGAGTTTGCGGGCCAGTTGGGCCGCCTTCTCCTTGGTGTCCTCATGGGTCACGCCGACGAGGACGCAGAGCCCCTCGCCCTCGATCGCGCCCACCGTCTCGCCGTCCACGACGACGCTCGCGCCGTCCACTCTCTGCACCACCGCACGCATGCGGACCATCATGCCGGGTGCTCCGGGCGCGGCCGGCGGGGGCCCACTATTGATCCTTAACACCCTATCTGGGGCCGTTCGGGGGCACTCGGTCACATAGTGGCCACTTGGGGTGGCACGATGCTGTCACACGCCGGGTCGAGGGGACGTCACACGCACATGAGCACACCGAGTGCCGGGCAGCCGTTGCAGGGGATCTACCGGACGCCCGCGCAGCGCGGCGACAGCCTGCCGGCTCCGTCGGCTCCGCCGGCGCCGGCGCTGCCCGCCGAGTCTCCCGAGCCCCAGCTGGCCCCGCTGAGCCTGCCCGAGCTGCGCGCCCTGCGCCGTGACGCCCAGCGCGACGAGGCCGACCTCAGCTATGTGCGGCGGCTGCTGCAGGGCCGGATCGACATCCTGCGCGCGGAGCTGGCCCGGCGCGGCCGGGCGTCCGTGCCGGCCCCGGCGGACGGCTCGGTCGTGGACCGGCTCCCGGAGATCCTCAAGGACGCCCCGGCCCGGCACCGCTCCTCGGCCCGCCATGTCACCCTCGGCACCCCGCACAACGAGGAGTACCGGCAGCTGGCCGCCGAGATGCTCGCCGAGGTCGAGCTGTCGGACCTCCAGGCGCGCACGGATCTCGAACTCACCACCGCCATGGGCCGGCTCGTCCGCTACGAGCAGGAGGTCTCCCGGCGCCGCCAGTGCCTGCAGCGCACGACCGACGACTGCAGCGGGGAGATCGCGCGCCGGTACCGGGTGGGCGAGGCGCAGGTCGACGACCTGCTGGAGTGAGGCCTGCCGGCCGGGTGTGAAGTGCGCCGGGTGAAATTGAGGCGACATCCGGCGTGCCGCGTGCCTACCGTGTGCCCATGATCGAAGTCCGAGCCGTGAATCCCGTCGACGAGGCCGATTTCGCGGACTGGCGGCGCGCCATGAGTACCGGTTTCACGCGCTCCACGAGGCTGGCCCCGGAGCAAGTGGAGGCCCGGCGGCGGCAGTGCCTCGGTGACCGGCTGCTCGGCGCCTTCGACGGCGACGGCTGTGTGGCGACGTATCGTTCCTTCGCCCAGGAAGTGACCGCGGTGGGCGGCGCGCTCGTCGCCTCGAACGCGATCTCCCACGTCAGTGTCAGCCCCACCCACCGGCGGCGGGGCCTGCTGACCCGGATGATGAGCCGGGATCTGGCGGCGGCGCGGGAGCGTGGCGACGTCGTCGCCGCCCTCGTCGCGGCGGAGTACCCGATCTACGGCCGGTTCGGCTTCGGGCCGGCGGTCTCGGCGGCCGAGTGGACCGTCGACGTCCTGCGGTCCGGGCTCGATCCGCGCTCGTCGGGCCCGGCGGACGGCGCCCGGATCGACCTGGTGGACGGCGCGGAGGTCCGCAGGCTGGGCCCCGGACTGTTCGAGCGCTTCCGCCGCGCGCGGCACGGCGTGGTCAGCCGTGACGAGCTGTGGTGGCAGGTGTACACCGGCACCCTCGACCTGGGGTACCAGCCGTGGACCGAGCCGTTCCACGCCGTGTACCGGTCGGCCGCCGGGACGGTCGAGGGCCTGGTGACGTACGAGATCGACGGCAACTGGAACGGCCGGCAGCCGGACCAGACCGCCGAGGTCAGGGGGCTGATCGCCACGACTCCGGCGGCCGAGCGCGCCCTGTGGCAGTTCGTGTGCTCGGTCGACTGGGTCACCAAGGTCAAGAGCGGCCGGCGCGGGCCGGACGACCTGCTTCCCCTCTATCTGCCCGACCCGCGCGCCGCCCGGATCACCAGCCAGGGCGACTGGCTGTGGCTGCGCGTCCTGGACGTCGTACGGGCCCTGGAGGCGCGGACGTACGAGGGGACGGGCGCGCTGGTGCTGGAGGTTGTGGACCCAGGCGGGCTCACGGGCGGGCGGTTCCGGCTGGAGGCGTCCCCGGAGGGGGTGTCCTGCACGCCCACGTCGACCGAGGGTGCCGATCTGACGCTGGGGGTGGGCGAGTTGGCGCGGGTGTGGCTGGGGGACGAGTCCCTGGTCCGGCTCGCGGCGCTGGGCCGGGTGCAGGAAGAACGAGAGGGCGTCGCCCGGAAGGCCGACGCCCTGTTGCGCGTGTCCGGGCGGCCGTACTGCCCGGACATGTTCTGACGTTCTGGCGCTCTGGCGCTTTTTCCGGCGCTCCTCTCCTGCGACGACGGGTGCCTGATCACTCGTTTCATCCGTAGCGAGCTGTTCAGTTGTGGCTGTGCTCCGTGCTGCGTGTCTGCGCTGCACGTGTTCAGTTGTGGCTGTGCGCGCTGGTGTTCAGTTGTGACTGTGCGTTCCGGTGGCCGTCCCCTGTCCGGGCTCCCGGCTCCCCTCCGGAAGGAAGCCCGATCGGCCAACCACTGGGAAGCTCGACCATGTTGTGCGAGTTGGCTACCAACTCACTCTGCTTATCTCCGCTAGAGAGCGGCTCATAACCACCTTTCACTGAACTGCCGCAAGATGGCGGGAAGTTGTACCGTAGAACGGTGGAGCCGGAACACGCTTCCGCCAGTGGACCGACGAGGTCCCGGCCGCCCCGCACGTCACATCACGAGGTGGCCGACGAACTGCGCGCCCGGATCCGGTCCGGTGAGCTGCGCCCGGGCCAGCGCATGCCGACGCAGGCCAAGCTGGCCGACGAGTTCGGGGTCGAGCGCGGGGCCGTACGGCAGGCGCTGCGCATACTGCAGTCGGAGCGGCTGCTGACCAACATCTCCAAGGGTGCCCCGGCCACGGTGGCCGACGCTCCGGTGCTGGTCAGGCCCGCGGCCGGGCCCGCCGTGCCGCCGCAGCCGACCATGGTGGCCCTCGCGCCGCGCATCGCGACCGCCTTCGCGGCCCCGCAGGTCGAGATCGACGCGCTCTGTCTGACCTCGGTCTCGCTCACGATGGCGATCGGCGAGCCGCTGCGGCAGATCCACGCGGGGCGGCTGAAACCGGCCAAGATCGACGTCCGGGTGCTGCTGCCCAGCCGGGACATCGACCTCGCCTTCCCGGCGCCGGTGGACCCCGCCGACGGCCAGCTGCTGCACCGGCGCTGGCTGGCCCAGCGCAACGCACAGGGCCTGGTGCTGCGGCAGAACCTGCTGGCGCTGCGCACCACCCACGGCATCGACGTGCACGTCTCGTTCCGCGCGCTGCCGCTCACCCCGCCGGTCAAGCTGTACCTGCTCAACGCGGCCGAGGCGCTGTTCGCGTACTACACGCTCCGGCGCCGCGAGCGGGAGATCGAGCACGAGCACGTGCAGACGTACGACACGGACGGCACGCGCTCGATGCTGTTCTCCTTCGCGCAGGGGGCCGACCAGCGGGACACCACGTTCGTGGAGCAGTCCCACCTGTGGTTCAACGCGCTGTGGGAGACGATCAGTTCGGAACTGGTGCTGACGTCGTAGACAGCGCCGACGTCATGGCGCGGTGCCCGCGAGGGCGGGCATGGTGGTTCCCCCTTTCAGCCTGCCAACTGGAGGAAGGTGGCGACCAACTCTGCTGGGGTCTCGTACAACTCCCACTAGATGGATCAGAGTTGTAGCGTTTGGTCGTGACCCAGGAAAGCGTGGCGGTGAACGTGTCGGAGAACGCGGCAGTGAACGGGGGCAGAAGACTCACGCCCCAGGAGATCGCCGACACCCTGCGCGCGCGCATCCGTACCGGCGACCTCAAGGCGGGCGACCGGCTGCCCACCCAGGCCGAGCTGGCCGAGGAGTTCGGCGTGGAGCGCGGTGCCGTACGCCAGGCCCTGCGGGCCCTGCAGGCGGACGGCCTGCTCGCCGACGTCAGCAAGGGCAGCCCGCCGCGCGTCGCCGGACCGCGGCCGGTCCGGGACGAACCGCAGCCGACCATGGTGGGCCTCGCCCCCCGGCTGACCCAGGCGTTCTCCGCGCCGCACGTGCGCATCGACGCGGTCTGCCTGACCGCGCAGACCCTGCTGCCCGCCCTCGGTGAACCGCTGCGCCTGATCCACGAGGGCCGCATCCGCCCCGAACGCATCGACGCCCGCATCCTGCTGCCGTCCCAGGACATCAACCTCGCCTTCCCGGTGCCGGTCGACCGGCACGGCGACGACGACGCCGTCCACGAGCGCTGGCTGGGCATGCGCAACGCCCAGGGCCAGGTACTCCAGTACAACCTGTGGGCCCTGCGCGGCACTCATGACATCGACGTGCACGTCACCTTCCGCGCCCTGCCCTTCACCCCGCCGGCCAAGCTGTACCTGCTCAACGGCGCGGAGGCGCTGTACGCGTACTACATGGTCTCGCGCCGCGAGGAGCCGACGGACAGCGGAACGCTGGAGATGTACGACACCCTCGGTTCGGAATCCCTCCTGTTCTGCTTCGAGGAGCGGGCCGGTCAGCGGGACGCGGCGTTTGTGGAGCAATCGCAGAAGTGGTTCGACGCCCTCTGGGAAACCATCTCTACGGACCTGACACTCTCCTAGTGACTTCTGAGACGACGACGCAGACCGATCCGCTGCTGGAACTGATCACTTCCGCCCGGGTCGTGCTGTGGGACTTCGACGGGCCGATCTGCCGCCTGTTCGCCGGGCACAAGGCGGAACGGGTGGCGACCGAGCTGGTGGAGTGGCTGGCCGGACGTGGCCTGCACGGCCTGCTGACCGACTCCGAGCGCGACTCCCTGGACCCGCACGTGGTGCTCCGCGCGGTGGACCGCCGGCACCCCGGCAGCGACCTGGTCACGGAACTGGAGGAACGCCTCACCCAGGAGGAGTTGCGGGCCGCGTACTCCGCGCTGCCCACCGAATACGCCGACCCCCTGATACGCACCTGGACCGCCGTCGGCTCCCGCCTGGCCATCACCACCAACAACTCCCCCCGGGTGGTCCGCGCCTACCTCGACGACCGCGGCCTCACCCCCTGCTTCGCCCCCCACATCTACGGCCGCACCCCCGACCTGCACCTCCTCAAGCCCGACCCGCACTGCCTCAACCGCGCCCTGAACGCGATGGGTGCCGCCCCCTCGGCCGCTCTGATGATCGGCGACTCCCCCTCGGACCTCGCCGCCGCACAACGCGCCGGCGTCCCGTTCCTCGGCTACGCGCGTAACGAAGAGAAGGCAGAGCTTTTGCGGGAGGCCGGAGCCGGGGTCGTGGTCGCGTCGTTGGAGCCGTTGCTGAAGATGCTGCGCGGCTGACGACAGGCGGGTCCGGTGAAGTCGAGGCGGTGTGGGAACTGGTGACCGAAGAGGGTCGCGCTGCGCGGGTGCAGGGCGTGGCGTGCGATAGCATCCGCCCAACCGGCTGAGCGACCGCTCGGATCCGTGCGTGAGGGATGGCGAACCAGCCGGTCCCGGCCGACCGTCACATGAGTGGCCGACCACCTGTTGGGCGACTCCACTGGCCTCGGGTCCTCCCTTCCGCTCCACCCTTTCTCCTTCCCTTTCCCCTTCCATGCGAGAACCCCGGAGCGGCCAGTGGGCGCACCACCCGTCCCCCGCCGCGCGGCCGGACCGCACGCTGTTATCCAGGCGTTCGTGGGACATGCCGTCAGGGCCGGGCAGGCGAGCCGGGGTTTCCACAACCAGAACCACGTGCTCCCGCTGCCCGAACCGGTGGCCCGGCTGCTCGGCCGTGAGCCCGGTACCGCCGTGATCGTGCGGGTGCCGCGCCGGGGCGTGCTGCCCGTGGTGATCCGTACCTGGCCGAACGAGGCCGAGATCCTGCGGGCCCTCAAGGGCGTCCTCGGCGGCGTGCCCGAGTGCCTTGCCGAGGGGGACGGCTTCGCCATCCACAGCTATGTGGAAGGCGTTCCGCTCTCCAGCGTCTGCGGCAACGGCAAGCCGGTGGACGCCCTGTTGATAACGGCACTGGCGGGCCGGCTCGCCGCGAGCGCCCAGGTGCGCAGCAGCGCCGCGCTGCCGTCCCTGCCCGCCCTGTGGCCCCGGAACTTCACCGACAGCCAGGGCTTCCTCCAGGCCCTGGCCCGCATGGCCGACGTACAGATCAGACAGCCCAACTGGGCTTGTTTCGGCGGCCTGTTCACCGCGCTCGGCGTGCCCGAGGACGCTCTCGTGCGGCTGGCCGAACGGGTCCCGGCGATGTCCCGCCGGCCCTACAGCCTGCTCCACGCCGACCTGCACCGCGACAACCTGATCATGTCGTACGGCGGTGACCCGCCCCTGATCTGCGTCGACTGGGAGCTGGCCAGTTACGGCGACCCGCTGCACGACCTGGCCACCCATCTGGTCCGGATGCACTACCCCGACCACCAGTGGGACGAGGTCGTCGAGGCGTGGGTGCGCGCCATGCGCGAGGTCCGGCCGGAGGCCGTGAACGGCGTGGCGCGGGACCTGCGGCACTACGTCTCCTTCGAGCGCGCCCAGTCGGTGTATCCCGACGTGATGCGGGCGGCGAAGTCCCTGGAGGAGTCCTTCGACCAGAGCAGCCTGGACGAGGCGACGGCCTGGGTGCGCCGTGCCTTGGAGGCGGCGGCGGAGCCCTTGCGACTGCCCCAGGTGCCGGGGGAGCGGGAGATCGGGCGGATCCTCTTCCGCTGGGCGTCCGCCCGGCCGGGCGGCCCGGTGTGGCGCGGCGGGGGAGCGCGGCGCGGCCCGGAGGCCCGGGCGATCGACTGGAAGCCGGACCGGCGCGTCCCGGAACGCCGCGACTTCCCGCACGCCGCCGTCCACGACGCCCTGATCCTGGAGGGGGCGGCCCCCGCCGACCGGGTGTTCAAGGGCACCGCGCACCTCAACTCGGTGCTGTGGGTGCCCGGTACTCCCTTCCCGGTGGTGGTCCGCCGCATGGTCGCGGGTGTCACCCGGCGCGAGCGCAGCTTCCTCAGCGAGCACGCCGTGCTCGGGGCGATCGAGCGGTCCGGGGTGCCGGTGGCCGCGCCCCGCGTGCTGGCGCTGGGCGAGAGCCACGCTAGGGACGTCGGCCACACGTACTCCGGCGACCGCTTCGCCATCCACACCTACGAGGGCCCGCGAGGCCCCGGCAGCAGGCCCGACCACCCGGTCAACGGCCTGCTCCCGCACGAGGCGGACGGCCTGGTCGACCAGCTGGCCGCGCTCACCGGGGTCGACTACATCCAGGTCGACCCGGTCGCCGGCCGGCTCGGCTTCTACGCCTGGCTCAGCGAACAGCTGGTGACGCTGGTGGCCGGACTGCCGAAGGAGTCCCAGCAACTGGCCCGCCTCCTCGGCCTGCCCGACGCCCACCGGCTGCGCGAGATCCTCGCCCGGCACCAGGTCACCCACCGCACCCTCACCCTGCTCCACGGCGACCTCAACCCCTGGAACCTGGTGCGCCGGGACGACCGCCGGGCGCTGACCCTGATCGACTGGGAGATGGCCCTGGTCGGCGACCCGCTCTACGACCTGGTCCGGCACATGCACCTCACCCCGACCCGGCCGGAGATCCGGGACCGCATGTTCCGCCGCTGGGAGGGCCGCCTGCCCGTGGAGTACACCCGGGACTGGCCGCGGGACTGGCGCGTGTACCGGAGCATCGAGATCGTGCGCTCCGCCTACGTCGACCTCGACCGCCTGGTCACCGGGGCGAGCCTGGACGCCCCCAATGTGCGCCGGGCCCTGGACTCGTACGCGATGACCCTGGCGGCGGCCACCGGTTCGCTGGGCCTGACGGCGCCGCGCCGGGCCAACCCGTACCTGGCCCGGGCCCTGGCCTGGCTCATCCGTTCCGGTGGCGCTGCGTAGGCTCGCCCCATGGGAGAGATGGGCCTGCGTGAGCGCAAGAAGCTGCGGATGTACCAGGAGGTGTCGGACACCGCCGTGCGGCTGTTCCTGGAGCGGGGGTTCGACGCGGTGTCCGTGGCGGAGATCGCCGCCGCGGCCGGGATCTCCAAGCCGACGCTCTTCCGGTACTTCCCGGCCAAGGAGGACCTGGTCCTGCACCGGATCGCGGACCACGAGACGGAGGCCGCGCGCATCGTCGCCGGGGCCGGTGATCCGGTGGACGCGCTGAGGCGGCACTTCCTCGACGGGCTGGAGCGGCGCGATCCGGTCACCGGGCTGAACGACCATCCCCAGGTGCTCGCCTTCCACACCCTGCTCTACGGCACCCCGTCCCTGGTGGCGCGGGCGTACGCCCATCAGGAGCGGTCGGAGGCGGCGCTCGCCGAGGCGCTCGGGGGCGGCCTGGACGCGCGGCTGGCCGCCGGGCAGATCATCGCCGTCCAGCGGATCCTCGCGCTGGAGAACTGGCGGCGGATCGCGGCCGGGGAGCCGGTCGAGGAGGTCGCGCCGGACGCCGTACGGGCGGCCGAGCGGGCGTTTTGGCGGCTGGCGGAGGCGTTGCCGGAGCTGAAGTCCGGCGGATGAGACCCGGGCGGACCCCGGCGAGATTTTCGTGAGACTCAGTTAAAAACTTAACTCGGTAACGCTTGGCGGGTACGCTGTGCGTCATGACGCCACTCGAAACCGCCCTCACGGACACCCTCCACATCGAGCGCGCCTACCACGACACCTGCCGTGCCGCCCTCACCGCGATGGTCGAAGGCGCCGCCGAACAGGTCGTCATCGGCGAAGACGCCTCCGCCTCCGGAGCCGACGCCGAGGTCCTCGGCTACCAGCTGCGCAGCCAGGCCAAGGCGCTGCGCGAACTGCCGCCGGGGCCGCTGTTCTTCGGCCGCCTGGACTTCGCCCGCAGCGACCCCGAGCACGGCGGGCAGAACTACCACGTCGGCCGGATACGGATCACCGAGGACCCGGCCGCCCCGCCCCTCGTGGTCGACTGGCGGGCCCCCGTCTCCCGCGCCTTCTACCAGGCGAGCGCCCGCGATCCACAGGGTGTGGACGTACGGCGCCGGTTCGGCTGGGCTCCGGGCAGCACCGGCGGCTCCGCCGACCTGACCGGGCTGGAGGACGAGCGGCTGAGCCAGGGCGAGTCGCGGACCAGCGACATCGTGGCCCGCGAGATCGAACGGCCCCGCGTCGGCCCCATGCGGGACATCGCCGCCACCATCCAGCCCGAGCAGGACGACCTGGTCCGCGCCGCCCTCACCGACTCGGTGTGCGTGCAGGGCGCGCCCGGCACCGGCAAGACCGCCGTCGGCCTGCACCGCGCCGCGTACCTGCTCTACACCCACCCCAGGCGGCTCCAGCGCTCCGGCCTGCTCATCCTCGGCCCCAACCGCACCTTCCTCCACTACATCGCCGAGGTGCTGCCCGCGCTCGGCGAGACCGGCGTGCGCCAGGCCACCCTCCAGGACGAGATCGCCGGGGGCCGCCCGGTCACCGGCACCGACCCCACCCCCGCGGCTGTCGTCAAGCACGACGCCCGGATGGCCGAGGTGCTGCGCCGGGCGCTGTACGGGCGCGTGAGCGCCGCCGGGGTGACCGACCTCGCCGTACCGGACGGCTCCTACCGGTGGCGGGTGCCCGCCGCCGAACTCGCCGCGATCGTGGCGGAGGTGCGTGCCGAGGAACCGCCGTACGCCGTCGGCCGGGAGCGGGTGCGCGCCCGGGTGGTACGGCAGCTGCACGAGCGGGCCGAACGGCGAGCGGGAGTACTGCCCGCCTCCTGGGTGCGCCGCATCGAACGGGCCCGGCCGCTCACCGCGCACCTCGACGCGGTCTGGCCCAAGGTCCGCCCCGAGGAGATCCTCGCCGAACTCCTCACCGACAGCGCGGCGCTGGCCCGGGCCGCCGACGGCCTGCTGGACCCCGACGAGCAGGCGGCGCTGCTGTGGCCCCGCCCGCCGCGCTCGTACAAGTCCGCCCGCTGGTCGGCCGCCGACCTCGTCCTCCTGGACGAACTCTCCGGGCTGATCGAACACCCCGAGGGGCAGGGCCACATCGTCGTGGACGAGGCGCAGGACCTGTCGCCCATGGAGTGCCGGGCGATCGCCCGCCGGGCCGCCTTCGGCTCGCTGACCGTCCTCGGCGACCTGGCCCAGGGCACCACCCCGTGGGCCGCCCGCGACTGGTCCGTCCAGCTGCGCCACCTCGGCAAGCCGGACGCGGCGGTGGTGGCACTCACCACCGGGTTCCGGGTGCCGGCGGCGGTCCTGGAGCTGGCCAACCGCCTCCTGGACCGGCTCCCGGTGACCGTGCCCCCCGCCACCTCCCTCCGCTCCGACGGCGAACTGACCCTGCGGCCCACCGATGACGTCCTCGGCACGACCGTGACGGCCGTACGGGAGGCGCTGGCCCGGGAGGGCTCGGTCGGGGTCGTCACCGCGGACGCGGACACGGACGCGGTACGGCAGGCCCTCACCGCCGCCGGCCTCGCACCGTCCGGCCCCGACGAACTCGGCGCCCGCGTCTCCGTCGTCCCCGCGAGCCGGGTCAAGGGCCTGGAGTACGACCACGTCGTCGCCGTCGAACCGGCCGCCGTCACGGAGGCGGAGCCCCGCGGCGCGAACCGCCTGTACGTGGTCCTGACCCGGGCGGTCTCCCGCCTGGACGTCGTACACGGCCGGCCGCTGCCGTTCTAGGCCCTGTCGTCAAATTCCCGCCTGCCTCGCGGCGTCTGGCACGCACTCCCCCACTGCCTTAAGGGCGTGGGGGGACCCCCAGCCGCGTTGCCGGAGCGCCCACGTGACTCCGCCACGCGGACGCTCCGGCGCCTTGCGATCGCACGCTCCCCCACGCTCGAATCCGCTCGCGCGGGGGGACCCCCATCGCCGCCGCGCGGCCCGCCCTGCGGGCGGACGACGGGAATTTGACGACAGGACCTAGTACTGGCCGCGCGGGGCCCGGATGCCCGACCCTGGACGGTGATGCTGCTGTTCCTCGACGTCGACGGCCCGATCGTCCCTTTCGGAGCGCCGGACCCCGCGTACCCGGTGTACGAGGGCTCGCCGCTGAGCACCGCCGGCCACCCGCTGCTCGGCCGGGTCGACCCGGCTCTCGGCCCGCGCCTCACGGCGCTGGGCTGCGAGCTGGTGTGGGCCACGACCTGGATGGACGACGCCAACGCCTGCCTGGCGCCCCGGCTGGGCCTGTCCGAGCTGCCGGTCGTGCGGTGGCCTGACGAGGACGAGCCGTCGGACCTGCTGCACTGGAAGACCCGGCCGCTGGTCGCCTGGGCGGACGGCCGCCCCTTCATCTGGGTGGACGACGAGATCACCGAGGCCGACCGCGCCTGGACCGCCGTCCACCACCCGGGCCCGGCCCTGCTCCACCGCGTAGACCACCGCTACGGCCTGACCGAGTCCGACTTCACGACCCTGGCCGGGTGGCTGCGCGTGGCGCGCGCCTCCTGAACGACACGCGCGACACACTATTGCAAGCGGGTGCTTGCAATTGTTAGCGAGGCTGCGGCAAGGTGGGGGCATGGCATCGCTCAACGTCGGCAATCTCGGTGAGTACCTGCGCGAGCAGCGGCGCAACGCCCAGCTGTCGCTCAGGCAGCTCGCCGATGCCGCCGGGGTGTCCAACCCCTACCTGAGCCAGATCGAGCGCGGGCTGCGCAAGCCCAGCGCGGAGGTGCTCCAGCAGGTCGCCAAGGCGCTGCGCATCTCCGCCGAGACGCTGTACGTCCGCGCCGGGATTCTTGACGCCGAACGGGACCGGGACGAGGTGGAGACCCGGGCGGTCATCCTCGCCGATCCCACGCTCAACGAGCGGCAGAAGCAGGTGCTGCTCCAGATCTACGAGTCCTTCCGGAAAGAGAACGGATTCGGGACCGGCGAGCCCGCGGCGGAAGAGGACGGCGACGGCGAGGGCGGCACGGACGCACAGCCCGACGGCACCGACGACACGGGCGACACCGTCGTACGCGGCACCCGCACGGCCGGTGGCAGTGATGCCGGTCCGCCGCGGACGGCCGGATAGAGCGGGACCCCGACAAGGCAGCCGCCGGCCGCCATACCGCGGACCACACCAACATCAGCCGAACGCGAATCCGGGAGGACAATCACCATGGCCATCACCGACGACCTGCGCAAGACCCTCAAGGACCCCACCCCTCTCTACTTCGCCGCCGGCACCGCCGACCTCGCCTACCAGCAGGCCAAGAAGGTGCCCGGGCTGGTCGAGCAGCTGCGCGCCGAGGCCCCGGCCCGGATCGAGGCCGTGCGCAACGCCGACCCGAAGGCCGTACAGGAGAAGGCCGCCACGCGGGCCAAGGAGGCGCAGGCGACCCTGCAGACCAAGGTCAACGAGTTCATGGGGACTCTCGACGTCGACCTGAAGAAGTTCGGCGAGACCGCCCAGGACCTCGCGCTGCGCGGTGTCGGCGTGGCCGCCGAGTACGCCGTCAAGGCCCGCGAGACCTACGAGAAGGTCGCCGAGCACGGCGAGCAGGCGGTCAAGAACTGGCGCGGTGAGGCCGCCGACGAGATCGAGGAACTCGCCGTCGTCGTCGAGGGCAAGCCCGTGCCCGCCCAGGCCAAGGAAGAGCCGAAGGCCGCCGAGGGGCAGGACGACGCCGCTCCGGCCAGGAAGCCCGTGGCCAAGAAGGCCCCCGCCGCCCGCAAGACCGCCACCGCGAAGAAGACGACCCCGCCGGCCAAGTGAGCCGAACGGGGGACCGCGCGCGGGCCGGGCACCTCTGGGGTGTCCGGCCCGTTGTATGGGTACCGTGGCCGTATTAGCGAGCCGAATCGGGTGGTGGACGTTGTGCTGATGCAGGGGTTCCAGGGGTTCATGTGGCTGCTCTACCTCGCCATGCTGGCGATGGCAGTGGTGGCGTTCGTGATGGCCGCACTGTTCCGTGAGGACGCGTACCGCGCGGCCGACAAGCAGAACAAGGGCTTCTGGCTGATCATCCTCGGCATCGCGGTCGCGGTGAACCTGCTGGTGCCGATGCTCTTTCTGCAGATCGCGGGGCTCATCGCCTCGATCGTCTTCTTCGTGGACGTACGCCCGGCCCTCCACCAGGTCTCGGGCCGCCGCCGGGGCCGCGGCTCCAGCAGCGACGGCCCCTACGGCCCCTACAACGGGGGCCGCTGAACCCGCTGCGACGGGGGCCGCTGAACCCGCGGACCGCTGCCGCTACGGCGTGCGGTCCAGCAGGACCACCGCCACGTCGTCGGTCAGCTCGCCCCCGTTGAGGCGGCGCACCTCGTGCACGGCAGCCCGCAGCAGCTCCTCGCCGCGCTTCCCCTCGGAGAGCTGGCGGCGGATCATCTCCACCATGCCCTCCTGGCCCAGGCGCTCCCTGCCCGTGCCGATGCGGCCCTCGATCAGGCCGTCGGTGTAGAGCATCAGGCTCCAGGCATCACCCAGCTCCACCTCCATCCGGGGCCAGCGGGCGCCGGGGAGCAGGCCGAGGGCGGGGCCGTTCTTGTCGTACGGCAGCAGCTGGGCGGGCAGGCCGGGGCGGGCGACCAGCGGGGCCGGGTGACCGGCCAGGCACAGGCCCGCGCTCCGGCCGTCCGGGGCGATGTCCACCGTGCACAGCGTCGCGAAGATCTCCTCGTCCCCGCGCTCGTGCTCAAGGACCTGCTGGAGCGTGCCCAGCAGCTCGTCCCCGCACAGCCCGGCCAGGGTCAGCGCCCGCCAGGCGATGCGCAGCTCCACGCCGAGCGCGGCCTCGTCCGGGCCGTGGCCGCAGACGTCGCCGATCATGGCGTGCACGGTCCCGTCAGGGGTGCGCACACAGTCGTAGAAGTCGCCGCCGAGGAGCGCGCGCGAGCGGCCGGGGCGGTAGCGGGCGGCGAAGCGCAGCGCGGAGCCGTCCAGCAGGGGCGTGGGCAGCAGGCCCCGCTCCAGCCGGCGGTTCTCCTGCGCGCGCAGCCGGCCCTCGGCCAGCTTCCGCTCGGCGGTGTCGGAACGTTTCCGCTCGACCGCGTACCGGATGGCACGGCCGAGCAGCCGGCCGTCCAGTTCGTCCCGGAAGAGGTAGTCCTGGGCGCCGACGCGCACGGCCTCGGCGCCGCCCTCGGAGTCGCCGGAGGCGGTCAGCGCGAGCACGGCGTGCCGCGGTGCGAGCTTCAGGACGTGCTTGAGCACGGCCAGCTCGCCGTCCTCGTCGTTGCCGCCCGGCGCCGGGAGCGCCAGGTCCAGCAGGATGCAGTGGACGTCGTCGGTCAGCAGCCGCTCGGCCTCGGTGAGGTTGCGGGCGGTGCGGACGCGGATCGGCTTGCCGGAGGAGTCCAGCAGTTCGGGCACGATCGGCGAACCCGCCGGATCGTCCTCGATCAGCAGCAGGGTGAGCGTGGCGCCGTTCGTGCCGGTGGGAGTGGCCGTGCGGTGCGCCTCTTCCTTGAGGGGGCCGCCGCTTGTGGTGGCAGCCTGCGCCTGACCACTCTCCACGACCGGGATCGCTCTCTGTCGCGGTACGGGTACGGGCATCTTCTTGGTTTCCTTCCCTCCCCCCGAG
The DNA here is from genome assembly GCF_053592475.1 of Streptomyces sp. NPDC002671. Taxonomy (NCBI): domain Bacteria; kingdom Bacillati; phylum Actinomycetota; class Actinomycetes; order Kitasatosporales; family Streptomycetaceae; genus Streptomyces; species Streptomyces sp. NPDC002671. The sequence continues at coordinate 69,201 of NZ_JBSFVU010000005.1, forward strand.
GGCACGGCGGGGCGAGGGACCTCGACCTACCGACCGGTGACCATAGCGGTACTGCCCACCCGGATGGAATGGTGTGAGCCGCGTCGCCCACACGCAGACCACTGTCATATGCCGCGTTCCGTAACGCAGTTGGACAGGCCGCCCGGGGCACGGGGATGACGAAGCTCACGTACCGTCCGGGTTTGTGCGGGGGTTGGGCGTGCGGTGGGTCACACGGTGCAGGCGTTGTGAAGGAATGATGCAGGTCACAGCGGGATATGGGCCACATGACGTGGTTCACGCGCCATGATCCGGTTCACGCGTCCGGTCGCACGACGCCCAGTATCGGCATCGAACCGGCGCCCGCGACCGTCACCCACCGCCCCGGCCGCGGGGCGTGGATGATCGCGCCGTCGCCGACGTACATCGCTACATGGCTGGCGTCGCCGAAGTAGATGATGAGGTCGCCGGGGCGCATGTCCTTGACGTCGACATGCTTGAGCTGTCTCCACTGCTCCTGCGAGGTGCGCGGGATGGGGTGGCCGGCCTTCGCCCAGGCCTGGGAGGTCAGGCCCGAGCAGTCGTACGACCTGGGACCCTGGGCGCCCCAGACGTACGGCTTGCCGAGCTGGGCGGTGGCGAACTCCACCGCCTCTCTGCCCGGCGCGGACGCCTTGCCCTTGATGTCCTTGAGGATGCCGGTGTCCAGCCAGGCGGTCTGCGCCTTGAGGGCGGCCTGCTGCTCCAGCTGGGCCAGCCGCTCCTGCTGCTTCTTCGCCAGCTTCGACTCGAGCTTCTTGGCGGCCGAGATCTGCTGCTCGATCTTCTTCTTGGCGGCGGCCTTGGCCTTGCGGCCCGCCTCCAGCTTCTGCCACTGCGTGGAGGCGTCGGCGGCGTACTGCTTCAAGTCCTTCTGGGTGCGGGTCATTTCGGTGATCAGGTTCTTCGTGGCCCGCTGGCCGTTGAGCAGCGACCCGGCCCCGTCCAGCACCTGACCGGGGTCGTCGCTGAGCAGGAACTGGGCCGCGGGCGGGATCCCGCCGGTGCGGTACTGGGCGCGGGCCGCCGCGCCCGCCTGGTCCTTCAGCTCGTCCAGCTTCTGCTGACCCTGGACGATCTTCTTGGCCAGCTCGACGATCTGGGCGGACTGCGTCTTCGCCTTCTCCTCGGCCGCGTTGTAGGCGTCGGTGGCCACGGCCGCGTCGTGGTAGAGCTTGTCGAGCTTCTCGCGGACCTGCTCAAGGTCCTTGTCGGCCGGGGGAGTCGGGGCGGCGGGGGAGCCGCTCGCGCCGGGCGCGGGTGTGCGCTTGCCGGCCTTGGGGGTGGGCGTGCGTACCGCCGAGTTGGCGAAGGCCGTGCCGGGTGCCGCGAGCGCGGTCACCGTCACCGCGCAGACCACGGTCATGGCGGCCCTGAGCAGGCCCCGCTTGCCCGTACCCATAGGTGTTCCCCCAAACTGATTTACCGTCAGTAACTTATGGTCGTCTGAGGGATCGTGCCACGGTGGCGCGCAAAACGACAGGGGCCATCCGTGGGCTGAGTGACGATCACTCCGCCGATGGGACGAACGGCCCCCAAGGATCGTTCCCCGCAGGTCACCCGTTGGGAGGAGGCGTCTTCAGCGGGCGCGCGGCGCCAACGCCTCCCACGCCACCGTCACTTCCCCCTGCCGCCAGCGTGCCGCCGAGTCCGTCACCGGCCAGTCGGCCGTGAGGTCCCGCACCGCGCGGATCCAGCGCTGGCGGGCGCCGTAGGAGGCGTAGGGCGCGGCGGCGGCCCAGGCGCGGTCGAAGTCGCGCAGGAAAGCGTGCACGGGCTCGCCCGGGACGTTCCGGTGGATCAGCGCCTTCGGCAGCCGCTCGGCGAGGTCGGACGGCCGCTCCAGCGAGCCCAGCCGGGCCGCGAAGGTGACGGTCCGGGGCCCCTCCGGGCCGAGCGCCACCCACACGTGCCGCCGCCCGATCTCGTCGCACGTCCCCTCGACCAGCAGCCCCCCGCGCGAGGCGCCGTCCGCCGGGGCGAGCCGCGCGCACAGCCGTTCCCAGACGGCGGCGACCTGGTCCTCGTCGTACTGCCGCAGCACGTTCGCGGCCCGGACGAGCACCGGGCGCCCCGGGACCGGGATCTCGAACCCGCCGTGCCGGAAGGTGAGCCCCTCCCGCTCGTACGGCTTGGCCGCCGCGACCCGCTCCGGCTCGATCTCGACGCCGACCACACGCGCGCGGGGCGCGGCGGTGCGCAGCCGGCCGAGCAGCTCGACGGCGGTCCAGGGCGCGGCGCCGTAGCCCAGGTCGATCGCCACCGGATCCTGGGCGCGGCGCAGCTCCGCGCCGTGTGTGGCCGCGATCCAGCGGTCCATGCGGCGCAACCGGTTGGGATTGGTGGTCCCGCGCGTCACCGTTCCCACGATGGGGGTCCCCCCGCTCGAGCGAAGCCGAGAGTGGGGGAGGGACGTCGTGCGGGTTGCCATACGTACGAGGGTATGGGCGCCGGGACGCCACCGTCACCTCGAACGGTTGATCGATTCAAGGGGTAATGATTCGGCAAAGAGCCCCGCCGGAGACCCGCCGGGGAATGGTGTCCGCCCCCGGCACTGTTGCACCCCGTTGGAGGGCGAGCCGGGTCCTCCGGCAGGCATGCCGCAGCGAGGAGGACGCCACGTGAGCAAGTACGCCAGCAGGCTCGGGCGTCGCTCGGCGGCCCCGTCCCCGCGGCTCAGGCTGCACCGCAGGCCCCGCCGCGTCGCCATGCTCTCCGTGCACACCTCACCGCTCCACCAGCCCGGCACCGGCGACGCCGGCGGCATGAACGTCTACATCGTGGAGCTGGCCCAGCGCCTCGCGGCCATCAACATCGAGGTCGAGATCTTCACCCGGGCCACGACCGGCAACCTCCCGCCCAGCGTCGAACTGGCCCCCGGCGTCCTCGTCCGGCACGTCGACGCGGGGCCGTACGAGGGCCTGGCCAAGGAGGACCTGCCCGCCCAGCTCTGCGCCTTCACGCACGGCGTGATGCAGGCCTGGGCCGGCCATCGCCCCGGCCACTACGACCTCGTCCACTCCCACTACTGGCTCTCCGGACACGTCGGCTGGCTCGCCGCCCAGCGCTGGGGTGTCCCCCTGGTGCATGCCATGCACACCATGGCCAAGGTCAAGAACGCCAGCCTGGCCGACGGCGACACCCCCGAGCCCGCCGCCCGGGTCATCGGCGAGACCCAGATCGTCGCCGCCGCGGACCGGCTCATCGCCAACACCGCCGAGGAGGCCGGCGAACTCGTCCGGCACTACTCGGCCGACCGCGCCAAGGTCGCCGTCGTCCACCCCGGCGTGAACCTGGACCGCTTCCGCCCCGCCGACGGCCGTGCCGCCGCCCGCGCCCGCCTCGGCCTCCCGCAGGACGCCCTGATCCCGCTCTTCGCGGGCCGCATACAGCCCCTGAAGGCTCCCGACGTGCTGCTGCGCGCGGTGGCCGTCCTGCTGGACCAGCGCCCGGAGCTGCGCTCCCGGATCGTCGTACCGGTCGTCGGCGGCCCCAGCGGCAGTGGTCTGGCGAAGCCCGAGGGCCTGCAGAAGCTCGCCGCCCGGCTCGGCGTGGCCGACGTCGTGCGGTTCTGCCCGCCGGTCGGCCAGGAACAGCTGGCGGACTGGTTCCGGGCGGCCTCCGTCCTCGTCATGCCCTCCTACAGCGAGTCCTTCGGCCTGGTCGCGATAGAGGCGCAGGCGGCCGGCACCCCGGTGCTCGCGGCCTCGGTCGGTGGGCTCCCGGTGGCCGTACGGGACGGCGCCACCGGCTTCCTCGTCCAGGGCCACGACCCGGCCGCCTACGCGCGCGTGCTGCGCCGTTTCGCCGACGACCCGGCCCTCTCGCCGGCCATGGGCGAGGCCGCCGCCCGGCACGCGCGGTCCTTCGGCTGGGACGCCGCGGCGACCGCCACGGCCGACGTGTACACGGCCGCGACCCAGTACCACCGCCGTCGCGTACGCTCCCACCATGGGTGATGCGGAGAAGGCGGGGCAGATCCTCGAAGGTGTCTTCAAGGACGCCGAACTGGAGTGGGAGAGCCCCGAGCCCGGGAACTACGTGGTCAAGCTCCCCGGCACGCGCAAGCTCTCCACGACGGTGTCGCTCCTCGTCGGCCGCCACTCCCTCTCCGTCAACGCCTTCGTCGTCCGTCACCCCGACGAGAACGAGGCGGGCGTCCACCGCTGGCTCCTGGAGCGCAACCTCAAGCTGTTCGGCGTGAGTTACGCCGTCGACCGGCTCGGCGACATCTACGTCACCGCCCGCCTCCCCCTCGCCTGCGTCACCCCCGACGACATCGACCGCCTCCTCGGCCAGATCCTCGACGCGGCGGACGGCGCCTTCAACACCCTCCTGGAACTGGGCTTCGCCTCCTCGATCCGCAAGGAGTACGCCTGGCGGGTCTCCCGCGGGGAGCCGACGCGGAACCTGGAGGCGTTCATGCACCTGATCGAGCGCCCGGCGGACTGACGGTACGACATGCATCCGTGAGGCAGGGACCGGCCTGTCTGCACGCGCCCACACAATTGCCACGCGTATAGCGTCACCACCTGGCTGCTGTTGTTCCTGCCTCCCCAACGCCAGTCCCTGGGCTGGCCGTTGCCCGCGCCGCCTTCCTGCGCGGCAGCAAGTCCCGTACCGTCGGCGGCCAGTGCGGTGACCGTCAGGACGGGGCATCCCCCGGGCAGCCCAAGCAGAATCGTTACCGCCCGGCCGTAGCCGTACCGGAACAGGTTCTAGGCCGTACGGACCTCAGCCCCCGCGTCGGCCCGGTTCGTGGCCGCAGTGGGCTGTTCCGGGGGAAGGCGCCGCATGAGCACGGCGTACCCGGCCCCCGCCGCCGTGCCCACCACGGCACAGATCCCCCACAGCCACTCCGCGCCGAAACCGTCGATGACCGCGCCGGACATCAGCGGGGCAACCAGGGCGGCGACAGACCAGGACAGGGTGTACATGCCCTGGTAGCGCCCGCGTCCATGGACCGGCGAGAGCCGGACGACGAGCCCGGTCTGCGTGGGCGCGTTGACGATCTCCGCGAGGGTCCACACGCACACGGTGAGCGCGAAGACGCCGACCGACCCGGCGAAGGCGGTGAGCCCGAAGCCGTAGCCCGCGAGGAGCGAGGAGGCGACGAGCAGGGTGCGCGGATCGCGGTGCTCGATGAAGCGGGTGACGGGGATCTGGAGGGCGACGATCAGGATGCCGTTGACGGCGATGGCGAGGCCGTAGTCGGCGGGCGAGAAGCCGGCCCGGCCCATGGCCACCGGTAGTCCGACGGACCCCTGCTGGAAGACGACCGCGACGAGGAAGGACAGCCCGACGACGGCCATGTACCGCCCGTCGCGCAGCACGGTGCCGAGGCTGACCTCGGCCCCCGCCTGCCTGGCGCCGTCCGTGGGCGCGGGCCGCGACTCGGGCAGCTTGAGGAAGACGACGACCGCGCAGGCCAGCGTCATCCCGGCCTCGATCAGGAACCCGGCGAGATAGCTGAACTCGGCGATGAAGCCGGCGGCGGCGGAGGAGACGGCGAACCCGAGGTTGATGGCCCAGTAGTTGAGGGAGAAGGCCCGCACCCGGTCTTCCGGGCGCACGATGTCGGCCAGCATCGCCTGCACGGCCGGCCGGGAGGCGTTGGAGGCCATGCCGACGAGGAAGGCGACGGCGGCGATGGCGACGGGGCCGGTCATGAACCCGAGCAGCGCGACCGAGCCTGCGGTGGCGGTCTGCGCGATGAGCAGCGTCGGCCGCCGCCCGATCCGGTCGGCCATCACCCCGGCCCCCAGCGAGGAGACGACCCCGCCCAGCCCGTGGAGGGAGGCGACGAGACCGGCGTACGAGGCGGAGTACCCGCGGTCGATGGTGAGGTACAGCGCCATGAAGGTGGCGACGAAGGCACCGAGCCGGTTGACGAGCGTGCTGGTCCACAGCCACCAGAACTCGCGGGGAAGCCCGGAGACGCTCTCCCGGGCGGCACGTCTGAGACTGGCTACGGACACGAAGGGACCCCCCGGAGATACGGCTTAGTAAGCGGCTCAACCCGCATACGCAACTTACAAGCGCGCGCTTCGTCGGGGCCACCCAATTAACAGATGCCGTCAACTGTCCGCCTGCCGGGCAGGGCGCCCGGGGGGCCGAATGCGTGGATTACGCTCTGAGGCATGGCCGACGCACCGTACAAGCTGATCCTCCTCCGCCACGGCGAGAGCGAGTGGAACGCGAAGAACCTGTTCACCGGCTGGGTGGACGTCAACCTCAACGAGAAGGGCGAGAAGGAGGCAGTCCGCGGCGGCGAGCTCCTGAAGGACGCCGATCTCCTCCCCGACGTGGTCCACACGTCCCTCCAGAAGCGTGCGATCCGCACGGCCCAGCTCGCGCTGGAGGCCGCGGACCGCCACTGGATCCCGGTCCACCGCACCTGGCGCCTGAACGAGCGCCACTACGGCGCCCTGCAGGGCAAGGACAAGGCGGCGACGCTGGCCGAGTTCGGCGAGGAGCAGTTCATGCTCTGGCGCCGCTCGTACGACACCCCGCCGCCCCCGCTCCCGGACGACTCCGAGTTCTCCCAGGCGAACGACGCCCGCTACGCCTCCATCCCGCCGGAGCTGCGCCCGAACACGGAGTGCCTCAAGGACGTCGTCGTCCGCATGCTCCCGTACTGGTACGACGGCATCGTCCCCGACCTCCTGGCCGGCCGCACGGTCCTGGTCGCCGCCCACGGCAACAGCCTGCGCGCCCTGGTCAAGCACCTGGACGGCATCTCGGACGCCGACATCGCGGGCCTGAACATCCCGACGGGCATCCCGCTCTACTACGAGCTGGACGCCGACTTCAAGCCGGTCACCCCCGGCGGCAAGTACCTCGACCCCGAGGCGGCAGCGGCAGCCATCGAGGCGGTCAAGAACCAGGGCAAGAAGAAGTAGTTTTTACGATCATGCTCCTGACCTGCGCTTTCGGCGCAAGTCAGGAGCATTTTCACGGCCTGGGCCCTCTCTGGGCCCTCAAGCCCCCGGGGCCGGCGGCCGGAGTGCTCGCCCGAGAGCCTTCCGGGCCCTGTCCCGGCTGCTCGGCATGAGGTGGGCGTACACCTTTCAGACGGGGTCAGGGAGAGCCGACGGACGCTGCGGACGCTAATTTCCCTCAACTTCTCCAGGACGGCAGGGACGGCTTTTCATTGAGGGCGGGGTCGCGGTGGGCACAGCCGTCTGCCCCGCCTGAAAAGCCGTGGGAAACCTCCAGAACGGATGAGGCCCGGCGGCGCCTGCCCGCGTCTGCCGCCTGCCCCTTGGAAGGCCCGCCGAACGGCAATCCAGGGTCGGCGTCCCCGGCAGGTACAGGCTCCTTGCACAAGCAAGAGGAGCACGTCACGCCCATGGGTGCTCCTCTTACCCGTGCAAGGCGGTCGTAGCGCCCTCTGGACGCCTTCCAAGCGGGGGGCGACTCGTTCCCCGCCCCTGGACTCTCGGCACCGTGACCGCAGCCGCGCTCCTCATCTGGCTCCGCTCGTAGCCCGGAGGATTTGCTCACTCCTGGGTCTTGAGGTCCTCCAATCCGGCCGCGACCAGCAGCGGGGTGAACTCCACGACGCTGTGCGTGGCGACGCCGTTGAGGACGTACGGATCGGTGGCGAGAAGGCGGTCAAGTTCTTCGGCGGGCATCCGGGGGGCGAGGTAGACACCACCGACCAGAGGCACCTGGCGCCCGGCAACCAGAAGCAATTTCCGGGATATGAGCTGATTCAGCCAGTCGCCGTGGGCCGGCCTCCATCGGTCCACTTCATCCAGCGGTGCCGTGTAGGTCACTGTGACAACGAACATGCCCGGACCGTAGCGGAACACCAAGGACTGCAGCCATCACATTCCATGATCCGGGAGACAGGCTCTAGGTTGCGTGGCAAAAGCGGCTGTGTCGATGAACGTGTGCAGGTCGCGCCGACCAGGGAAGTTCGGTCTCAGCGTGGTGTGAGTCGGGCGACCGTTCCGATCTCCAGGGCTGTCCAGATTGCGCCGTCCGGTCCCAGGGTGATGCCGTGTGGTTCGGAGGATGGGCTGGGGAGGTCGTGTTCGTCGATTCGGCCGTCGGGGGTGATCCGGCCGATGCGGTTGGCTCCCCATTCGGTGAACCAGCAGTTTCCGTCGGCGTCGGCTGCGATGGCGTGCGGGCGTGACGCAGGGTCGGGCAGGGCGAATTCGTCGATCTTCCCGTCGGGCGTGATCCGTCCGATCTGACCGGCGCCGATCTCGACGAACCATATGGCTCCGTCGGCACCGGCGGCGATACCGACTGGGGCGGCGGCCGGTGTGGGTACCGGGTGGATGCTGGTGTGACCGTCGAGTCCGATGGCGCCGATAGCGTTCGCCTGGTTCATCGTGAACCACAGCCGGCCGTCCGGGCCGTTGGCGATGGCTGACGGGAAGGCTTCCGAGAGCGGGAGAGGGAACTCGGTGACGTCACCGTCGGGTGTGATGCGGCCGATGCGGTCGGCGCTTGCTTCGGTGAACCACAGTGCTCCGTCGGGGCCGGCGGTGATGCCGAACGGCCCGGCATCCGGCGTCGGCAGCGGGAACGAGGTGATGTTTCCGGTCGTGGTGATGCGGCCGATCCGGTGGCTGCGGAATTCGGTGAACCACAGAGCGCCGTCGGGTCCTGTGGCGATGATCGACGGTCCGCTGGAGGCGGGTTCGAGCTGGTAGGAGGTGACGTCGCCGTCGGTGGTGACCCGGCCGATCCGTCCGTGGTGGACCATGGTGAACCACAGTGCGCTGTCGGGGCCGCAGGTGATTCCGTAGGGGCCGGCGTCGCTGCCGGACACGGGGAATTCTGCGATCGGAGCGGTCGGACGGCGCGGCATAGGGCGGGTTCCTTCATCGGTGGGTGGTGGAGTTCAGCGACTGCGGATGCTATCCAGAGCGCTCCGTGACCGCCTCTGGTTAATCCTGCTGCGCGATACGGTCTCGGCTCAGACGGTCAGGGCCTCGGCGTAAGGACGCGTGGCCGTAGGCCGCTCCTTCTTGCTCCTCTTTCCGCAGCCGTCGCCCGCTCCGCCGGCGCCCGCTTGTCGCCCGCAGGACAAGGGCGCTTCCGTGCCTGTCGTGGGAACGGAAAACCGCGTCTGACCCGGGAGTCGATAAGCGACAAGACAAGACAAGTGATCGACTGCTCGTGGACCCGGTACCGGGCCCGCGAGGAGCCCGTGACTTCACCAGCCTCACCCAGATCACCCCGGCCGTCTCGGCAGTGTCGGCCGAGGCCCGCCCGATCGCTCCGGCAGGCTCCACCCTGCCCCGACTCGCGGCAGAGCTTCCGCACACGTTCGCGCTGATCGACCCCCACCACGGCGCCGAAGGCGTTACGCGCCAACTCGAAGAGTGGTGAATCACTTGGAGCCCGAGTCGATCGACCTCCTGGACGCCGGAGGCGACATCCTGGCCAGAGGCGACGAGCCGACACTCAAGAGCCCACTTGCCGACGCCCTCACCCTGGCCGCGCGCTGCCAGGTGAACGCGCCCATCCGTCTCCTGGTCGCCGGCCCCGGCCTGGACGGTGAACTCCCGCTGGAAGACCTGCGCGGCTTGCTCGGCCCCCTCGTCCACACCTTCACCGCGAAAGACACGGAGTCGATCAGCTCGGTCCTGGAGTGGCACCCGTCCGAGGCGACCGGGATGCTCGCGGCGACGGCACGAGGAGTACGAGGCACCTGCGAAGTGCGCGACGCCGGGCTTCCCGTACCGCTCACGGACGAGGGGCCGACGGTCCACGAGGCCGACATGGACGAGGCGTTGAGCCGCAACCGTTTGGCCCGCGCCATCATGACCACGGCGCACCTCGATGAGGTGGAGGCGTACAGCCGCGAAATCTGCGGCTACTCGGAGATCGACTACGAGCGCAACAAGGCCGCGTGGCTCAGCGAGCGGCCACAGTTGAAGCTGGACCCGGAGGCGGTCTTGGCTCAGCTGGACCACTTCGAGGCCGAAGCCCGAAACCGCGGGGTCACCCACACGACGTTCCGCCACATCACCGAGGCCCTGAACTTCAGCGGCAATCAGCGCCAGGACCTGCGCGAGCTGCTCATCAACAGCCGTCCGGAGCAGTACGACGCGCCCCTGTGGCGCATCACGACGCAACCTGAGTAACAACTTTCTTCACGGGTTCAAGCTACGGCTGCGCTCCGCTCCGCCGGGCGCGCTCCTGGCTCCGCTGCGGGCGACGCTCCTGCCTCCGGCCCGCTCCGCCCGCGCTGCGCCGACGCGCGCCCACATGTGGATAGGGCCGACGGCCATGAGTCGAGTACCGCACAGTGCGGCGTGTCGGCCGCGACGAGGCTGATGCGCCGGCTCGGGACGCCATCGTGCGCGTCGTCGCGCTGCTGAGGGCCATGGGAATGGCATGGTGAGGACAGTCGGTTCCACGGCTCCCGCAAATCACGTGGTCGGGTTCTCGCCCGCCACGTCCCTCTAAAGGACGGTCACATCATGCGTCCTCCGCCCGCACCTGATACGACCCTTGGGAGTCGGTGTGCCCACCCTGACGGGGATACGCAGCCCGCTCGGCTGCCGGCCGTGTCGGGGGCTGAAGCGGACGCTGGTGCCCACCCATCGGGTGAGGTTGCGCGGAGGGTCCGAGGCGGCCGGAACACTGGTGCGCCTCGCGCTGGATCCATCTGTCACTCCACCACGTGTACGGGTCAGACGCAACGCGCGGCGGAGCAGCCATATTCAAGCTGGGACTTGAACAGGCCGCGGCAGCGGGCTTGAGGGCCTCCGGTCACCGCTGCGGCTCGGCGGAGGCTCGCGGCGCCGCAGCGCAGATCGCAGGCGGTCTGACCGAACCGGCCATCAGCTGGTGGAACCGGCCTGCTGTATCGGGAGGGGAGAAGATTCTTGGGGTCCTGGAAGGAATTCAACCGTGAGAACACAGTTCTCATTCACCCGCGTCTTTCCCGCCGTCGGTCTTGTCCTGCTGAGCTTCCTGTCCCCTGGACTGGCGGCGGCCGGCACCAAGGCGGCTCAGCCCGACAACATCGTGCTTCAGTGGAACGCAGCCGTCCTACAGGCGGTGCGACACTCCACGCTGGGACCGCCCATGGTGTCCCGCGCCCTGGCCATCGTGCACACGTGCATGTATGACGCGTGGGCCGCCTACGATCGCACGGCTGTGAGCACTCGACTCGGGGGAACTCTGCGGCGCCCTCCCGGGCAGCGCACGCTGGCGAACAAGAACGAGGCGGTCAGCTTCGCCGCCTACCGCGCCGCCGCCGACCTGTTTCCCGGCCGAGTCGCCGCAGACTTCGATCCGCTGTTGGAAAGCCTCGGCTACGATCCGGCGGACACCACGACGAACCTCAACTCACCCGCCGGAGTGGGCAACGTGGCCTGCAGGGCCGTGCTGGACTTCCGGCACACGGACGGGTCCAACCAACTCGGCAACGAGCCCGGCGGGAACGGCAAGCCCTACTCCGACTACACCGGCTACCGTCCGGTCAACGACGCAATGGACCTGACCCCGGGCGGATCGTTCGACCCTGCGACGGTGCACGATCCCGACCGCTGGCAGCCCCTGCGCTACGTCAACACCGCAGGAGCCACCGTAACACCGCCCTTCCTCGCCTCGTTCTGGGGGATGGTAACGCCGTTCGCATTGAAGAGCGGCGATGCCCTGCGCTCACGCACCGGGCCCGTGCGCTACGCCAGTAACCCGGCCGCCTGCCGTGCCCAGGCCCGGGCTTTGCTCGACATCAGCGCGAACCTGACCGACAGACAGAAGGCCATTGCCGAGTACTGGGCCGACGGGCCGAATTCGGAAACGCCACCCGGACACTGGAACCTCTTCGCTGAGGGAGTCTCGCGCCGGGAGCACCACGGCCCCGACGCCGCAGGGCTGAAAGCCGATGTCAAGATGTTCTTCGCCCTCAACAACGCCCTCCTCGATGCCGGCATCGTCGCCTGGGACAACAAACGGGCTTTCGACTCGGTGCGCCCTATCACTGCCATCCGCTACCTCTTCCACGGCCGGCCGGTACGAGCCTGGGGCGGCCCTGGCCAGGGCACGAAGATCATCGACGGCGGCACGTGGCTGCCGTACCAGCCCTCGACCTTCCCGACCCCGCCGTTCGCCGAGTACTCCTCCGGACACAGCAACTTCAGCGCCGCCGGCGCCACAATCCTGCGCCTGGCCACTGGCAGCGACAAGTTCGGCGCCTCGGCGACGATCGCGGCCGGCTCCTCGAAGGTCGAACCCGGGCTGGTACCGGCCCGGAACATCACTCTTACCTGGCGGACATTCACCGACGCCGCCAACCAGGCGGGCATGTCCCGCCGGTACGGTGGCATCCACTTCACACAGGGTGACCTCGATGCGCGGGAAACGGGGCGCACTGTTGGCGAACTCACCTGGCGTCTCGCCCAGCGTTATTTCAACGACACTGTGTAGGTCCACCTGCTCCTCGCCGCCCACTGGCATCGCCACGTGGGCGGCGAGGAGCAGGTCGCCAAATCGGACGGCGCCGCGAACGCAGCAGGCCAGCCCGGCAACGAGCCCTAGATCACCTCAGCTTCCCAAGCTGAGAGCTCAGGCGTTGTTGTCACGGGCCGACCGTCGTGGCTTGCTCTGGATCGACGACATTGGCAGCGTGGCTGAGGCCGCTGGGGGTACAGCGAGGCATACGCGTGCGTGGTAGGGCGGCGCGCCCGCCGTCGTGGCTGAGTGTCGTCGGCTGAGGTTCAGACGGGGCGCATCGAAGGTGCCGGCCGTCAGCCGGGGACGGCAAAGTTGGGCCGTCTCTGGGCCGTCCGACGGCGCTCGACAGTGGCCAATGACGGCCAACGACGACCATCAAGAGCGCCAGATGGCCGTGTTCGGGCCGTCACGACGGCGCTGTGCTCGGTCACTGGGACGCGGGCGGGATGCTCTGGTCGTACTGGAAGACGTTGTGCGGGTCGTACTTCGCCTTGATCTTGCGCAGTCGGTCGAAGTTGGATCCCCAGTAGGCGGTCTCCCAGTCCTGCATGCCGATGTTCGGCACGTTGGCGTAGGCGCCGTCCACGTAGGGGCGCAGTGCCTGGCTGAATTCGGCGATCCAAGCCTGGGCCTCGGGGGTGCGCGGGTCGCAGATGCCCGGCTGGTCGGAACGGGTCCCCCAGCCGGCGCCGGGCTCGGAGTAGAAGAGCGCGTCGCGGTGCGGGAACGCCGTGCCGCCGCGGGGGCTCCTCCTGACCGCCCCGCCGAACGCCTGAGTGAAGAAGTTGCTGTCGTCGGTGGGTGCGTCCCGCATGAACGAGGAGACCACGTCGATCGCCTTGACCGGGAACGGCTTCCTGGTGAACTGCGAGTAGAACTTCCAGTTCGCGGGTTCGTCCTTGGCCGGTACCTGGAATCCCGAGTACACGTCGCCCCAGTTGCCTTCCTGCACCGAGACCTGCGGGCTGCCGATCGACAGGATCGGGGCCAGCAGCTTCTTCGCCTCCGCGGGTGTTCCTTCCGCGAGGACCGCGAACAGCAGGGTCTTCTTCCGGTGAATTTCGAGCTGGGTGCCGAGGCGGTCGTCAGCGTACGGCGCAGAGCGCTGCCAGGCGTCGAAGACCCTGCGCAGGTCGCCGGTTCCGCCCCAGGTGGCCTGCACATACGTGACGCTCTTCAGCGGGGCCACTTTGTAGGTGAGGGAGGTGACGGCCCCGAAGTTGCCGTTGCCCGCTCCGCGCAGCGCCCAGAGCAGATCCGGGTTGTGGTTCAGATCGGTCTTGATCACCTTGGCGCACTCGGAGCCTTCCGCGACGACGACCTCGGCGCCGATCAGGTTGTCGCAGGCCATGCCGAGCCAGCGGGTGAGGAAGCCGAAGCCGCCGCCGAGCGTGGCGCCGGCCAGACCCACGCTGCCTTCGGTACCTGTCGTCACCGCGAAGTTCTGCTTCGCGAGCGTGGTCACCGCTTCCAGCTGGTTGAGTCCGGAGCCGACCGTCGCGACACGAGCGGCGCTGTCGACGTGGACCGACTTCAGCTCACTGATGTCGATCACGAGGCCGCTGTCGACGTTCGACCAGCCCTCAAGGCCGTGGCGTCCGCTCCGGATCCGCAGCGCGACGTCGTTCTGCCGCGCCCACGTCAGGGCGTTGACCACGTCCTGGGTGTTCTGGGCGAAGACGATCACCAGCGGATAGTGAGAGAAGAGCTGGTCCCAGCCGAGGCGCGCGTCCGTGTACCCGGGGTCGTTGGGGCGGACGATTCGGCCGGTCAGCTTCGCCGGCGCGCACTCCGCCCCGGACGCCTCGCTCCCGGACGTCTCGGTCGCGGCGCTCGCACCGGGGGCTGCGGCGACCGCGACGCCCGGCACGACGACCGCACCGGCACCGGCGATCGCCGTCGCTTTGAGCAGTCCCCGACGGGAAAAGTCGTTCATGGTCCGTGTCCTCTCGGCCATCAGAGGGCGCAAATCTGTCTTTCATGGACAATTTGCGCGACATGGGCAGTAGCTGGGACGATCACGGTGGACTGTCTCGACGCGCTCGCAACCCCCGACCGAGGCGCCCGACGCCGTAGCTGCGGCACGAGCTACGTCTCATGGGCATGAACCCAGGTGAACAGCCCCGGACACAGTCGGCAACTCGGCGTCGGCGGCGAGGGCATGGAGTTCACCAAGGTGCAAAGACTGCTCAACCATGGCGTAGTTGAGGAGCGGTGGGTTCTGTTTCGTGCCGGGTGACCGTGCGAGGATGCCGGGCGTGGTCGGGTATGCGCTGAGTTTCCTGGTTGGCCTCGGGGTGGGCGGACTGTACCCGTTGTGGTGTCGTCGCCGGGGTGTTGCAGCGGGGCTGCATGGCGTGCGGGAGTTGCCGCCCGGAGGGTTTCAGGAGGAACTGCCTGCGGCCGTGGTGGAGTCGGTGACCTCCTTCGGGGAGGAGGTGGCCGGCCTGGAGTTCGAGGTCGACGGTGCCGATGCCACCTCCGCCGTACTGAAGGAGTACCGGGCGGCGTTGGGGGCGTACGACCGGGCCAGTGCGGCCCGCACGGAGCCCGATGCGCTGGCCGCTCTGCGGGACGGCCGTGCCGCCGTGATCCGGCTCGACGCCCGGCGCCGTGGGCGGCCCGTTCCGATCGACGCCCTGCCGCCGGCCGCCGGTCCGGTCCGTCCCCAGCCGCTCACCGGTACCGGCGAACGGCATGTGTCCACCGGCGAGGGGGACGGTAAGACCGAGGTGCTCATCGACCGTCCCGAGCCCGGCCGCCCGGCCCTCGTGGAGGTTGATGTCACCGGCGACGGCAACTTCCATCTGCAGACCGTGATCCGTACGGAGGACCTGACCGACACGGGGGAGAGCCTGGCTCTGGTCATCGGTGAGCACCACGGGCGTCGGTACCTGGCCGCGGACGCCACCCACCTGCGCGTCATCACCGCCAACGGCGGGAACGGCCACCGTTGGTCGATCCGCGTCGCTCCGCTGTCGGCCGCGACCGAGCTCGCCCCCGAGCACCAGGGCCACGGCGACGAGGTGCTGCGGTACACCGGAGGCCCGGTGCTGCTCACCGTCCAGTTCCAGACCGACCGCAGCTGGAAGGTCAGCTACGTGTGCCAGTGCGGTCGGTCCGGTTCCGCCTGCCGTTGCCGCCGGCCCGCATGGCCCAAGGGCACCCCCGGCGACGACTTGCCCAGCGTGCACGGCTGGGGCGACGGGCGCCGTACGCTGCGTCTGCCCCGCCCTGGTTTTCTGATCGTCCACGACGGCGACGGCGGGGGCTCCTGGTACCTGACCACCCAGCCGGTGGACTTTCCGCAGCGGGCTAGCGCACGTCCACGTAGTCGCCGGCCGCGCTGACCGCCGGGGTGCTGGAGTTGCCCGCGAAGCTCCAGCGCCAGTAGCCGTCCACGGAGGCGGGGACCGTGGTCGTCAGGGTGCCTGTGCTGGAGGTGTTCACGGTCTTGACGGTGGTGTACGTCGTCGTACCGGCCTTGCGGAACTGGAGTCTGACCGGCTGGCCGGTGTAGGCCCGGTAGTCGAGCGTGTCCCAGTTGGCCCGGGTGAGCTTGCCGGTGACCGTCAGGGTGCCGCCCTTGGCGACCGGCTCCGGACCGGCGTCGACCGTCAGCTTGGCCTGCCGCTGGAGGCGGGTGGTGGTGTAGGCCCACCGGTCGGTCTGGCTGTCGTCGTTGGCGCCCACCTGGACCTGGACCTTCCAGGTGCCGGCGTGGGCGTTCGTGAGCCACCAGTTCGGTTCGAAGGTGAAGGTCTTCGAGCAGGTGGACGTCGTACTGCTGGAGGCGACACAGTCCGCCGGGGTATCGGTCTGGTCCGGCACGATCTTGTCTTCGATGTAGTACGGGTCGGAGCCGTCCGGCCCCCGCCACAGGGAGAAGTCCGCGTCCCAGATGCCCGACGGGTCGGTGGCCGTCACCGAGACCGTGATCGTCTTGTCGGCCGTGTCGACCACGATGCTCTTGCCGCCGTTGACGACGACGCTGTCCACCTGGATGTCGCCGACGTTGTCGTCCGCGTAGGCACCTGGGACGGCGAGGCCGGCCAGCGCGGTGACGGTGGTGAGCAGGGCAAAGGCAGCGCGCTTGCGCATGTATCTCCTTCACGGAGCGATGAAGCCCACGAGGGGTACCCGCCGAACGGCGGCATCGCTTTACCCAGCGCGCCTGCGTGATCAAACGTCACCAAGTCGGATCGGGTCAGACCGAGAGCGGGACGGGGTGCACCTCGTCCGCGCGGTGCCCGGCACGTTCGTGGATGCGCTGGACCGCGTCGGCCGAGGGGGCCTCGGAGAGGCAGTAGACGGTGCCGGACTTCGGGTCCGCCCATGCATGCTCGAAGGTGACGCCCTCGTCCCTCTCTATGGCTTGGTCGGCCCGGTGGACCTGCCTGAGTTGCTCAGCCGTGATGCCCTGCATCCCGTGGTGGACGTCCATGAACTTGGGCATGGCCTCACACCTCCTTCTCCTCCTTCTCACTTCCATGCTGCGCCCCGGCGCCCGGACGGGCATCCGGTACGACGAAGGGAGCGGGGATACGACGAAGGGGCGGTGGGCGTCCGGTTCACCACCGGTACACCCACCGCCCCTCGGTGTCGTTCAGCGCAGGGCGTCGCTCAGCCGCACTGGCAGGGCGCGCCCGACTGGCAGCCGCAGCCGCAGCCCGAGCTGCAGCCGCACGCGCCGATCAGCGGGAGGCTCCTGATCTCGGCGGGCTGTTCGGTCTCGCGGTCCTGCGTGGGAGTGGGCGTGGTGCTGGGGGATTCGGCCATGGTCCCTCCTAGACGCTGGGGCATGAGTGCCCTGTTCATTGCATGCCCGTCCTAATGGGCGCATCAACGGCGCATCGAGGCGGAGCGCCCCCGCGCGGCTACGCCCCCTCGCCCCCCGTCACCTGCTGGATGTCCTGCTGCAGCTCGTCCGCGTACTCGCCCGTGACCAGGTAGACGACGCGCTTGGCGACGGCCACGGCGTGGTCGGCGTACCGCTCGTAGTAGCGGCCGAGCAGGGTGACGTCCACCGCCGTCTCGATGCCGTGCTTCCAGCGCTCGTCGATCAGGTGCTGGAAGAGGGTGCGGTGCAGGAGGTCCATCTCGTCGTCGTCCTGCTCCAGCTGGAGCGCGAGGTCGACGTCCTTCGTGATGATCACCTCGGCGGCCTTCGCCATCAGGCGCTGCGCGAGCTGGCCCATCTCCAGGATCGTCGCGTGCAGGTCCTGCGGGACCGCGCGCGCCGGGAAGCGCAGCCGGGCCAGCTTCGCCACGTGCTGGGCGAGGTCGCCGGAGCGCTCCAGGTCGGCGGACATGCGCAGGGACGTGACGACGATACGGAGGTCCGTCGCCACCGGCTGCTGGCGCGCGAGCAAAGCTATCGCCCGCGCCTCCAGGTCGTGCTGGAGCTCGTCGACCTTCGCGTCGGCCTCGATCACGTTCTCGGCCAGCTTCAGGTCGGCGTCGAGCATGGCGGTCGTCGCGCGCCCGATCGCCGACCCGACCAGCCGGGCCATCTCGACCAGACTGTCGCTGATCGAGTCAAGTTCCTCGTGGTACGCGTCCCGCATCAGGGTTCCCTCTCCTACGTTGTGCCTGGGGGTTCCGGGGGCTGTGCCAGCACGTGCCCGTGGCGAAACCGACGTGCGAACCCCACGCTCCCACGTTCTGCCCCGTACGCGTCCGTTTCTTCCACCCCAAATGAACCAATACTGGCTCCTGGGTGAACTCTGGGCGACGAGTGTTGGAGGTCATCCCTTCATGGCTGTGGGTATGTCTGAGGGCATGCCTAACCTGGAGGCATGGACGTGAACGCGGCGGTCGCCGCAGCGGCAGCGATCGCCGGGGTGCTCACCGGTGTCATCGCCATGCTGGCGTTCCGCTGGAGCGAACGCGACCAGAAGCGACCGACCAGGACCTCATTGCACACCGATCCCGTACTCCCGCCCGGCGTGGACACCGTGTTGTCCGTGCTCCGCTCCTCGGCCGTCGTCCTCGACGAGGCCGACGCCGTCGTCAAGGCCAGCTCCGCCGCCTACGCCCTCGGGCTGGTCCGCGGCGGCAAGCTCTCCATCGAGCCCATGCTCCAGATGGCCCGTGACACCAGACGGGACGGCGAGATACGTCAGGTCGAGCTGGACCTTCCCCGACGCGGAACCGGACGGGGCGACGCCCTCGCCGTCTCCGCACGCGTGGCCCCGCTCGGCTCCCGCCTGGTCCTGCTGCTGGTCGAGGACCTCACCGAGGCCCGCCGGATCGAGGCCGTACGGCGTGACTTCGTGGCCAACGTGAGCCACGAGCTGAAGACACCCGTCGGCGCGCTCTCGCTGCTCTCCGAGGCCGTCATGGACGCCTCCGACGACCCCGAGGCCGTACAGCGCTTCGCGGGCCGCATGCAGATCGAGGCGACCCGGCTGACCAACCTGGTCCAGGAACTGATCGACCTGTCGAGGGTCCAGAACGACGACCCGCTGGAGGACGCCGAGCCCGTCCGCGTGGACGAGCTGGTCGCCGAGGCCATCGACCGCTGCCGCCACCAGGCGGGCACGAAGCAGATCACCATGGCCGCCGGCGGCACCGCCGACCTGCATGTCTGGGGCAACCGCGGCCAGCTCGCCGCCGCCCTCGGCAACCTGGTCGAGAACGCGGTCAACTACTCGCCCGCCCGTACTCGGGTCGGCATCGCCGCCCGCCGGGTGTCCGCACCCGGCGGCGACCTGATCGAGCTTGCCGTGACCGACCAGGGCATCGGCATCTCCGAGAAGGACAAGGAGCGCGTCTTCGAGCGCTTCTACCGCGTCGACCCGGCGCGCTCCCGGGCCACCGGAGGCACCGGTCTGGGTCTCGCGATCGTCAAGCACGTGGCCGCCTCGCACGGCGGGGAGGTCACGGTGTGGAGCGCCGAGGGTCAGGGCTCCACGTTCACTCTCAGGCTGCCGGAGGCGGGTGCGGCCCGTGACCGCGCTCAGCAGCACCCCGACCTCGACAACGAGGCCGAGGCCGGTGGCCCCTCCGACTCATCCCCGTACGAACCGCTTCCCGCCCCGGAGGTCCTTCCGTGACCCGAGTGCTCGTCGTCGAGGACGAGGAGTCCTTCTCCGACGCCCTGTCGTACATGCTCCGCAAGGAGGGCTTCGAGGTCGCCGTGGCGGCGACCGGCCCCGACGGACTCGACGAGTTCGAGCGCAACGGCGCCGACCTCGTCCTCCTCGACCTGATGCTGCCGGGGCTGCCCGGCACGGAGGTGTGCCGCCAGCTGCGTGGCCGCTCCAACGTCCCCGTGATCATGGTGACCGCCAAGGACAGCGAGATCGACAAGGTCGTGGGCCTCGAAATAGGAGCCGACGACTACGTCACCAAGCCCTTCTCCTCCCGCGAGCTGGTCGCCCGCATCCGCGCGGTGCTGCGCCGCCGCGGCGAGCCGGAGGAGGTCACCCCGGCCGCGCTGGAGGCCGGCCCGGTCCGCATGGACGTCGACCGCCACGTGGTCACCGTCAGCGGCTCCAAGGTCGACCTCCCGCTGAAGGAGTTCGACCTCCTGGAGATGCTCCTGCGCAACGCCGGCCGCGTCCTCACCCGCATGCAGCTCATCGACCGGGTCTGGGGCGCCGACTACGTGGGCGACACCAAGACCCTGGACGTCCACGTCAAGCGCCTCCGCGCCAAGATCGAGCCGGACCCGGGCGCGCCGCGGTACCTGGTGACGGTGCGCGGCCTGGGCTACAAGTTCGAGCCGTAAACCGTGAGCCGGGAGCCGTAGGCCTACGACTCCGACGTGCGCTGTGACGAAGGGCGGCACCCCGTGTGGGGTGCCGCCCTTCGTCATGCTGGGTGCCCGCGGTGGCTCAGTGACCCGCGGCCGACTGGGACGCCGAGCCGCTCGGGACCGCGCCGGTGCCGGCCTTGTCGCTCGCGGTGGCCGAGGGGCTGTTCTTGCCGTTCTTCGCCGGCTTGCCGCTGGCGGACGCGGTCGCGCCCGGAGCCCCGGTGGCCGAGGCGGTGGCGGTGGCGGAGGCGGAGGCCGGGGCGGACGGGATGTTGCTCGGGCCCCACTTGCTGAAGTAGCTGGTGGCGGGGACGACGAAGGCCTGCAGATTCACCGCGCCCGAGGTGCTGAGGGTGAAGGTGACCTTCTGGACGTTGCCGTCCTGGACCGCCTCGCGCCCGCTGGCCAGCACCGCGGAGGCGTTGCCCTGGCCGCCGATGATCAGGGAGCCGTGCGCCGGGATGCTCAGGCTCTGGCCCTTGGCGGCCTTGAGCTCGGCGCTCGTGGAGCCGACGCTGATCGACTGGAGGGTCTCGGGGTCCTTGCCGCTGTTGAAGATCGTCGCGGAGATCACGGCCGGGCCGGTCGACTTCAGGTCCGGCTGGGTGATGACCAGGGCGTTCTGGATCTTGATGTTCCCGATGCTGACCGCCGCGTTGTCCGGCTTGATCTCCAGCGTCTGGGAGTCGGAGCCGGCGCCGCAGGCGGCGAGCGAGGCGATCGAGAAGACGATGGCGGAGGCGGCGAGGGCGCCGCGTCGAAGGCTGCTGCTCACGGCGGCGGCAACTCCTAGAACGCAGGGGCGGCTCCGGATAAAGCCGCTCTAAGTGTCTGTCAGCGGCCTTAGGTTACCGAGCCGTTCTCTCGGGGCCGCACCCGACCCTCCCCCAAGGCTCACGCTTCCCTCCGGCTGGGGGTACCCCAGGCGTCACAAGTGACTCATCGGTCACTTTGGCGGCGCAGTCATCGGCCATTCCCATAGGTCCCATAGCGCACTCGCAACACCACTGTGGACAGCCCCGCAACACGTCTCGCAAATTTCAGGTGAAGGAATGCGGGATCACCTCGGATATTGATCAGCCGCTGCCCTTCCGGCCGCCTGTGATCAATTCCGGAATCGTCTCGTACCCGACTCATGTCACCGAACGGAGTAGCGGAAGTCGTACGCTTGGAAGCGGACAAATCGGGATGTTCATCCACTTGGAGACAGCGCCGGAAGTGTGTAACGTACGCGTTTCACCCCGCCCGAAGAGCCCCTCCGACCTGCGAATTCCCGCCTCCGCAGGGCCCTCGCAGCACGTTCCGGTTGCTGTTGTCAAGCCCCGAGATATGCCCTGACCTGCGAAAACGCCATTCAGAAGACGCCGTATCCGTGTTACCCTGGATAGCCACGGAAGGGGTACCTGTCACATGACGTTCAAGGTTGGCGACACCGTGGTCTATCCCCATCACGGGGCCGCGCTGATCGAGGCCATCGAAACTCGCCAGATCAAAGGCGTGGACAAGACCTACTTGGTGCTGAAGGTCGCCCAGGGTGACCTGACGGTGCGTGTGCCAGCGGACAATGCAGAGTTCGTCGGTGTGCGTGACGTGGTCGGTCAGGACGGGCTGGACCGGGTCTTCGAGGTGCTGCGCGCGCCGTACGCCGAGGAGCCCACGAACTGGTCTCGTCGTTACAAGGCAAACCTGGAGAAGCTCGCCTCCGGCGATGTCATCAAGGTCGCCGAAGTCGTGCGTGACCTGTGGCGTCGCGAGCGCGAGCGCGGTCTCTCCGCCGGTGAGAAGCGCATGCTGGCCAAGGCCCGCCAGATCCTGGTGAGCGAGCTGGCTCTCGCGGAGAACACGAACGAGGACAAGGCCGAGGCCCTGCTCGACGAGGTGCTCGCCTCCTGACGCGCTGTCGCTGACGCGCGCCCAGCACTGTGAAATGCCGCGGTGCCCGATGACACTGAACCTGTCGCCGGGCGCTGCGGCATCTTCGTCCCCGGATACTCCCCCCGGTTTCGCTCCTGGACCCGATGGCTCCCGCCGGACCGGTTTCGCTCCGGAGAGCCCCGGCCGCCGAGACGGGTCGTGTTCACCCGGGCGGGTGAACACCTGCCGTACCTCTCGGGGGAAGGAACCCCCCGATACTTGACGTGCCGGGCCCGGGCAGATGGCTCGACCAGGGTCACGGAAGGGTCCGGTCAAGGCGTCGCGCCCGGCACTCCTCCAGGCCATACCCACCTAGGTCGAGCACACAAACCTGACAGGAACCGATGTCTGACGTTTCGCGCCCCACGCCCGCCCCGGCTCGTACGCCAGCGGGCGTCGCCGCCGTGATTCCCGCCGCCGGCCGGGGTGTACGCCTCGGCCCGGGCGCCCCCAAGGCGCTCCGGCCGCTGAACGGCACGCCCATGCTCATCCACGCGGTCCGCGCGCTGGCCGCGTCCCGCCATGTCTCCCTGGTCGTCGTCGTGGCCCCGTCCGACGGCGCCGCCGAGGTCAAGTCGCTGCTCGACGCGCATGCTCTGCCTGGGGGCACCCCCAGCGGTAGCTGGGGGAGTACCGACTTCCTGGTCGTCCCCGGCGGGGACAGCCGCCAGGAATCGGTCAGGCTCGGCCTGGACGCCCTGCCGCCCGAGTACGGCATCGTCCTCGTCCATGACGCGGCCCGCCCGCTCGTCCCCGTGGACACCGTCGACGCGGTCATCGACGCCGTACGCGAGGGCGCCCCCGCCGTCGTGCCCGCGCTGCCGCTCGCCGACACCGTCAAGGAGGTCGAGCCCGCGGCCGAGGCCGGGGCCCCCGAGCCGGTCGTCGCCACACCCGAGCGGGCGCGGCTGCGCGCGGTGCAGACGCCGCAGGGCTTCGACCGGGAGACCCTGGTCCGCGCCCACGAGACCGTCACCGACAACGTCACGGACGACGCGAGCATGGTCGAGCAGCTGGGGCTCACGGTCGTCGCCGTCCCCGGGCACGAGGAGGCCTTCAAGGTCACCCGGCCACTCGACCTGGTCCTGGCCGAGGCGGTCCTGGCACGCCGGAGGCTGAACGATGGCTTCTGACCGCTTCCCCCTGCTGCCCCAGGTCGGCATCGGCACCGACATCCACGCCTTCGAGGAGGGCCGGGAGCTGTGGTGCGCCGGCCTGAAGTGGGAGGGCGAGGGGCCGGGCCTGGCCGGGCACTCCGACGCGGACGTCGTCGCCCACGCGGCCTGCAACGCGCTGTTCTCCGCGGCCGGGCTCGGTGACCTCGGGCAGCACTTCGGCACCGGCCGCCCCGAGTGGTCCGGCGCCTCCGGCGTCACCTTGCTGACGGAGGCCGCCCGCATCGTCCGCGAGGCCGGCTTCACCATCGGCAACATCGCCGTCCAGGTGATCGGCCCCCGCCCCAAGATCGGCAAGCGCCGCGACGAGGCCCAGAACCTCCTCTCCGAAGCAGCCGGCGCCCCCGTCTCGGTCTCCGGGGCCACGACGGACGGCCTGGGCTTCCCCGGCCGCGAGGAGGGCCTGATGGCGGTGGCTACGGCACTGGTGGTGCGGGCGGGCTGACGGCGGGGGGCAGAGTGTGCTCGCGGTGCGGGCTGGCTGGGAGCGTGCGAGGGTACCCGCAGAGTGACCGCGTAGTCACCGCGGAGTCATCACAGAGTCACCGCTGACCGAGGCCTTCGGAGGTACCCCCATGTCCGCCGCCCTGTCCGACCGGCTCAAGTCCCTGCTCGACGGTCCCGTCTTCATCGTGGTCGGCACGATCCAGCCCGACGGCAGTCCGCAGCTGTCCCC
Source organism: Streptomyces sp. NPDC002671 (assembly GCF_053592475.1). Classification (NCBI taxonomy): domain Bacteria; kingdom Bacillati; phylum Actinomycetota; class Actinomycetes; order Kitasatosporales; family Streptomycetaceae; genus Streptomyces; species Streptomyces sp. NPDC002671. Next base: position 93,181 of record NZ_JBSFVU010000005.1, read on the forward strand.
TGTGTGGGTGAAGCGGGACGGGGACCAGATTCTGTTCTCCACCACCGTCGACCGCCGTAAGAAGAAGAACCTCGACCGCGACCCCCGCGTGAGCGTCGTCGTCCAGGACCCCGGGATGCCGTACGTCTACGGCGAGATCCGGGGCACCGCGGAGGTCAGCACGGCCGGCGCCAGAGAACTGATCGACGAACTCTCGATGAAGTACACCGGCAAGAAGTACGCGGAGTTCAACCCGGCCTCCGCCGCCGACGCCGACCGCGTGATCGTCAGGATCACGCCGGAGAAGGTCGTGGGCATGTTCTGAGGCGAGCGGCGCGAGGCACCACCCGGCGCCCACTACCCTGGAGTGGTGACTATTCGCCTGTACGACACCAGCGCCCGGCAGATCCGTGACTTCACCCCGCTCAAGCAGGGCTGTGTCTCGATCTACCTCTGTGGCGCCACCGTGCAGGCGCCGCCGCACATCGGGCACGTCCGCTCGTATCTGAACTTCGACATCATGCGCCGCTGGTTCCAGTACCGCGGCTACGACGTCACGTTCGTCCGCAACGTCACCGACATCGACGACAAGATCATCGCCAAGGCCCAGGAGCAGAACCGGCCCTGGTGGTCGATCGGGTACGAGAACGAGCGCGGGTTCAACGACGGCTACGACGCCCTCGGCTGCCTGCCCCCGACCTACGAGCCCCGCGCCACCGGCCATGTCACCGAGATGGTCGAGATGATGCAGGGCCTCATCGAGCGCGGGCACGCCTACGAGGCCGACGGCAACGTCTACTTCGACGTACGGTCCTTCCCGCAGTACCTGGAGCTGTCCCGGCAGGAGCTGGACAACCTGCTCCAGCCCTCCGGCGAGGGCGAGACCGGCAAGCGGGACCCGCGCGACTTCGCCATGTGGAAGTCCGCCAAGCCGGGCGAGCCCACCTGGCCGACCCCGTGGGGAGAGGGCCGCCCCGGCTGGCACCTGGAGTGCTCGGCGATGGCCCACAAGTACCTGGGCTCCGCCTTCGACATCCACGGCGGCGGCATCGACCTGATCTTCCCGCACCACGAGAACGAGATCGCCCAGGCCAAGGCCTACGGCGACGAGTTCGCCCGGTACTGGCTGCACAACGCCTGGGTCACCATCGCCGGCGACAAGATGTCCAAGTCGCTCGGCAACAGCGTGCTGGTCTCCGAGATGACGAAGCAGTGGCGGCCCATCGTCCTGCGCTACTACCTCGGCGCCCCGCACTACCGCTCGATGATCGAGTACAGCGAGGAGTCCCTGCGCGAGGCCGAGTCCGCGTTCGCGCGGATCGAGGGCTTCGTGCAGCGCGTCACCGAGCTGGCCGGGAAGACCGTGGAGCCGGCGGCCGAGGTCCCGTCCGCCTTCGCCGAGGCGATGGACGACGACTTCGGTGTGCCGCAGGCGCTCGCTGTCGTGCACAACACCGTCCGCCAGGGCAACAGCGCACTGGCCGCCGACGACAAGGACGGCGCGGTCGCCCGCCTCGCCGAGGTGCGGGCCATGCTGGGCGTGCTCGGCCTCGACCCGCTCGACCCGCACTGGGCCGGCGAGGACGCGGGCCGCGGCGAGGAGCTGAACGGCGTGGTCGACAGCCTCGTCCGGCTCGTCCTGGACCAGCGCGAGTCCGCCCGCGCCCGCAAGGACTGGGCCACCGCCGACGCCATCCGCGATCAGCTGAACCAGTCCGGTCTGGTCATCGAGGACGGTCCGCAGGGCCCGCGCTGGACCCTCGGCGCCCGCTAGCCCCGCATGATCGACTGTGCCGCCCGGCCCGCCGGGCGGCACACTGCATACACGTACGTACGACGCTCAACGGAGACGAGTAACTCATGGCCGCGAACAACCGCCGCATGTCCGGCAAGAAGGGCGCGCAGGTCGGCAGTGGCGGCCAGCGGCGCCGGGGCTTGGAGGGCAAGGGTCCGACCCCGCCCGCCGAGATGCGCAAGGGTCACGTCAAGCAGCGCGCCGCCGCGGCCAAGGTCCGCCGCGCGCAGGGCAGCGCGCAGGGCCGCCCGCAGCAGCGCCGGGGCGGCGGCAGGTCGACGTCCGAGCTGGTGGTCGGCCGTAACCCGGTCGTCGAGGCACTGCGCGAGGGCGTGCCCGCCTCCACCCTCTACGTCCAGCAGTTCATCGACAACGACGAGCGCGTCCGCGAGGCCCTCCAGCTCGCCGCCGAGCGCGGTGGCATCAACCTGATGGAGGCCCCGCGCCCCGAGCTGGACCGCATGACGAACGGCCTCAACCACCAGGGCCTGGTCCTCCAGGTCCCGCCGTACGAGTACGCGCACCCCGAGGACCTCGCCGACGCCGCCTACGACGAGGGCGCCGACCCGCTGATCGTCGCGCTCGACGGCGTCACCGACCCGCGCAACCTCGGTGCGGTCGTCCGCTCCGTCTCCGCCTTCGGCGGCCACGGCGTCGTCGTCCCCGAGCGCCGCTCGGCCGGTATGACGGCCGGTGCCTGGAAGACGTCCGCCGGTGCGGCCGCCCGCACCCCGGTCGCCCGCGCCACCAACCTGACGCGGACCCTGGAGGCGTACAAGAAGGCCGGGATGACGATCGTCGGCCTGGCCGCCGACGGCGAGGTCGAACTCGGCGACCTGGAGGCCCTCGAGGGCCCGGTCGTCATCGTGGTCGGCAGCGAGGGCAAGGGCCTGTCCCGCCTGGTCGGCGAGACCTGCGACTTCCGGGTGCGCATCCCGATGCCGGGTGGTGCCGAGTCGCTGAACGCCGGTGTGGCGGCGGGGATCGTGCTGTACGAGGCGGCGAGTCGGCGCGCCTGAACAGGCGTCCGCAACTTCACCCGTAGGGGGTAATTCTGGCGTCCAACCGGCGTTCGGGGCGAGCTTGACGGAGTCCGGACACATCCGGGCGGACCGCGGCAGTGTCCTAACTCCGCATCACTCGGTTAGATGAGTGTGGACACCAGAACACCCCGCACACCCACGGGGGACCGCTCGTCGGGCTTCAAGTCCGGGCTCGACGACGCTCCCGCGCTGAGCATGGTGAAGGTGCCGAGCGATCCGGCGCAGGTCATCGTCAATCACGCCAGCTTCCGCGTGCAGCTGGGCGCCTCGGCCAAGCGCAGCCAATACCCGCGGATCGCCCGGCCCCTGAGCGCCGGCCAGGACACCGCGCGCATCCCCGTCGTGGGCGGCGCGGGCCGGGCGGGCGCCGCCTCCGGCCGCCGTCGCCCCGTCGTCTGGAGCGGCAAGTCCGCCCCCGACGACACCGGTGCACACCGGCTGCTCCAGGCCGTGCGGGGCAGCAGCGTCCGTCACCCCGACGACCCCGCCACCGAGGCCGGAGCCACCCGGGTCATCCCGCGCGTCGGGACCGGCTACGCCGACACCGGCTACACCGACACCTACGGCCACCTCGACCAGAGCGTCGAGACCCCGGTCCTCGGCCGCCAGCGCACCGCCCCCGACGACGGCACCCGCCTCCTGCCGCGCATGCGCACGGTCGGCAGCGCCTACGACGAACCGCCCTACGATGAGCCGCCCTACGGCGAACCCCCGTACGGCGACGACGAGTTCGACGAGTACGACGACTATCCGCCGGACCCCGGCGACACCGGCGCCCCCCGCCACACCAGGCGCCAGAGCGACGACCCGTCCCGGCACGCCTACTACCCCGGGCGCCGCATGAACCTGGGCGTCGTCCTCCTCCCGCTGCGCATCTTCCTCGGCTTCATCTCCATCTACGCCGGCATGGGCAAGCTCTGCGACCCCGTCTACTTCGACGGCGGCAAACGCGGCTCCATGGTCAAGTGGCTCAACACCCTGCACCCCTGGGACGTCGCCGAGCCGCTGCGCCAGTTCGCCCTGCACCACCCGGTCGGCTCCGGCCTGGTGATCGCCTTCCTCCAGGTGGTCGTGGGCGTTCTCACCATCCTCGGCTGCTGGCAGCGCGTGGCCGCCGTGCTCGGCGCCCTGCTCTCCGCCGCCCTGATCGTCACCGTCAGCTGGAAGACGGTCCCGGCGTACGACGCCCCCGACATCATCTACCTCGCTGCCTGGTCCCCGCTGATCATCGCGGGCGCCCCCGTCTACTCCGTGGACGGCCGCCTCGCGGGCAGCGCCTGGCGGCGGCTCGGCCCCCGCGCCGACATCTGGGAGCTGCGCCGCTACGTCCTGCGCCGCGGCGCCCTGATCACGGCCGTCACGGTCGGCCTCACCCTGCTCCTCGGCTCCCTGCTCGGCGGCGCCGTCCGCGACTCCAGCCGCGTGGTCGTCCCCGGCCCCGGCGAGGCCCCGCGCAACAACCTGCCGGGCTCCCCGCTCCCGGAGGAGCCGGGCAAGCGGCACCGCAGTACCCCGTCGGCCCCCGCCTCGCCCACGGACGGCGCGACGACGGCCGGTGCGAGCCCCTCCGGCGCGGCGGCGACCCCGGGTGCGACCCGCACCACCGGCGGTACGACCACGCCCCCCAGCCAGACGCAGGGCACCACGGGCCAGATCCCGCGCCGCAACTCCGCCCCGTCCGGCGGCGGCGGCGCCCCCAGCACCACGACAGGCCCCACAGGCGGCTCCACCGGCTCCCCCGCGGGCGGCAGCCCGACCAGCACCGGCGGCAGCTCCTCCACGGGTCAGCCGGGGTTGGTGGGCGGTCTGCTGGGCTGATCCCAGGAAACAAAGCTGATCCAGGAAACAAAGCTGATCCAGGAAACAAAGCTGATCCAGGAAACAAAGCTGATCCAGGAGACAACAGGAAACAAAGGGGCCCCGTACCAGGAGAGGTACGGGGCCCTTCTGACGTCGCTCACCGACCCAGGGCAGTCAATTCCTTGGCCGCTTCCGTCAGATCCTTGGCCGTGTCGATGGCCCGCCAGTAAGCCCCCTGCGGAATGGGGAACCCGGCCAGCTTCCGCTCCCGAGCCAGCCGGGGAAACGTGGTCCGCTCGTGATCCCCGCGCTCCGGCAGCATCGAGGCGAACTCGGGCGAGAAGACGTACACACCGGCGTTGATCTCGAACGTCGACGGCGGCGCCTCGATGAAGTCGGTGATGTGCCCGAAGCCGTCGGTCTTCACCGCACCCCACGGAATCCGCGGACGTGCCAGCGCCAGGGTCGCGACGGCATCCCGCTCGGTGTGGAAGTCGGCCATGTCCCGCAGGGAGAAGCGGGTCCAGATGTCGCCGTTGGTGGCGAACCACGGCCGGTCGGGGTGGGGAAGATGCGCGGCGGCGTACTTGAGGCCGCCGCCGCGGCCGAGGGGCTCGGTCTCCACCACGGTGGTGACGGACACGGGCAGGTCGGCCGTGTCCAGCCACTTCTGCAGGACCTCGGCGAGGTGGCCGCAGGAGACCACCACGTCCGTCACGCCCTCCTCGGCGAGCCAGGTCAGCTGGTGACCGATGATCGGCGTGCCTGTACCGGGGATCTCGACCATCGGCTTGGGCCGGTCATCGGTGTACGGACGCAGCCGTGAGCCCTGGCCACCGGCCAGGATGACGGCTTGAGTGGGGCGGAGGGCGGCGCTCGGATGGGTCATGACGGCACTGTACGTGGCGCCCAGACTGGGTCCGGCGGCAGCAGCGTGCTCCTTAAGGTGCCGTTACCGACTTCCCAACCGCCGCTTGCCCGGCACCGGACCGGCACCGGGCAAGCAGGCGTCGTACCTCGGCTCAGCTGTGCGCGGCCAGCACGCCCGAGGCGAAGGCCGTGTCGCACACCGGGCGGGCGTACGACTGCGCGCGCGAGGCGCCGTAGATGCGCACCGCGGTCCGGCCCAGGGCGCGGGCGATGGACGTGCAGTGCCGGGCCAGCGAGGGGTGGCCGTTGACCGCCTGCTGGAGGTGGGTGAGGACCACCCCCGGGTTCTTGTCCTGGAGCTCGGCGACCAGCTCGTCGCGGAGCACGTCCTGCGGGGCGCGGGCGGCCGACTTGGCGGGGACCACCGTCGCGGAGACGTCCGTGGCGGTGAGCACCGAGCTGGAGGGGCTGCCCGTCCAGTTGACCCGAGTGACCGCGAGGGTCCCGGAGAGCACCAGGACGACGGGCAGGACGAGGGCGAGAGTGCGGCCGATCCGGCGGGCAGGGCCGCCCCGGTGGCCGCGTCGCGTCTGAGGAGTGGTGGAGTGCTTCACGCGTGTGAGGGTAGCGCCCGGTAATGATGTGGCGACATTGAGTCACCCTAATGGGGGATGAGATCGCGCCGCATTCTGGGTAAGGGGTTGACCTTTCCCCCCGCCCGACGGCTGCCCGACGGCAAAGCAAAGGGCCCCGCAGCACTCTGCGGGGCCCTTGCCGTCACTTGCGTCAGTCGGAGAGACGCGCGCCCGTGGAGGTCGAGAACACGTGGATCTCGCCCGGCCGCGGCACGACGTGCAGGGTGGAGCCCTTCTCCGGCACCTGGCGCCCGTTCACGCGGACCACCAGGTCCTTCATCTCGCCGCCGACCTCGGCGGAGCCGTAGACGTAGCCGTCGGCGCCCAGCTCCTCGACGACGTTCACGGAGACGGCGAGGCCGGCCGGCTGGTCGGCGCTGTCCTTGGACAGGGAGGCCGCGGTGGAGCCGTTCAGCTCGACCACGTCGAAGTGCTCGGGGCGGACGCCGACGGTCACCGTGCGGTCACCCTTGTCGGCGGCGGCGGTCAGGGCGTCCCGGTTGACGGGCACGACGCTGTTGCCGAACTTCACGCCGCCGTCGGTGATCGGGACCTCGACCAGGTTCATGGCCGGGGAGCCGATGAAGCCGGCGACGAAGAGGTTCACGGGCTTGTCGTACATGTTCCGCGGCGAGTCGACCTGCTGGAGCAGGCCGTCCTTCAGTACGGCCACCCGGTCGCCCATCGTCATGGCCTCGACCTGGTCGTGGGTGACGTAGACGGTGGTGATGCCGAGACGGCGCTGGAGGGACGCGATCTGCGTACGGGTCGAGACGCGGAGCTTGGCGTCCAGGTTGGACAGCGGCTCGTCCATGAGGAACACCTGCGGCTCGCGCACGATGGCGCGGCCCATGGCGACACGCTGGCGCTGACCGCCGGAGAGCGCCTTCGGCTTGCGGTCCAGGTACTCGGTGAGGTCGAGGATCTTCGCGGCCTCCTCGACCTTCTGCCGGATCTCCGCCTTGTTGACGCCGGCGATCTTGAGCGCGAAGCCCATGTTGTCGGCGACCGTCATGTGCGGGTAGAGCGCGTAGTTCTGGAACACCATGGCGATGTCCCGGTCCTTGGGCGGCAGGTGGGTGACGTCGCGGTCACCGATGCGGATGGCGCCGCCGTTGACGTCCTCCAGGCCCGCGAGCATCCGCAGGGAGGTGGACTTTCCGCAGCCCGACGGGCCGACGAGGACGAGGAACTCGCCGTCCTCGATCGCGATGTCGAGCTGGTCGACGGCGGGCTTGGTGGAACCCGGGTAGATCCGGGTCGCCTTGTCGAACGTGACAGTGGCCATGGTGAATGGGCCCCCTTCTACCGGCAGGAACGTGCCGGACGATCCGTTGTAGGAAGGTGGTTGGTGTAGTCCACGCGAGTGAACTGGATCAGGACGGTACCTGCCGTTCACCCGCTGTGTCAGTACCCGGACCCCTGTGAACTTCGCGGAAATTTTCGACAGGGCCGGGTCGGGACGTGGGTACACTGCACAGGCACACACCCCGGGTGTGTGCAGGCCTCCTTAGCTCAGCTGGTCAGAGCGCCGCTCTTGTAAAGCGAAGGTCGTCGGTTCGAATCCGACAGGGGGCTCTGAAAGAACCCGCTCTGCCCGCGGACTTCCCGCGGGCAGAGCGGGTTTTTCGTGGGGTGCGGCCGACCGGTCAGCCGATGGTCGCGATGCCGTCGGTGGTGATGGCCGGGCGGCCCGAGGTGCCGGCCACGACGATCTTCAGGGTGTGCTTGGCGGAGCTGGACCAGGTCTTGGTCCAGATCGCCTGGCGGTAGAGGGTGGTGGAGGACTTCAGGTCCACCGTGGTGACCTTGGTGCCGTCGACGTAGATGTACGCCTGGCCCGAGGTGGAGGCCCGCGAGACGATCCAGGCCACCGAGCGTCCGGTGAAGGTCCAGCTGATCGAGGCCCCGGCGGACGAGGAACTGTAGGAGTGGCCGCCCAGGTAGCTGGTGCTGCTCCGCTGTGCCCAGGTGCCGGTCCGGGTGGTGGAGGTCTCCTGGACGATGTTCGGCGTCCGGGAGACGGAGGCGCCGCTGGTGTTGCCGGCCACGTCGTACGCCTTCAGGGCGAACAGGTCCGAGGTGCCGGGCTTGGCGCTGGTCGCCCAGGAGGTCACCGTCGGGCCGAAGGTGGCCGAGGACGGCGAGGTCGCCATGACCTTGGCGAGCGCCGCGTTGTCGGCGGCCTTCCAGGTCACCGTGACCGGGACCGCGGTGGAGTTCACCGTGCCGGTGCGCACCTGCACGCCGGGAGCGGTCGGGAAGGTGGGACCGGTCGGGTCACCGACCAGGGTGACCGAGCCGGACAGCGTGGTCGCCCCACGGACGTGGGTGGCGCGCACCTGGACGGTGTGGCTGCCGGAGGCGACCGAGACCGAGGCGGAGCGGGCGGAGCCGGAGGCGTGCGCCACGGCCTTGCCGTCGACCAGGACGTCGAAGCCGGAGATCACCGCGGACGGTGTGACGGTCGTCCAGCTCACCGTGGCCGCGCCCTTGGTGTAGTAGCTCGTCCCGGACTTGGCCGCCCCGCCGGACATTCCGGTGACGGAGACCGCGCCGACCGGGCCGGCCGCGTAGGAGCGGATCGTGCTCAGGGCGTTGTAGAGCTGGTTGCCGGGGCAGTCGGTGGCGAAGCCGTTGCGGTGCCCGGAGATCGCGTTGAAGTTGTAGCTGTTGCCCAGAGTGAAGCCGTAGCTGTCGGAGGCGCCCTCGGGCAGCGACGCGGTACCGGTGCCCGGGTTCACGCCGGTCATGCCGAACTTCCAGGCCGCGATGCGGGCGATGGAGGCCAGCATCGCCTGGCTCGGCGTGGCCCCGGGGAAGGTGCTGGCCGTGGAGTCGCCGCCGCTGAGGTCGGTGTACGTGCCGATGGCGGCCACGCCCATGCTGTTGGTGTTGAAGCCGTAGGTCTGGGCGCCCACGAGCGGCAGCGCCATCCCGCCGAAGCGGCCCTCGAAGACGGTGCCGCACTTGTCGACGAGGAAGTTGTAACCGAGGTCGCGCCAGCCCTGGTTGAGGTGCTCGGCGTAGATGCCGCGCACGATCGCCGGGGAGTCGGCGCAGGAGTAGTTGTTGGTGGTGTCCGTGTGGTGGACGAACATCACCTTCACCGCCGAGCCGTACAGCGGGTAACCCGATTCCCGCGCGCACTCGTCCGCGCCCCAGCCGGCCCGGGTGACGACGGTGGGCGGCGCCACCGTCGAGGTGGTCGCGGCCGGCATCGGGTCCGGCGGGGTCGGCGACGCCGACGCGGAGGGGCTGCTGGAGGAGGTCGGGCAGGACGGGTACGCCTCGGACAGCGACGGGAGCTGGCTGGGCCAGGGCGTCGGGGACGCGCTCGGCGAGGTGGAAGCGGTGGCGGGGGCGGAGGTCCCGGTGGACGGCGCGACGGATGCCGAGTCCGTGGCCGTGGGGGTGTCCGTGGGCGAGGCGGAGTCCGTCGCGGTCGGGGAGCCCGAAGCGTCGCTGCCTGCCGTGGCCGTCGTGGTGTCGGTCGGGGCGACGCTGTCCGTCGGGGTCGCGGTGTCGGTGGCTGCCGTGCCCATGGCGTATCCCGCCAGGCCCATGCCGGAGTCCTGCGTCCCGCCGGTGGCGGGCTTGCCCGGGTCGACCAGGTCCACCCGCAGCCCGGCGGGCAGCGCGGTCGTCCTGCCCGCGCCGGTCGCGCGGACCTGGATTCCGTTCGACGGCCCGGACCACATGGGCGACATTCCGCCCCGCACACCGGGACGGTTCAGCTCGGCGGCGTCGGGGATGTCGTCCGGCTGCTGCATCTTCAGCCACGGGGTCCAGTGGCCGCTGGCGGCGGAACGGGTCCGCACCTCCACCGTGCCGCGCAGCTTGGCGTGCGCGCCGTTCCAGGTGACACCCACCATGCTGAACGGAGCCGTGGACCGGGCTCCCAGCGCCTTGAGCGACGCGCTGGCCCCGGGCAGGGAAAGCGAGTGGACATGCGTCTTGACCGGTCCCGGTGCGGCCGACGCTCCGGGATGGCCTTTCGACCCGGCCATGGCGACGGTTGCCACAGCCACGCCGCCGCCGGCGACGACCGCCCCCAGCGCCATCCACGTGCGTGTCTTCAGACTGACTCGACGACGACCGCGCCGAACCCTCTGTTCAGTTCTCATGCCCCACCTTGAAGCTCCGTTGCAGTCGTCTGTTGTCGTCTGTAGTCGTCGTCATCACAGCCATCGCAGGGCACAGCTGTCACAGGAGTGCCCAGGAATACCAGCGCGCGCGAACGTTGAAGCGTCACCGGCTTCACATAGATACACGCAAATGGGTACACAAGGGATGAAACTGTTCCCTGTAGGACGCCGTACGGGGGCTCTCCGAGAGCTGTGCGGGGGCGTCATGAAAGTCGAACTGCTCCAGCAGGCCGCCGATGTGCTCTATGACGTGCCGGACGAGACACACCAGGAGATCCTCGCGCTCATCGGCGCGGTCTCCCACGACACCACGACACAGGAAGCGGACCTGTCCGCGGTCTTCGGCGAGTGGTGCTGGCTGGTCTACACCGTGCACGGCGACGTCATCGAGGTGCTGGACGTCGGCTGCGTGCGGTGAGCGCGCGGTAGGGAGGTGTCTGCCGTGGGGGCGACCTTGGGGGCGACCTTCTCGCTGGGACGCGTGGCGGGCATCCGCGTCGGCGTGCACTGGAGTGTCCTGGTCATCTTCCTGCTGATCGCCTTCGGGCTCGCCGAGGGGCGGCTGCCCCGCGCCCATCCGGGCAGTGCCGGCTGGGCCTACTGGCTGGCGGGCGTGACGACGGCGGTGGTGTTCCTGCTGTCCCTGCTGGCCCACGAACTCGCCCACATGCTGGTGGCCCGCCGCAACGGGGTCGCCGGCGACGAGATCACCCTGTGGCTGCTGGGCGGGGCGGCACGCCTGCGCAGCGAGGCGCCCGGTCCGGCCGCGGAGCTGCGCATCGCCGGTGTCGGGCCGCTGGTCAGCTTCCTGCTGGGCGGGGTGTTCGCCCTGCTCACCTGGTGGACGCACGCGCTGCGCGGCCCGGCGCTGCTCGTGGAGTCGCTCGCCTGGCTGGCCGGGATCAACATCCTGCTGGCGGTGTTCAACGTGCTGCCCGCCGCGCCCCTGGACGGCGGGCGGCTGCTGCGCGCCCTGGTGTGGTGGCGCACCGGCGACCGGCTGCGAGCCACCGCGGTCGCCACGGCCGCCGGACGCACGCTGGGCTGGCTGCTGGTCGCCGCCGGCCTGTACATCGCGATGACCCGCGAGTTCGTCGACGGGCTGTGGCTGCTGCTCATCGGCTGGTTCATGGTCGCCATGGCGACGCTGGAGGGCAGCCAGGCCAAGCTCCGCGAGCTGCTGGCCTCCGTACGCGTCCGGCAGGCGATGAGCGCCGATCCGGTGACCGTGGTCGCCGGGACGACCGTGGGGGAGTTCCTCGGCGGTCCGTCGTGGCGCTACCGGCACTCGGCCTTCCCGGTCGTCGATCCGGAGGGGCATCCGCTGGGGCTGGTCAGTGTGCGGCAGGCGGGCCAGGTGCCGGAGGCCGACCGCGGCTCGACCACCCTGGAGGCGGTGATGGTGCCGCTCGCCGACGTCCCGGTCGCCGGCCCCGACGACTCCCTGGCCCAGCTGCTGCCGAACCTGGAGGCCGGCCCCGCCCGCCGGGCCCTGGTCGTCACGGACGGCCGTGTCGTCGGCATCGTCTCCAGCTCCGACGTCAGCCGGATCATCACCTGGCTCTCCTCCAGTGCGCCGCCGGGCGCGGGCCTGAGGGCGGCTCACTAGCAAGGGACCCGGGGCGATGGCGTGGATGGCCGCCGACGGCGACGAGCTGGTCGTACGACTGACGTGGCGGGAGCGGCTGGCCGCGCGGCGCGGTGAGGTGCGGGTGCCGCTGGCGGCGGTGTGCCGGGTGACCGTCGAGCCGGACTGGTGGCGCGCCCTGCGCGGGGATCCGGTGCGCGGGTTGTGGATCCCCGGGGTCCGGTGCATCGGCACGCGCTGCCACCTGGGCGGTGCGGATTTCGTCGTCCTGCGGCCGGGCAGGCCCGCCGTCTGCGCCGAGCTGTGGCCCTCCGCGCCGTTCCGTCTCCTCGCCGTCTGCGTGCCGACCCGTGCGGAGGCGGAGGCGACGGCCCGCTCGCTGGCCGGGGCCGCACCGCACCTCGACACGTCCACGCCGTGCCGGCAGCCGCTCCCGGTCCCCGGGGAGGACACCCGTCGGCCCGCCCTCCGGGGATGTCGGTCACGCCCGGGACGGCACCGGCGTGCGTGAATCGGCTCATGCGAATCAACCGGGGCCTGAGTGCGGTGGGGGCGTTCTTCCGCAGTTCTCCCGGCACGTACGTGTGGCTGGCGGTCCTGTTCGTCACGACCGTCGCCCTGCACCGCATGTCGCCGGAGTTCGAGGAGCACTTCCTGCGGCAGCGTTCGACGAACATCCACGAGCTGTCGCGCAATCCGGTGCGGGTGCTGGTGGCGAGCGCGATGTGGGTCGACACCGGGCACTGGTTTCCGTACGCCTTCCTGTACACCGTCTTCCATGCGCAGGTGGAGCGCTGGCTGGGCACGGCCCGCTGGATGGGGGTGTGTGCGCTGGCGCATGTGCTGGCCTCGCTGCTCAGCGAGGGCATCCTGCTGAAGGCGATCCGGGACGGGATCGCCCCGCACTCGGCGGTCAACACCCTGGACATCGGGGTGAGTTACGCGCTGGCCGGGGTGATCGGGGTGCTGGCGTACCGGATCGCGCCGCCCTGGCGGTACGGGTACGTGCTGCTGGTGCTGGCGGTCTTCGGGCTGCCGCTGACCGATGGGGCGACCTTCACCGACTTCGGGCACTTCTTCTCGGTGCTCATCGGGCTTGCGTGTCAGCCGCTGGTCAGAGGCCGTGGAAAAGCATGGAATCCGAAGGAGACACTGGCCGCCCTGAGGGGTTAACGTCCCGCGCATGAGCAGCTCGGCAAGCAGTGCCGTCAACGGCGGCATCTCCTTCTGGTACGCGGACGACGGCCTTCCGGCGATGCGGGAGCCGCTGACCGGGGACGCCTCGGCGGACGTGGTGATCGTCGGCGGCGGGTACACGGGCCTGTGGACGGCGTACTACCTGAAGAAGGCCGCCCCCTTCCTGCGGATCACCGTCCTGGAGCAGAAGTTCTGCGGTTACGGCGCCTCCGGCCGCAACGGCGGCTGGCTGTACAACGGCATCGCGGGCCGCGACCGGTACGCGAAGCTGCACGGCCACGAGGCCGCCGTACGGCTGCAGAAGGCGATGAACGACACCGTGGACGAGGTCGTCCGGGTCGCCCGGGACGAGGGCATCGAGGCCGACGTCCATCAGGGCGGGGTGCTCGAAGTAGCCACCACGCCCGCCCAGTTGGCGCGGCTCAAGGCGTTCCACGAGCACGAGCTGTCGTACGGCGAGAAGGACCGCGAGCTGTACGGCGCCCGGCAGACCGCCGAGCGGATCAGGATCGCGGACGCGGTCGGCTCCACCTGGACCCCGCACGGGGCCCGGCTGCACCCGGTGAAGCTGGTCAAGGGGCTGGCGGCGGCCGTGGAGGCCCTCGGCGTCACCATCCACGAGGCGACCCCGGTGACGGAGCTCCGCCCCAAGCACGCCGTCACCCCGTACGGCACCGTCCGCGCGCCCTACGTCCTGCGCTGCACCGAGGGCTTCACGGCGTCCCTGAAGGGGCAGCGGCGGACCTGGCTGCCGATGAACTCCTCGATGATCGCCACCGAGCCGCTGACGGACGAGCAGTGGGCGGCGATCGGCTGGGAGGGCCGGGAGACCCTCGGCGACATGGCGCACGCCTACATGTACGCGCAGCGCACCGCCGACGGCCGGATCGCGCTCGGCGGGCGCGGGGTGCCGTACCGCTTCGGCTCGCGGACGGACAACGACGGCCGTACGCAGGAGGCGACGATCGAGGCGCTGCACGAGATCCTCGTCCGCTTCTTCCCGGCGCTGGCCGGGGTGCGGGTGGAGCACGCCTGGTCGGGTGTGCTGGGGGTGCCGCGCGACTGGTGCGCGACCGTCACCCTGGACCGTTCGACGGGCCTGGGCTGGGCGGGCGGTTACGTCGGCTCGGGCGTCGCCACCGCCAACCTGGCCGCCCGCACGCTGCGCGACCTGGTCCAGCAGGACTCGGGGCAGGCCGGCCGCACCGAGCTGACCGACCTGCCGTGGGTGAACCACAAGGTCCGCAAGTGGGAGCCGGAGCCCTTCCGCTGGCTCGGCGTGCAGGGCATGTACGCCACCTACCGCACCGCCGACCAGCGCGAACGCCTGCGGCCCGGCACGGAGTCGTCGCGCCTTGCGCGGGTGGCGGACAAGGTGGCCGGCCGGCACTGAGGTGCTAGGCCCTGTGGGGCCGACCGGCCCGGCTGGGACGGGCAGGGCAGGCGGCGGGTCAGGTGGCCGGCTCCGCGACCGGTGCGTCGGCCGGTGCCCGGTTCCTGGGGGCCTTGGCCGTCACGAACAGGCCCGCGACCACAGAAGCCGACAGCATCACGCCGACCGCCCACCAGATGGCCACGGTGTAGCCGTGCACCAGGCCCGCCCGGACCACGGCGGCCTTCTGGGCGGGGTGGTGCAGGTGGGCGGTGACGTAGCGGTCGCTGGCCGTGGTGGCGATGGTGTTGAGCAGGGCCGTACCGATCGAACCGCCCACCTGCTGCGCGGTGTTGACCGTGGCCGAGGTGACGCCCGCGTCACGCGGCAGGACGCCGGCGGTGGCGGTGGCGAAGATCGCCATGAACGTCATGCCGACGCCGACGCCCATGGGCAGCAGGGCGGGCAGGACCTCGGTGGCGTACGAGGAGTGCACGGTCAGCCGGGTCAGCAGCAGCAGGCCGGTCGTGGCGAGGAGTGTGCCGGGCACCATCAGCAGGCGCGGGGCGACGAGCGTGAGCAGGCGTGCCGAGATCTGGGTGGAACCGGCGAGGATCGCGGCGGTCAGCGGCAGGAAGGCCAGGCCCGCCTTGACCGGCGAGTAGCCGAGGACGACCTGGAGGTAGTAGGTCATGAACAGGAACAGCGCGAACTGGCCGATGATCGCGAGCATCATCGTCAGGACGCTGCCCGCGCGGTTGCGGTCCTTGATGATGTGCAGCGGGAGCAGCGGGCTGGCCGCCCGCTGCTGCCACGCGACGAACAGCCCGAGCAGCAGCACCCCGCCCGCGAACAGGCCGAGGACCAGGGAGTCGGTCCAGCCGCGCGCGTCGGCCTCGCTGAAGCCGTAGACGAGCGCGACGAGCCCGCCGCAGCCGAGCAGTACGCCGAGCACGTCCAGCCGGGCCCCCGCGCTCGCGGTGCCGGGGCGCTCGCGCAGGAGGGCGAAGGCGCCGAGCACCGCGACGGCGGCGATGGGCACGTTGACGTACAGGCACCAGCGCCAGTTGAGGTACTCGGCGGTCAGTCCGCCCACGACGAATCCGACCGCGGTGCCGCTGCCGCCGAGGGCGCCGACGATGCCGAACGCCTTGGCGCGCTCTCGTGGGTCGGTGAACGTCGTGGTCACCAGGCTGAGCGTGGCAGGCGCGAGGATCGCGGCGAAGACGCCCTGAAGGGCGCGGGCGCAGAAGAGCATGCCGGAGGAGGCAGCCGCGCCCCCGAGGGCGGAGGCGGCAGCGAACCCGATCAGACCGATGACGAAGCTGCGCTTGCGGCCGACGAGGTCGGCGATCCGGCCGCCCAGCAGCAGGAGCCCGCCGAAGGCGAGGGCGTAGGCGGTGATGACCCATTGCCGGTTGCCGTCGGACATGTGCAGGTCGCGCTGGGCGGAGGGGAGCGCGATGTTCACGATGGTCCCGTCCAGGATCACCATGAGCTGGGCGAGGCCGACGACGACCAGGCCCCACCAGCGGTAGGGGTCGGCTCCGTCGGGTATGCCGGGAACGGCTGCGCCAGGTTCACCTGTTCGGCCGACAGCCGAGGGGCCGGCCTTCATGGCTCTTTTCATGGTTCCAGCACCACCTTTCCGATCGTGCCGCGGTTCTCCAGCGCCCGGTGGGCGGCGGCTGCTTCGGCGAGCGGGAAACGGGTGACGGCCGGGCGCAGCCGGTCCTCGGCGGCCTCGACGAGGGCGCGCAGTTCGAGGGCGCGCAGCCCTCCTGCCTTCTGGAGCATGGCCGGTCCGAGGACGGACTCGGAGAGGCCCTCGACGTGGTGCCCCTGGCCCGGCCCGATGCCCTCCGCCGACCAGCCGAAGACGAGGTGCCGCCCGCCCGGCCCGAGCAGGGCGACGGCTTCCCGGGCGACCTCGCCGCCGACGCCGTCGTACACGACAGTTGCCGGCCCCTCTTGATGCGCGGTTCGGCTCGCGAGTCCGCCCAGGTGGGCGCGGACCTTCGCGGGCCAGTCGGGGTCGGTGTAGTCGACGGCGAGATCGGCGCCCTCGGCCCGGACGCGGGCGGTCTTCTCGGCCCCGCCCGCGAGCCCGATCACCACGGCTCCGGCGTTCTTGGCGTACTGCACGAGCAGCGTGCCGATGCCGCCGGCCGCGGCCGGTACGACGACCACGTCGTCCGGTCCCAGCTCGGTGAACTGCACGATCCCCAGGGCGGTGCGGCCCGTGCCGATCATGGCGACGGCAGCGGCGAAGTCCAGGTTCCCGGGGATCTCGTGCAGGCGCTCGACGTCGGTGACGGCGAGTTCGGCGTAGCCCCCGGGCGCGAAGCCGAGGTGGGCCACCACCCGCTTGCCCAGCCACAACGCGTCGACGCCGTCGCCGAGCGCGTCGACCACGCCCGCGACCTCCCGGCCGGGCACGGTCGGCAGGGCGGGCAGTTCGGGCAGCGGGCCCTGGTGGCCCTCCCGCAGGGCCGTGTCGAGCAGGTGCACGCCCGCCGCACGCACCGCGATACGCACCTGCCCCGGGCCGGGCACGGGATCCGCGACCTCTTCGAGGACGAGGTTCTCGGCCGGACCGAAGGCGTGCAGGCGGACGGCGTGCATGGGCTCCCCCAGGGCTGTGCCGGCTGTGCGGCTGCGTGTCTGCCGCTGCGTCTTTGCCGCGGCTGGTGCCCGTCCACTCTTCAACCCCAACCAAGCTTTAGGTCAAGGGGGAATCGGCCGAGGGGGACTGTCAGTGGCGGGGTGCAGCATGGAGGCCATGACGAGGAAAGTGACGGGCGGGGTGAAGGTGAAGGGCGCGCAGCGCCCGGAGCTGCGGCTGCCGCCGCTGGAACCGTGGACCGACGGGGAGTTGGAGCCGGACGGCGACTACGACGGGCTGGAGTTCCGGGAGGCGGATCTGGCCGGGCAGAGCGGGGCGGGCGCCCGGTTTCTGGACTGTGCGCTCAGAGGGTGCGTGGTGGACGAGACGGGCTTGCGCCAGGCCCGCTTCCTCGACACCGTGCTCGGCGGCCTGCGCGGGGTCGGCACCGATCTCGCCGAGGCCACCTTCCGCGACGCCGAGCTGACCGACGCGCGCCTGGGCGGCACCCAGCTGCACGGCGCCGTCCTGGAGCGGGTCGTGGTCCGCGGCGGCAAGCTCGACTACCTCAACCTCCGCGAAGCCCGCCTCAAGGACGTCGTCTTCGAGTCCTGCGTCCTGGTCGAGCCGGACTTCGCGGGCGCCCGCCTGGAGCGGGTCGAGTTCGTGGACTGCACGCTGAAGGAGGCGGACTTCAGCGGGGTCACGCTGACGGACGTGGACCTGCGCGGGGCCGCTTCGCTGGAGATCGCGCGGGGGCTGGACCGGCTGTCGGGGGCGGTGATCAGCACGGGGCAGCTGCTGGATCTGGCGCCGGTGCTGGCGGCGGAGCTGGGGATCCGGGTGGCGGGGTGAGTCGGCGTGGCGAGGTGAGACGTCAGGGGATGCGGGGGAAGCGCGCCTGAAGGGTCCAGATCGCCGGGTTCTCCGCCAGGTCCTCGTGGAGGTCGGTCAGGTCGGCGATCAGGTCGTGCAGGAAGTCGCGGGCCTCGCGGCGGAGTTCGGTGTGGGAGAAGGTGAGCGGCGCCTCCTCGGCCGGCATCCAGTCGGCCTCGACGTCCACCCAGCCGAAGCGGCGCTCGAACAGCATGCGGTCGGTGGACTCGGTGAAGTCCAGCTCCGCGTGCTGGGGCCGGGAGGCCCGGGAGCCCATGGGGTCCCGGTCCAGCTGCTCCACGATGTCGCACAGCGCCCACGCGAAGTCCAGCACCGGCACCCATCCCCAGGCTGTGGACAGCTCCCGGTCCGACTCGGTGTCCGCGAGATAGACGTCCCCGCAGAACAGGTCGTGCCGCAGCGCGTGGACGTCCGCACGGCGGTAGTCGGTCTGCGGCGGGTCCGGGAAGCGGTTGGAGAGGGCGTAGCCGATGTCGAGCACGGGAGAGATGGTGTCATGCCTGGTGAGCGGGCGCTCCCCTTAAGATCACTGACATGTCCAGATCCGTGCGTGTTGTCCCGGCCGTCGCGGGCGTGCTCGCCCTCCTCCTCGCCGGCACCGGGTGCGACGGCGGCGTGCGCGGCACCCCGGGCGGTTCCGGCGTGGGGGACCCGTACTTCCCGAAGGCGGGCAACGGCGGCTACGACGTCGCCCACTACGACCTCGCGCTGGACTACACCCCCGGCACCGGCCGCCTCACCGGCAAGGCCGTGATCACCGCGCGGGCCACGAAGGACCTGACCGCCTTCGATCTGGACCTCGCCGGACTGCACGTCGACTCGGTCACCGTCGAGGGCAAGGACGCCCTCGTCAGCCGTAGCGGACAGGAGCTCACCGTCCGCCCGCACGACGACCTGCGCAAGGGCGAGACCTTCAGCACGACCGTCCGCTACTCGGGCATCCCGCGGACCCTCACCGACCCCGACGGTTCCCAGGAGGGCTGGCTGCGCACCGCCGACGGCGCGGCCGGGCTCGGCGAGCCGGTCGGCTCGATGGCCTGGTTCCCGGGCAACAACCACCCCTCCGACAAGGCGACGTACGACATCACGGTCACCGTGCCGAAGGGCCTCCAGGCCGTCTCCAACGGCGAGTTGACGAGCCAGACCGACAAGGGCGGCCGTACGGCCTACGCCTGGCGCACCGACCGGCCCATGGCGAGCTACCTGGCCATGGTCGCCATCGGCCACTTCGAGATCACCCGCACCACCGGTCCGCACGGCCTGCCCATCGTCACCGCCGTCGACCCCACCCAGGCCAAGGCGAGCAAGGGGGTGCTCGCGAAGATCCCCGCGATCATCGCGTGGGAGGAGTACAACTTCGGCCCGTACCCCTTCTCCTCCACGGGCGCGATCGTCGACCGCCCGAAGGACTCGGGCTACGCCCTGGAGACGCAGAATCGTCCCTTCTTCCCCGGCGCCCCCGACACCGACACCCTCGTACACGAACTCGCCCACCAGTGGTACGGCGACGCGGTCACCCCGAAGTCCTGGCAGGACATGTGGCTCAACGAGGGCTTCGCCACCTACGCGCAGTGGCTGTACGACGAGGACCACGGCGGCGACAGCGCCCAGAAGACCTTCATGGACCTCTACAAGGGGGACGACGAGGCCCTGTGGGCGTACCCGCCCGCGAAGCCGTCGAGCGCGGCGCACATCTCCGACACGCCCGTCTACGAGCGCGGCGCGATGGTCCTGCAGAAGATCCGGCAGAAGGTCGGCGACGACGCCTTCTACGACATCATCCAGGGCTGGGTCGCCACCCACCGCTACGGCACGGCGAGCACCGCCGACTTCACCGCGTACGTCGAGAAGAAGGACCCGGACAAGGACTTCAGCGGGATCTGGAAGGACTGGCTGTACAGAGACGGCAAGCCGGACCACCCCTGACGGGCGGCCCGGCTGCCTGCTGCTCTACTGCCGTGCGCGTGCGGTTACTTGACGTTGACCGCCGTCCAGGCAGCGGCCACCGCGTTGTACTCCACGCCGCCGGAGCCGTACAGGTCGGCCGCGGCCTGCAGGGTGGCGGTGCGGGCGCCCGCGTAGTTGGTGGTCGAGGTCATGTACGTGCTCAGGGCCTTGTACCAGATCTGGTCGGCCTTGTCCCGGCCGATGCCGGTGACCGTGGAGCCGTTGTAGGTCGGGGAGTTGTAGGAGACCCCGTTGATGGTCTTGGCGCCGCTGCCCTCGGACAGCAGGTAGAAGAAGTGGTTGGCGACGCCGGAGGAGTAGTGCACGTTGAGGCGGCCGACCTTGCTGGACCAGTAGTCGGCGGAGCTGCCGTCCTTGCTGGGCTGGTCCATGTAGCGCAGCGGGGTGCCGTTGCCGTTGATGTCGATCTTCTCGCCGATGAGGTAGTCACCGGGGTCGGAGGCGTTGTTCGCGAAGAACTCCACCGAGGTGCCGAAGATGTCCGAGGTGGCCTCGTTCAGGCCGCCGGACTCGCCCCGGTAGTTGAGCTTCGCGGTGGCCGCGGTCAGGCCGTGGCTCATCTCGTGGCCGGCGACGTCGAGGGAGGTCAGCGGGTCGTTGTTGCCCGCGCCGTCGCCGTACGTCATGCAGAAGCAGCTGTCGTCCCAGAACGCGTTGACGTACGCGTTGCCGTAGTGGACGCGGGAGTAGGCGGCCCGGCCGTCGCCCGCGATGCCGTTGCGGTTGAACGCGGACTTGTAGAAGTCCCAGGTGACACCGGCGCCGTAGGCGGCGTCGGCGGCGGCGGTCTGGCGGTTGGTGTTGGTGCCGTCGCCCCAGACGTCGGCGGAGTTGTGGAAGAGGGTGCCGGTGCCGGCCGTGCCGCCGTTCAGGTCGTACGTCTTGTGGCCGCCGCGCAGGCCGTCGATCAGGTCGAAGCCGCCGGTGGCGGAGGCGGTGCTGTTGACGGTGACGGTTCCGCTGTACCGGGTGTTGCCCGTGCCGGCCTCGATGGCCTGGTAGGAGCCGAGCTGCTTGCCGGTGGTGGCGTCGGTGATGACGTGCAGCTCGCTCGGGGTGCCGTCGTGCTGGACGCCCTTGACGACGGACTCGTAGGCGAGGACCGGCTTGGCGCCGTCCGCCCAGACGACCTTGCGGGAGGTCGAGGTGGTGGCCTTGGTGCCGCTCGCGGCCTTCAGGGCGCTCTTCTTGGCGTTCGTGGGGGAGACGGCCGCGGTGGTGGTCGGCACGGATATCCGGGCGTTGGTCGCCTTGCTGACGCCCTTGAGGTCGCCGTTCTTCGCCACGTGGGTGACCAGGTCGCCACCGAGGACGGGCAGGCCCGCGTAGGTGCGCTCGTAGCGCGTGTGGACCGTGCCGTCGCGGTCCTTGATCACGTCCCGGACGACCAGCTTCTCCTTGCTGCCGAGCCCGAGTCCACGGGCCGCGGAACCGGCGTGCTCCTGGGCCGACTTCAGGGCGGCGACGCGGGCGGAGGTGCTGAGCGGGGCCGCGAGGGCACCGGGGGTGTGCTCGGGGGCTGCGGTGGCGGCGCCGTTCTGCAGTGCGAGGACGACCATCGCGGCCGAGCCGATCAGGGCAGCGGCGCGCACAGTGGCCTTACGGGTGACGTGGGGCTGACTCACTCGGACTCCTTTGAGCTGGTCTCCGTGGGGCCGAAGACACAGGTGGGGCACAGCTAATGCACAGAGGTGCGGCGAGTGAGGAGAGGGTGGCACCCGGACCACCCTCTTTGACAGAGTCCCGACAGGACTTTACGTGTTTGTATCCGAAAGGCGTGCGGCCGGAACCGCTATACGGACGGCGAAATGATGATCAACTGCTGTCTGAACAGGAGGAATTGAGGCCCCCGTCCGCACGGTGCAGTGGCTTGCGCAGGACCGTGCAGGGGCGGCCGAGGGTGCGGTCGGGGCGGTGGGCGATGGTCTCGTAGCCGAGCGCGGTCCAGAAGGCCAGGCCCTTGGGGTTGTTGGCCAGGACGGCGAGGCGTACGGCCGCTCGGCCGGCGGCGCGGAAGCGGTCCTCGCCGAGGGTGGCGACGCGCCGCCCGTACCCCTTGCCCTGCTCGGCCCCGGCCACCATGAGCAGCCCGATCCAGGGGTCCGGGTCGGCCGGGTCCGGGTGGTGGGCCAGCGTGATCACGAGCGCGACCAGCCGTCCCCCGTCCCGGGCCGGCAGCACCTCCGCGTCCGGGTGCGCCAGATCCCCGGCCAGCGCGTCCGCCACCTGCTCGGGGCGTACGTCGTCCGGGTCGGGGAAGTCGCCGCTGAGCCGGTGGAACTCGTGGTTGGACGCGTAGAGCGCGGTGAGTTCCGACAGCAGCGGGGCCGGGAAGACCTGGCCGGGGGAGAGGGGCTCAAGAATCACGAGCGCAAGCTATTCCCAAGGGGCTGCTGCCCACCCGCGGTTCTGCCCGGCCGGCACCGCGCTCATCGTGGTGTCGGCCGGGCACTGCCGGCTCCGGACAGCGGCCGAAGCCGGCGCAGCGTTCTGTCAGACGTTGACGCCGAAGTCCTGGGCGATGCCCACGAGGCCCGAGGCGTAACCCTGGCCCACCGCGCGGAACTTCCACTCCGCGCCGTTGCGGTACAGCTCGCCGAAGATCATGGCCGTCTCGGTGGCCGCGTCCTCGGAGAGGTCGTAGCGGGCGATCTCGGCGCCGCCGGCCTGGTTGACGATGCGGATGTAGGCGTTGCGGACCTGGCCGAAGTTCTGGCCGCGGTTCTCGGCGTCGTAGATGGAGACCGGGAAGACGATCTTGTCGACGTCGGCCGGGAGGGCCGCGAGGTTGACGTTGATCGCCTCGTCGTCGCCCGCGCCCTCGCCCGTGCGGTTGTCGCCGGTGTGGACGATGGAGTTGTCGGGGGTCTGCTTGTTGTTGAAGAAGACGAAGTGGCCGTCCGAGTAGACCTTGCCCTGCGGGTTCACCGCGATGGCGGAGGCGTCCAGGTCGAAGTCCGTGCCGGTGGTGG
Source organism: Streptomyces sp. NPDC002671 (assembly GCF_053592475.1). Taxonomy (NCBI): domain Bacteria; kingdom Bacillati; phylum Actinomycetota; class Actinomycetes; order Kitasatosporales; family Streptomycetaceae; genus Streptomyces; species Streptomyces sp. NPDC002671. The sequence goes on from NZ_JBSFVU010000005.1 coordinate 116,050, forward strand.
TGCGGACGTCCCAGCCGAGGCCCACGGTGACGGCGGTCAGGCCCGGAGCCTCCTTGGTGAGCGAGACGTTGCCACCCTTGGACAGGCTTACAGCCATGATCGGGAGTCCCTTCCTTGGTTTCCGTGCACCTTTGCCGACGCACTCTTGCCGACGAAACTAGCGTCACCGGGAAGAACGTCGAGGGGGGTCCCCGCGGTTCCTGATCCCTTTACCTTTTTTACCTGGTTGCCCGCCGCCGGGAAATCCGGGTGACGCGGGGCGGGCCCGGCCGGGAACATGGAGGCATGGCCGGTCCTTATGTCATCCGTGGCTCCGTCTCGCTTCCCGAGGCCGAGCTGACGTGGCGTTTCTCCAGGTCGTCCGGGCCCGGCGGGCAGCACGTGAACACGAGCGACTCACAGGTCGAACTGCGGTTCGACCTGGCCGACACCGAGGCGTTGCCGCCGGTGTGGAAGGAGCGGGCGCTGGAGCGGCTGGCCGGGCGGCTGGTGGACGGCGTCGTCGTCGTACGGTCCTCCGAGCACCGCTCCCAGTGGCGCAACCGCGAGGCCGCCGCCGTACGGCTCGCCGCCCTCCTCGCGGAGGCCACCGCGCCGCCGCCCAGGCCGCGCAAGCCGACCCGCATCCCACGCGGCATCAACGAACGCCGCCTGCGCGAGAAGAAGCAGCGCGCGGAGAAGAAACAGGGCCGCTCCGGGCGCAACTGGACGTAGTACGCCCGCAGTCGGGCTCCCCGTGTCACGTTTCCGCGCTCTTCTTCGTCATCCTTGGGGAGGCGTACGGATGCAGGTCGAAGGGGCGCCAGTGTCGATGAATGAGCAGGACTTTCTCGCCGAGCGGTTCGAGGCGTACCGGGGGCATCTCCGGGGTGTCGCCTACCGCATGCTCGGCTCGGTCACCGAGGCCGAGGACGCCGTGCAGGAGACGTGGTTCCGGCTGACCCGGTCCGACACCAGCGAGGTGGCGAGCCTCGCGGGCTGGCTGACGACGGTCACCGGCCGGGTCTGCCTGGACATGCTCCGCTCCCGCAAGGCCCGCGCCGAACAGCCGCTGGAAACCTGGCACCCCGCTCCCACCGCCGACCGGGACCCCGCGCACGACGCCCTGCTCGCCGATTCCGTCGGTCTCGCCCTCCTCGTCGTCCTCGACGCCCTTACGCCCCCCGAGCGGCTGGCGTTCGTCCTGCACGACCTGTTCGGCGTGCCCTTCGACGAGATCGGCGGCATCCTCGGGCGCAGCCCGGCCGCCGCGCGGCAGCTCGCCAGCCGGGCCCGCCGCCGGGTGCGCGGCGCCGAGGTGCCGGACGCCGGCATGGCCCGGCAGCGGCGGGTGGTCGACGCCTTCCTGGCCGCCGCGCGGGAGGGCGATTTCGACGGGCTGCTCGCGGTGCTCGACCCGGACGTGGTGGCCCGCAGCGAGGAGGGCGTGATCTCCGGCGCGGTGGCCATCGCCTCCGGTGCCTCGTCGTTCGCCTATCCCAATGCCGTCGTGCATCCGGCGCTGGTCGACAGCGTCACCGGCCTGCTCGTCCTGGTCGACGACCGCCCGATCCGTGCGCTGTCCTTCTCCTTCGCGGAGGACCGGATCACCTTCGTCGACGTCGTCGCCGACCCGGCCCGGCTGGCCGAGCTGGCGATCGAGCTGGTCTGAGGCATGGTCCGGACGGCCCGGGGCGGGCTCCTGAGGGATCTACGGGATCTGCGGGATCCACGGGATCCGCGAGAGCTACGCTCCGGCGTCGTCCAGGGCCAGTACCCCCACCGTCTGCCCACCGCTGGTCTCCCCGTTCTTCCGGAAGCCCAGCCGGAGGTAGAACTCCTCGGGGCCGTCCGGGCCGGGGTGCCAGGTGACGTACAGCTCCTTGCCGCCCCTGCGGCGGATCTCCGCGGCGACGGACTCGACGGCGAAGCGGCCGTAGCCCTTGCCCTGCACCTCGGCGGCGATGTTCAGGCGCCACAGGCCGGAGCGGAACACGCTGCCGTCGAGGTGCCAGTCGATGTCGAAGAAGGCCATCAGGAAGCCGACGGGACGCCCCGCGTCGGTGATCAGCCGGGGCCAGGCGACGCCTGGGTGGACGTACGCCTCGGCCAGAGACTTCACCACGGGCTCGACCGCGTGCTCCTGGTCGGGGCGGATGCGGATGCCGAGCGCGGCCTCCAGGTTCCCGGGGGTTATCTCTTCCAGCTGCAGTGACTGGGATGTCATGCGCGCAGCGTAGGCCGGGCCCCCCGGCGCCGCGACGCAATTCCGGCGGCGTCCGGTCAGCCCAGCTGCCGGTACCGGCTGCGGAAGTACATCAGCGGGCCGCCCTCCGCGCCCGGCGCGTGTGCGGTCAGCACCCGGCCGATCACCAGGGTGTGGTCGCCGGCCCTCACCCGCTGCTCGGTGCGGCACTCCAGGGTGGCCAGTGCGCCGCCGACCAGCGGGGCGCCGGTGGCCTCGCCGCGGACGTAGGGGATGTCCGCGAAGAGCAGACGGTCGCTGATGCGGCCCTTCATCGCGAAGCGGCCGGCGATGTGCCGCTGGCTCTCGGTGAGGACCGAGACCGCCCACAGGGGCTGTTCGGCGAGCAGGTCGTCCATCCGGGACCCTTCGCGCAGGCTGACGAGCACCAGCGGCGGGTCCAGGGAGACCGACATGAACGCCGTGGCGGTCATGCCGACGTCTTCGACGCCCGGCGCCCCGGGGTCGTCCGGGTCCAGCGGCGGCTCCTGCGCGGTCACCAGGACCACGCCCGCGGCCAGCCGGGACATCGCGGCCCGGAACTCGTCGTTGCTCACCCCCTCAGCATGCCCGGAGGAGGGTGTGGCGGTGAGGGATGAGGTCTTCAGCACGCCGGAAACGCTAATCTCCGCCTTCCGCGGTGCGCATCGGGCCTCCGCCCGAACCGAGTCCTAGGACCAGGGACCGGATCAGCGGCGGTTCGTGCATCATATGGACACATCCGCAACGCCTGCGTTCAACAAACGGACAGGGAAAATGGGGAAACCGCGGAAACCTCACTCAATTGTTCACTTTTCCCTGTGACTTGAGTCACAAGGGGCGGGAATTGTTGACCCTGTGTACCGAGTGAGCAGCGCGCTGTGATTCAGTGGCTCGGAACCCTTGATTCGCTGCGAGGTCTCGGGGGGAGGGCGAGCATGGAGACCGAGTCGGAGCCGTACGTCCGCCTTGCGTCCCTGCGGCAGCTGCACCAGGTCATGGCCGACATGAACACGGCGCGCAGCCTGGCGGACACACTGCAGACCGTTGCCGACGGTGTCGTGAACGCCCTCGGATACGAGATGGCGTGCGTGAACCTCGTGCGCCCTGACGGCGACCTCGTGGTCGCCGCCTTCACCGGGAACCCCGCGGCCGAGGCCCTGATCACCGGCCGGGTCGGCTCGCGTGAGTCCTGGGAGCGGCGGCTGAACATGGGCGAGCAGTGGGGCGACCTGGTCTTCATACCCCACACCGAGGGCTGGGTCCTCGACGACGACGACGTCCCGCAGTGGTTCACGGACGGGCCCGAGCCCCGCTTCGAGGACGAGTGGCACCCCTGTGACCGGCTCTTCGCCCCGATGTACACCCCGAGCGTCCAGGGCGGCTCCCACGGCGAACTGATCGGGGTGCTGTCCGTCGACCGGCCGCGCAACGGCCGCCACCCCGGCGCCTGGGGGCGCGAGGCCCTCCAGATGTACGCCTTCCAGGCGGCGATCGCGATCAGCAACGCCCGCCTGCGGTCCAATATGCAGCGCGCCCTGGTCCGCCTGGAGCGCGACCAGCAGGCGCTCCGGGCCAGCGAGGAGAGCTTCCGGCAGGCCTTCGAGTACGCCCCCTCCGGCATGGCCATAGCGGAGATGGGCGGCGACCAGCACGGCCGGATCCTGCGCAGCAACGACGCCCTGTGCCGGCTGCTGGGCCGCCCGGCCTCCGCGATGCGCCGCTACTCCTTCTCCGACCTCGTCCACCCCGAGGACATCGGCACGCTGCTGCGGACCTCGGCGGAGGGCGGGCGCGCGGAGCTGCGCCTCGGCCGCCGCGACGGCACCTACGTGTGGGTGTCGCTGCGCAACTCCGTCGTCGCGGACGCGGCCGACGGCCCCCGCTTCCTCTTGACCCACGTCGAGGACATAGAGGAGCGCAAGCGCCGCGAGCTGCAGCTCGCCCACCGCGCCTCGCACGACTCGCTGACCGGCCTGCCGAACTCCGCCGAGCTGCGGTCGCGCCTGTCGGCCCGCCTGTGCCGGCGGCCCGCGCACGCCCTGGAGTCCCTGGACGCGGCCTACGGCCACCCCGCGTACGAGGCCCCCACCGGGCACGGCTTCGACTTCGCGCCCGGCGTGGAGGAGTTCGACGCCTTCGACCACCACGTGCACACCAGCGCCCCCGAGGACGGCCGCGACGACGGCGCCAAGGGGCTCGCGGTCCTCTTCTGCGACCTCGACGGCTTCAAGTCGATCAACGACCGCTTCGGCCACAACGCGGGCGACGCGGTCCTGATCGAGGTGGCCCACAGGCTCGGCAGGGGCGTGCGCGACGGGGACACCGTCGCCCGGCTCGGCGGCGACGAGTTCGTGATCCTCGCCGACGGCCTCGGCAAGGCCGACGCACAGGACCTCGCCGTACGCCTGCGCAACGAGATCATCCAGCCGATCCGCGCCGAGGGCCGGGCCGTCCGGGTGGGCGCGAGCTTCGGCATCGGATGGGCACACTGCGGCATGACGGCGGACGAAGTGTTGAAGTCAGCCGACGAACGGATGTACGTAGAGAAACGATCTCGTCCCAAACAACACCGACGCGCCGGATGAGCCGCAGGTCAGCGAGTTGATGCGGTTCGGATCACCCGTTTGGGCGTGGGAGAACGGGTAGGCTCGCCATTCCAGCGACGTATCGCATCCGCCCGCACCTGTTGAGGAGTACCAGGGATGACGCCCGGCGACAACGGCGCGAGCACGCCCGAGGACGACGACCCGTTCGGCTATCTGTACGCCGACGGTCAGGCCAGAGGAGCCCAACCGCCGTCCGGTGGCTATGGCTACCCGAACTCGGTCAGCAGGGTGCGCGCGGTCGGCGAGCGCCAGTACGGCCAGCAGCAGACCGCCCCGTACGGCCAGCCGTCCGTCCCGCAGCAGGGCGCCTACAGCCAGCCGAACGCGCACTACCAGGCCCCGGAGACCCTTCCCGGCGGTGGCTCCGCCGGCAGCCGGCCGGCGCCGCCCGCCCCCGGCCGCCGCGGCCCGAACACCAACGGCCTGCTGATCGGTGCGATGGCGGTGGTCGCCGCGGTCGTCATCGGCATCGGCGCCGCGATGATCGGCGGCGACTCGGGCCACAAGAAGGACAACGGGGCCAACACCTCGCCCGCCCAGTCCCAGGCCGCCTCCCCGAGCGCGTCGAGCGGCGCCTCGGCGACCCCGGGTGAACTCCCGAAGGCCGACGCCCAGGCCCTCCAGCAGGCAGGCGGAGCCACCAAGGCCTCGGACGTCGCCGGCGCCAAGGCGGCGGGCGGCGTCTACGTGGGCGGCCTCAACGCGGTCGGCTCCTCGGTCACGTGGACGATCAACGACGTTCCCGAGGCCGGCGCGTACACGCTGTTCGTGAACTTCAGCGCCGTCGAGGACCAGTCGATGACGGTCACGGTCAACGGCAAGGAGTTCGGCAGCAAGCTGGGCCTGGGCAACTACAGGCACGTCGCCGACGGCGACTTCGCCAAGGGCTGGACCACCACCTACGTGTGGCCGACCCTGAACAAGGGCCCCAACACCGTCTCCATCTCCTGCCAGGCGGGCGACAAGTGCAACGTCCTGCTGGACCAGGTGTGGCTGAAGAAGGGTCAGGTCAAGCGGGACTCGGCCTAGGCCGCGCCCGCCTCCCCGGTCACCGTGACCCGCTCGCGCAGCTCCTCGTAGACCGCGCGGTCGAACTCGCCTGCCACAGGGGCCCGTACGGTCGCCGTCGACAGGGCGATCGCGCGGGTCAGGCGGTCGGGCCAGGGGAGGTTCTCCACGAGGCCGGAGAGCAGGCCCGCGACCGCTGAGTCACCGGCGCCGGTCGGGTTGCCGTGGACGAGGGCCGGTGGGCTGGCCTGCCAGCGGCCCTCGGGGGTGGTGGCGAGCAGGCCCCGGGCGCCGAGGGAGGCGACCACCGCGTGGGCGCCCCGGCGGCGGGCGTCCTGGGTGGCCCGCAACGGCTCGTGGGAGCCGGTGAGTTCGGCCAGTTCGTCGGCGTTCGGCTTGATGATGTCGGGGCGGGCCGCGACCCCGCGGCGCAGCGCCTCGCCGCTGGTGTCCAGCAGGACGGGGACGGCGGCGGTGCGGGCCGCGCGGACCAGGCTCGCGTACGCCCCGACCGGCACCCCCGGCGGCAGGCTGCCGCACAGGGCCACCGCCGAGGCGCCGGGCAGCAGTTCCTCGTAGCGGTCCAGGAAGGCGCCCCACTCGGCGGGCGCGATCTGCGGGCCCGGCTCGTTCAACTGGGTGGTGTCGCCCGACAGTTCGTCCACGACGGCGAGTGTGCGCCGGGTCGCCCCGGCGATCGGCACCAGTGCGTCGGTCACCCCGGGCGTGCCCGCGAGCCGCTCGCGCAGTTCCCGGCCGGTGGTGCCGCCCGCGAAGCCGGCGACCGTCGTCTCGTGACCGAGAGCCGCGAGCACCCGGGCCACGTTCACGCCCTTGCCGCCCGGCCGCTCGGTGACCTCCTGGACGCGGTGCGAGGCGTGCGGGCGCAGCGACCCCACACGGTAGGTGATGTCGAGAGCGGTGTTCAGCGTGACCGTGAGGATCACCCGTGCCGACCTCCTTCGCCGTGTCGCCGCGTACGCCGTGTTCGCCTCGTCGTCCGCTTCCGTTCTCCGGCACGATCATGCCAAACAGACGGCGGCCGGCCCAGATGCAGGTCGGCCGCTGTTCGGGGCGTAAACCGGGAGGGATCAGCCCAGTTGGGGCGCCACGATCCATTCGCCCCGGCGCATCACGCCCTTCAGGTCGAAGCCGGCGTCCAGGACCACCAGGTCCGCGTCCTTGCCCGGCTCCAGCGAGCCGATGCGGTCGAAGAGGCCGAGGAGGCGGGCCGGGTTGGCGGAGAGGGCGGCCACCGCGTCCTGCACCGGGAGCCGGTCGACGGTCACCGCGCGCTTGAACGCCCGGTCCAGGGTGAGCGTGGAGCCCGCGATCGAGCCGCCCTGCACCAGCCGGGCCACGCCCTCGCTGACCTCGACCTCCAGCGGGCCCAGCATGTAGCGGCCGTCGCCGATGCCGGCCGCGTCCATCGCGTCGGTGATGAACGCGACCCGGCCGGCACCCGCGTGATGGAACGCCAGCTGCAGCGCGGCGGGGTGCAGATGGGTGCCGTCGTTGATCAGCTCGACCGTCACCCGCTCGTCCTCCAGCAGGGCCGCGACCGGGCCGGGGGCGCGGTGGGCCAGCGTCGGCATGGCGTTGAAGAGGTGGGTGGCGACCGTGGCGCCCGCGTCGACGGCCTCGACCGTCTGCTCGTAGGTGGCGTCCGTGTGCCCGATCGCCGCGATCACGCCGTGCTCCGCGAGCAGCCGTACCGAGTCGATGCCGCCCGGCAGCTCGGCGGCGAGGGTGACCATCTTCGCCTTGCCGCGCGCCGCGTCGATCAGCTTGCGGACCTCGGCGGGCTCCGGGTCGCGCAGCAGCTCCTCGGAGTGCGCGCCCTTGCGGCACGGCGAGATGAACGGCCCCTCGAAGTGGATGCCCGCGATCTCGCCCTGCTCGGCCAGCTCGCTCAGCAGCCCGGCCTGCCGCACCAGCAGGTCCATCTCGTCGGTGACGGTGGAGGCGACCAGCGTGGTCGTGCCGTGCAGCCGGTGGGTGTGGATGGCCTTCAGCACCTCGTCCGGCGTACCGGAGAAGGAGGCTCCGCCGCCGCCGTGGTTGTGGATGTCGACGAAGCCCGGGAGCACCCAGTGGCCGGTCAGGTCGAGCACCTGGGTGTCGGCGGGCGCGGTGGCGGCGATGTGCCTGCCGTCCACGACCACCTGGCCGTTTTCCACCGTTCCGGTGGGCAGCACCACCCGAGCACCTGCGAGAACCAAGCTGGCAGCCATCAGGCGGTTACCTCCGGAGTCGTAGAAGTGGTCGTCAGCAGGTCCCGCGCAAGCAGCCCCGCGCCCAGGCAGCCCGCCGTGTCCCCCAGGGCCGCCGGGACGATCGTCGGCAGCTTCTGGAAGGTGACCCGCCGCCGGACGGCTTCCCGCAGCGGTCGGAACAACACTTCCCCCGCCTCGGCCAGCCCGCCACCGATGATCAGCGTGCGCGGGTCCAGCAGGGTGAGCGCGGTGACCAGCCCGTCGGCGAGCGCGTCCACCGCCTCCTGCCAGACCCGGATGGCGTTCGGGTCACCGGACGTGACGGCCTTGGCGCAGTCGGCCGCGTCCGCCCCGGGGTCCTGGCAGGCCTCGGCCCACGCCTCGCTGACCGCGGACGCGGAGGCGTACCGCTCCAGACAGCCGCGCTGCCCGCACGTGCAGGGGGTGCCACCCGGTCGTACGACGACATGCCCGATCTCGCCCGCGAAGCCGTGTGCGCCGGACTCCACCCGCCCGTCCAGGCCGATGGCGCCCGCGATTCCGGTGCCGAGCGGCACGAACAGGAACCGGTCGGCGCCCTTGCCCGCGCCGATCCGGCCTTCGGCGAGCCCGCCGGCGCGCACGTCGTGGCCGAGGGCGACCGGCACCCCGAGCCGCTCGGCCAGGAGTGCGCGCAGGGGGACGTCCCGCCAGCCGAGGTTGGCCGCGTAGACGGCGATGCCGTTCTCGTCGTCGACGATGCCGGGGACCACGATGCCCGCGGCGGCGGCCGGTTCGCCGTAGCGCTCGGCGCCGTGGGCGCGCAGCTCGGCGGCGAAGTCGAGGATCGTCTCGACCACGGCATCGGGCCCGCGCTCGCGTCCGGTCGCCCGGCGGGCGCGGTGCAGCAGGGCGCCGCCGTCACCGATGAGGGCGGCCTTCATCCCGGTGCCGCCCACGTCCAGGGCGATGACATGTCTCATGGGGTCAGTGTGGCCCTCGGACCCATGAGAGGTCTAGTCCACTCACCTGGTGTAGACCTTATGTGTCCACATATTGAACGGTCAGACAGCAGGTTTGGGGCTTTACGGTGGGTCGGCGTACGGCAGGAACGATCGCGGTGGTGTCCGCACTGGGCATGACAGCGGTCCTCGGCGGCTGCGGGAGCACCGACTCCTCCGGCGTGACCCTCAGGCTGGTCGCGGCCGACTACGGCGACTCGGCGGCCAACAGCTCCAAGAAGTACTGGGACGCCCTCGTCAAAGCGTACGAGGCCAAGCACCCCGGCGTGAAGATCGACGTCAGCGTCTACTCCTGGAACGACGTCGACGCCAAGGTCAAGCAGATGGTCGACGCGGGCCACGCCCCCGACCTGGCCCAGATCGGCGCCTACGCCGACTACGCGGCGGCGGGCAAGCTCTACCAGGCCTCCGACCTGCTCTCCATCCGCACCCAGGCCGACTTCGTCAGCCGGCTCGGCGAGGCGGGCCAGTGGAACCACACCCAGTACGGCATGCCCTTCGCCGCCTCCACCCGCGTCCTCTTCTACAACAAGACCCTGTTCGCGCAGGCCGGCATCACCCCGCCCACCACCTGGGACGAACGGGGGGCCGACGCCAGGGCCTCAAGGACAAGGGCGTGAAGTACCGTTCCTGTGGACTGAGCAGGAGTGACTCCGCTCAGCCGCACGCCCCGAACGGTCTTGGGCGCACTGGTCCCCGGCGTACTCGACCCCGGGGCGGCGACACGGATCCTGTCCGTGGTCCGATCCCGGGAGGCCGGTTCCCTGCGCGACCTGGCCAGATGGGTACGGCCAGAGGCGACGGGGAGGCCCCGAACCATCACTCCGGTGGAGCGGGGGCCCCACACGCTGACGCCGTACCCGGCGTCCCAGATCGCACGATCACGTTAACCCGACCGGCCCAGGGCGCTGCAAGCCCGAGAACCGACCATCACACGATCGAGTTAAAGCGACCTTATGCGCACTCCCCGGCGGGCGACGGCAGCGAGAAGAACGTCCTCGACTTCTCCCGCACCTACGGCCTCCTCCCGGTCACCGTCTCCGCCTCCCTGGCCATGAGCGAGTCGGACTCCGCCCCCGACAAGACCCTTCAGCCCTTCCTCGACCAGCTGCCCACCTCCGAGCTGTACCCGGCCGGCAAGACCTCCTGGGCGGCGGTCAGCGCGGCCGTGAAGCAGGACATCGGCCAGGCAGTGACCCCCGGCGGCAGCCCCTCCGGTGTCCTCGCCCGTCTCCAGGCGACGGCCACGGCGGCGGACAGCAGCGCCGCCACCGCCGGCTGAGCCGGTTGTCGGTGCCCGGAGTTACGGTGGCCGACATGGAACTCGGCCACCGCGAACAGGCCATCCTCGCGCTGGAGCGCCGGGGCTTCTCCGGCCCCGGCGCCAAGGAGCGCGCGATACGTGAGGAGCTGGGCCTGGCGCCGGTGCGCTACTACCAGCTGCTCAACGCCCTGCTGGACGACGAGCGGGCGCTGGCGCACGACCCGGTGACGGTGAACCGCCTGCGCCGGGTGAGGGAGGCCCGGCGAGGCGAACGCTGAACGTGCCCGAGACCCAGGCGTGAGACCGGCCCGCGCTGGATAGTGTCGCGGTATGGATCCCATCCCGACCCCGGCGACCCAACCCGGCCGGGACGGCCTCGCGGCGCTGCTGGCAAGCCCCCGTACCGCCACGATCGCCCTCGACTTCGACGGCACGCTGGCCCCGATCGTCGCCGACCCGGAACAGGCCCGCGCCCACCCCGACGCCGTTCCCGCGCTCGCCGCCCTCGCCCCGAAGGTGGCCTCCGTCGCCGTCATCACCGGCCGGCCCGCGGGGGTCGCGGTGCGCTACGGCGGTTTCGCCGGCGTCCCCGGACTCGCACACCTCGTCGTCCTCGGCCACTACGGCGCCGAGCGCTGGGACGCGGTCACCAGCACCGTCAACGCACCGGCCCCGCACCCCGGCGTGGCCGCGGTCCGCGCCGAGCTGCCCGGCTTCCTGGACAAGATGGGCGCCTGGCAGGGCGTGTGGATCGAGGAGAAGGGCCGCGCGGTCGCCGTCCACACCCGCCGCGCCGACGACCCCGAGGCCGCCTTCGAGGCCCTGCGCGAACCCCTCGCCGACCTCGCCACCCGGCACGGCCTGATCGTCGAGCCCGGCCGCATGGTCCTGGAACTGCGCCCACCCGGCACGGACAAGGGCGTAGCCCTCCTCGACCACGTCCGCTCCACCGGCGCCGAGTGCGTCGTCTACGCAGGCGACGACCTGGGCGACCTCCCCGCCTACGCGGCAGTGGACAAACTCCGCTCCGAAGGCATCCCCGGCCTCCTGATCTGCAGCGGCAGCACGGAGGTCACGGAACTGGCGGAACGAGCGGATGTGGTGGTGGACGGCCCGGAGGGGGTCGTAGCCCTGCTGAGGACCCTGGCAGATCAGCTGGACTGATCGTCCAGTGCACCCAGCTGGTCCAGGAACCACCGAGCAGGCGGCAGCGCCGTAGCAGCAGCGGCCAGCCTCTTGGTCCGCTCCGCCCGCTCATCCGTCGGCATGGTGAGCGCGGAGTGCAACGCCTCCGCCGTCCCCCCGATGTCATACGGGTTCACGACCACCGCATCCTCGCCCAGCTCCTCATACGCCCCCGCCTCCCGGGACAGCACCAGCACGCACCCCTCGTCGGAGACGACCGGCACCTCCTTGGCGACCAGGTTCATCCCGTCCCGGATGGGATTGACCAGGGCGACGTCGGCGAGCCGGTACGCGGCCAGGGACCGCGCGAAGTCGTCCTTGACGTGCAGTACGACGGGCATCCAACCCGTCGTGCCGTACTCGGAGTTGATCTCCTGCGCAACGCGCCGCACCTCCGCGGTGTAGTCGCGGTAGACGGCGAGATCCTGCCGGGACGGATAGGCGAACGCCAGGTGCACCACCCGCTCGCGCCACTCAGGGTGGTCCGCCAGCAGCTGCCGGTACGCCAGCAGCCCGCGCACGATGTTCTTCGACAGCTCGGTGCGGTCCACCCGGACGATCGTCCGGCGCCCCTCGCCGATCTCCTCCCGCAGCGCAGCCATCCGCTCGTCCACGTCCGGCCGGTGCGCCCGCTCCCGCAGGAAGTCCGCGTCCGCGCCGAGCCCGTGTACGCCGATCCGGGTACCCGAGGGGATCCCCGGCCCCAGCACGGCGTGACAGCAGTCGGTGAACGCATCCGCCCACCGGCGGGTCAGGAACGCGGCCCGGTCCGCGCCGAGGATGCCGCTCAGCAGCTCGGCGGCGATGTCGTCGGGCAGGAGCCGGAAGTAGTCCGGCGGGGCCCACGGGGTGTGCGAGAAGTGGCCGATGCGCAGGTCGGGGCGGAGCCGCCGGAGCATGCGCGGGGCGAGCGCCAGGTGGTAGTCCTGGATCAGTACCGCCGCACCCTCGGCCGCCTCCTCCGCCAGCGCCTCGGCGAAGGCCCGGTTGTAGGCCTCGTACGACGCCCACTGCCGCCGGAACTCCGCGTCGAAGACCGGCTCCAGCGGGGTCTGGTACAGCATGTGGTGGACGAACCAGAGCACCGAGTTGGCGATGCCGTTGTACGCGTCGGAGAACACGGTCGCGTCGATGTCCAGCATCCGGACCTGCTGTCCGCCGGTGTCCGCGCCCGGCAGCCGGCCGCCCTCGGCCCGCCGTACGGCCTCCCGGTCGCCGTCGCCCAGCGCGGCGCACACCCACACCGCGTCCGTGTCCGGCCCGATGGCCGACAGCCCCGAGACCAGCCCGCCGCCGCCCCGCTTGGCATGCAGCGTGCCGGCCCCGCCATCGGGGCGTACCTCGTACGAAACCGGGCCGCGATTGGACGCGACCAGCACCTCAGCACCGCGCACGGAAGCCATGGTCCTCAACCTAGCCCGGCCCGTAAACGCTCAAACGTACGGTCCGCCCCGAAGAGCGGCCGTATACAGCCGATGCCCCGTTTTCACGCCACCCGGCGCTCACGCCACCCGCCGCGCCGCGTACTCCGCGATCTCCGTCATCGGCGGCCGTTCCTCCGTGTCCACCGAGTACGTGCGCGGCTCGAACCCGTCCTCGCCCCGCTCGAACTGGGTCAGCGACGGCCGGACGAGGTGCCCGCGGGCGAGCCTCAGCTGCGCCGTGCGGTAGATCGCGGCGGCCATCCGGCCCAGCGCCTGTCCGTCCTGGTGCCGGTGCTTGCGCACCCCCACGTCCACCTGGGCGAGGGCATCCAGGCCCACCAGGTGCAGCGCGTCCACCAGCATGCCCAGTTCCACGCCGTACCCGACCGGGAACGGCAGCTGCTCCAGCAGCGAGCGCCGGGCCGCGTACTCGCCGCCGAGCGGCTGCACGAAACCGGCCAGCTGCGGCCAGTGCATGTTCAGCAGCGGGCGGGCCATGAGTTCGGTGACCCGGCCGCCCTGGCCGGCAGCGCCGCCGAGCGGACGGTCGTACATGGCCTTGACCAGCTGTACGTCCGGCTCGGTGAGCAGCGGGCCGACGATTCCGGAGACGAAGTCGGAGGAGAACTCCCGCAGGTCGGCGTCGATGAAGCAGATGATGTCCCCGCTGGTCACCAGCAGGGAGCGCCACAGCACCTCGCCCTTGCCGGGGACGGCCGGGATGCGCGGCAGGATGTCGTCGCGGTGGACGACCCGGGCGCCGGCCGCCGCGGCGACCTCGGAGGTGCGGTCGGTGGACCCGGAGTCGACGACGACGATCTCGTCGACCAGCGGCACCTGTTCCACGAGGTCGCGGCGGATCACCGCGACGATGTCGCCGACCGTTTCCTGTTCGTTCAGCGCGGGCAGCACGACGGAGACGGACTGGCCGGTACGCTGCCTGGCGGACAGGATCTGGTGGAGGGGCCGATCGGTCACGGACCAGGAGCGGGTGGCCAGCCAGCGCTCGACTTCTTCCAGCACGGTCTGCGACTCCTCACTGTCACGGCCACACGTCGCCGTGTGATCCATCTCGCGGTTCGGACGACTATCTCAACTCTCGTGGCCTTCGGTTACAGTCTTGAACAACGCCGATGACCATCGCATGTCGGGGGTCGCGCGCGTTGACGGACAACCGCATCACACAACCGCATACCGCTCATCCAGAGGGGCAGAGGGACACGGCCCGATGAAGCCCCGGCAACCCTCCAGTCGGTTCTCGTTCTCCAGCGAGGCTCCCGGCTCGGGAAGGTGCCAAATCCGTCTCACGGCGAGATGCGTCGTGAGGAAGATGAGGAGAAAGGGCCTCGCCTCACATGGCTGTGCAGACAGTTGCAACCACCAGCGATTCCGCCGGCACCTCCACCGTAGACCTCGGCCCCGCCGCGGCCCTGAGCTGTCGCGAGTGCGGTCACCGCGTGCCGCTCGGACCGGTGTTCGCCTGCGAGGAGTGTTTCGGCCCGCTGGAGATCGCCTACGACTTCTCCGCCTACGACACCGAGGAACTGCGGGGGCGCATCGAGTCGGGCCCCGCGAACATCTGGCGTTACGCGCCGCTGCTCCCGGTCCCGGCGGACGTCGCCGACAAGCCGAACCTGAACCCCGGCTGGACCAAGCTCGTCAAGGCCGACAACCTCGCCCGTGAACTCGGCGTCACCGGCGGCCTGTTCGTGAAGGACGACTCCGGCAACCCGACGCACTCCTTCAAGGACCGCGTGGTCGCCCAGGCCCTGGAGGCCGCCCGCGCCTTCGGCTTCACCACCCTCTCCTGCTCCTCGACGGGCAACCTGGCAGGTGCCGTCGGCGCCGCCGCCGCCCGCGCCGGCCTCCGCTCCTGTGTGTTCATCCCGCACGACCTGGAGCAGGGCAAGGTCGTGATGGCCGCGGTCTACGGCGGTGAACTCGTCGGCATCGAGGGCAACTACGACGACGTGAACCGCTTCTGCTCCGAGCTGATCGGCGACCCGGCCGGCGAGGGCTGGGGCTTCGTCAACGTCAACCTGCGGCCGTACTACGCGGAGGGCTCCAAGACCCTGGCGTACGAGATCTGCGAGCAGCTCGGCTGGCGGCTGCCGGACCAGATCGTGGTCCCGATCGCCTCCGGCTCCCAGCTCACGAAGATCGACAAGGGTCTGCGGGAGCTGATCGAGCTCGGCCTGGTCGAGGACCGGCCGTACAGGATCTTCGGCGCGCAGGCCGAGGGCTGCTCGCCGGTGTCGGCGGCCTTCAAGGCCGGCCACGACGTCGTACGCCCGCAGAAGCCGAACACCATCGCCAAGTCCCTCGCGATCGGCAACCCGGCCGACGGGCCGTACGTCCTGGACATCGCGCGCCGTACCGGCGGTGCGGTGGAGGACGTGACGGACGAGCAGGTCGTGGACGCCATCAAGCTGCTCGCGCAGACCGAGGGCATCTTCGCCGAGACGGCGGGCGGTGTGACGGTCGGCGTCACGAAGAAGCTGATCGAGAACGGCGTCCTGGACCCGTCGCTCACCACGGTCGTCCTCAACACCGGCGACGGCCTCAAGACCCTCGACGCGGTCGCAGGCACGGGCCTGACCGCTACGATCCGCCCGAACCTGGACTCCTTCCGAGAGGCTGGTCTCGCATGAGTGTGACCGTTCGTATCCCCACCATCCTGCGCACGTACACCGGTGGCCAGGCCGAGGTCCCGGCCGAGGGTGCGACCCTCGCCGAGGTCATCACGGACCTGGAGAAGAACCACACCGGCATCGCCGCGCGCGTGCTGGACGACCAGGGCAAGCTGCGCCGCTTCGTGAACGTCTACGTGAACGACGACGACGTCCGCTTCGAGCAGGGCCTGGAGACGGCGACCCCGGACGGTGCCGGCGTCTCCATCATTCCGGCGGTCGCCGGCGGCTGCTGAGGCGCCTGAGTCACACACTGTTCATTGAATTGCCCCGTCCGTGAGAGAAACGGAGGGGGCAATTCTGCGTGATTGAGCGCGGTAGAGTTGGGGAACGCGCTCCTGGCCCACGGGCCAGCAGCCCTGGATTCATGCCGCATGCCCGACAAGAAGCAGCCAAAATGCACGGGTTTTATGCGGCTTTTGTTGCCTTTACGGGGCCCGACTTGCCCTGAATTCAGGCGAATTCACGCCACATTCCGGATGCCGCTCGTCCAGATTTCTCGTCCGATTGACCTGTTGCAGACGGCAGTTGGACAGATACATTCAGCCGCGGTCGACGCGTTCCGGCGCACGCCCCCGACCAATTCTGGGGGGCGAGGTCTGACCCGGGTCCGCGAAGTGTGGATCTGTGCAAGGGCCAGTAATAGGGGAGTTAGGCATGGCTCAGGGCACCGTCAAGTGGTTCAACGCGGAGAAGGGGTACGGCTTCATCGCGGTCGACGGTGGTGCGGATGTTTTCGTCCACTACAGCGCGATCCAGATGGACGGTTACCGCACCCTGGAAGAGGGGCAGCGGGTCGACTTCGAGATCTCGCAGGGCCAGAAGGGCCCGCAGGCGGACATGGTCCGGCTGGCGACCAGCTGAAGCACGCGTCGACTGACAGCGACGTTCTTCTGTTCATCGTCGAAGGGCTCGTACCTCCCGGGGTACGAGCCCTTCGGCGTGCCCGGGCTCTGTGACGCCGCTGCTCACCTGCGAATCCCCGAGAGCAGCTTGCACTCGACAGGGGCGAGTGCTAATCATTGCGTTAGCACTCTGAAGGTGAGAGTGACAACGAAGGACCGGGTCGGTGAGGCCCGCAGGCCAAGTGGGGCAAGGAACCACGGGGTCGGCGAGCCGTCCGTCGCGGGCGCGGGCGCGGTCCGAAGGAATCACCCCCAGTCCTGGAGGGACCACTTCACATGGCCAAGATCATCGCGTTCGACGAGGAGGCGCGGCGCGGCCTCGAGCGCGGCATGAACCAGCTCGCGGACGCCGTGAAGGTGACGCTCGGCCCCAAGGGCCGCAACGTCGTCCTCGAGAAGAAGTGGGGCGCCCCCACGATCACCAACGATGGTGTGTCCATCGCCAAGGAGATCGAGCTCGAGGACCCGTTCGAGAAGATCGGCGCCGAGCTGGTCAAGGAAGTCGCCAAGAAGACGGACGACGTCGCCGGTGACGGTACGACCACCGCGACCGTGCTCGCCCAGGCCCTGGTCAAGGAAGGCCTGCGCAACGTCGCCGCCGGCGCCAACCCGATGGCCCTGAAGCGCGGTATCGAGAAGGCCGTCGAGGCCGTCTCCGCCGCCCTGCTGGAGCAGGCGAAGGACGTCGAGACCAAGGAGCAGATCGCCTCCACCGCGTCCATCTCCGCCGCCGACACCCAGATCGGCGAGCTGATCGCCGAGGCCATGGACAAGGTCGGCAAGGAAGGCGTCATCACCGTCGAGGAGAGCAACACCTTCGGCCTCGAGCTTGAGCTCACCGAGGGCATGCGCTTCGACAAGGGCTACATCTCCGCCTACTTCGCGACCGACATGGAGCGCATGGAGGCGGTGCTCGAGGACCCGTACATCCTCATCGCCAACTCCAAGATCTCCTCGGTCAAGGACCTGCTCCCGCTGCTGGAGAAGGTCATGCAGTCGGGCAAGCCGCTGCTGATCATCGCCGAGGACGTCGAGGGCGAGGCCCTGTCGACCCTGGTCGTCAACAAGATCCGTGGCACCTTCAAGTCCGTCGCCGTCAAGGCCCCGGGCTTCGGTGACCGCCGCAAGGCCATGCTCGGCGACATCGCCATCCTCACGGGCGGCGAGGTCATCTCCGAGGAGGTCGGCCTCAAGCTGGAGAACGCCACCGTCGACCTGCTGGGCAAGGCCCGCAAGGTGGTCATCACCAAGGACGAGACCACCATCGTCGACGGTGCCGGTTCCTCCGAGCAGGTCGCGGGCCGCGTGAACCAGATCCGCGCCGAGATCGAGAACAGCGACTCCGACTACGACCGCGAGAAGCTGCAGGAGCGCCTGGCGAAGCTCGCCGGCGGTGTCGCGGTCATCAAGGCCGGTGCCGCCACCGAGGTGGAGCTGAAGGAGCGCAAGCACCGCATCGAGGACGCCGTCCGCAACGCCAAGGCGGCCGTCGAGGAGGGCATCGTCGCCGGTGGTGGCGTGGCCCTGCTGCAGACCTCCAACGTCTTCGAGAAGCTGGAGCTCGAGGGTGACGAGGCAACCGGCGCCAACGCCGTCCGTCTCGCCCTGGAGGCCCCGCTGAAGCAGATCGCCGTCAACGGTGGTCTCGAGGGTGGCGTCGTCGTGGAGAAGGTGCGCAACCTGGCCGTCGGCCACGGTCTGAACGCCGCCACGGGCGAGTACGTCGACATGATCGCCGAGGGCATCATCGACCCGGCGAAGGTGACCCGTTCCGCGCTGCAGAACGCCGCCTCCATCGCCGCGCTGTTCCTCACCACCGAGGCCGTCATCGCCGACAAGCCGGAGAAGGCCGCGGCCCCGGCCGGCGGCGGCATGCCGGGCGGTGACATGGACTTCTGATCGACCTGAAGGTTGATCAACGTCCTTACCGAGGGCGGCACCCCCTGTTCCGACAGGGGGTGCCGCCCTCGGGCGTTTCAAGAGCGCGGTTCGAGTGTCCGGGATCACACCACGGTCCATAGGTGCGCGGAATGCAGGACGCCATACTTCGGTTACTTAAGCATCTGCATCAATGCGCATGCACATACCAGCCGGTTGATCCGTTCCGAGGAGCCCCCACGTGACCGTCACGACGACCGCCGCCGCGTCCCGCGCGGCCCAGATCCTGTCCCGCCCGATCGCGCTGAACGGCCTGACCGTTCCCAACCGGATCGTGATGGCCCCGATGACGCGCATGTTCTCCCCGGGCGGCATCCCCGGTGAGGACGTCCGGTCGTACTACTCCCGTCGGGCCGCCGCCGGTGTGGGTCTGATCGTCACCGAGGGCACGTACGTGGGCCACGACTCGGCCGGGCAGAGCGACCGCGTTCCGCGGTTCCACGGGGAGGAGCAGCTCGCGGGCTGGGCGAAGGTCGCCGAGGACGTGCACGCGGCGGGCGGCACGATCGTTCCGCAGCTGTGGCACATCGGCATGGTCCGCAACCAGGGCGACGCCCCCTTCCCGGACGCCCCCGCGATGGGCCCGTCCGGTCTCGTCAGCGCGGACGCCGAGGTGACCGGCAAGGTCATGGCCCAGCAGGACCTGGACGACGTCATCGCCGCCTTCGCGGAGGCCGCTGCCGCCGCCGAGCGCATCGGCTTCGACGGCGTGGAGCTGCACGGCGCCCACGGCTACCTGCTCGACCAGTTCCTGTGGGCGGGCACGAACCGCCGTACGGACGGTTACGGCGGCGACGCGGTGGCCCGTACCAAGTTCTCGGCGGAGATCATCGCGGCGGTCCGCGAGGCCGTCTCCCCGGACTTCCCGGTCATCTTCCGCTACTCGCAGTGGAAGCAGCAGCAGTACGACGCCCGTCTCGCCGAGACCCCCGAGGAGCTGGAGGCCATCCTGACCCCGCTGGCCGCGGCCGGCGTCGACGCCTTCCACGCCTCCACCCGCCGCTACTGGCTCCCCGAGTTCGAGGACTCCGACCTCAACCTGGCCGGCTGGACGAAGAAGCTCACCGGAAAGCCGGTCATCACGGTCGGCTCGGTCGGCCTCGACGGCGACTTCGTCAACGCGTTCCAGGGCGAGGGCTCCCCGGTCAAGGCCATCGACAACCTGCTGGACCGCCTGGAGGCGGACGAGTTCGACATGGTCGCCGTGGGCCGCGCGCTGCTCCAGGACCCGGAGTGGGCGGCGAAGGTCCTGGCCGACCGCTTCGACGAGCTGAAGCCGTACGACGCGGCGGCGCTGAAGACCCTGAGCTGACCCTCAGCGGGGCCCGGGCCTACAGGTTGCCCATGGGCTCGATGTCGACGCGCACGGGGGTGCCCCAGATCCGGAGCACCTCGTAGTCGGTGAACTCATGGACCAGCCGGTAGGCCATGGCGGGCCGCGACCCGCGTCGCTGGGCGGCGAGATACGCCTCGGCCTCGCGCCGGTCCCGCCGGGGCGTCCCGCACAGCTGCCATTCCTGCCCGTTCCACAGCTCCGGCAGCCACCGCTGCTGGGGCTGCGGCCGGTCGCCACGGACGCCGTAGCGGGAGGGGGCGGATACCGGGGATTCGGTGCTCTGCGGCCTGCCGCCGCCCTGGAACTCCGACCGCCGGGCGGCCCGGCGCCGGGTCTCACAGAGCAGACACAGATCAGGTGCGCTTTCATCCACGGGCCCCTGCGGGTGCTCCGGGCACCGGGTGGTGGGCGCCCCGGCCGCGACGCTCTCCTCTACCAGGTCGAGGGCCCGCCGCAGATCAGCCTTGATCTCGTGCAGCCGCGAGTCCGGCGTATCGGCGCTGAGCGCCTCCCCGTGCTCCCCGAGCACGCGAAGGGCCCGTCCTAGGGCGGTGAGCTGGGCGTGGTTCATGGTCAGTCCGCGTAGTCCTTCAGTTTCTCCGTGTCCAGTGTGATGCCGACCGGGGGCGGCAGTTCGACGGTAGCGCCCCACGGGTAGCGGGGAGACTGGAGGTAGCGGCCGTCCTTCGGCTCGCTGAAGACAGTGACGGAGTGATGGTCGCGGTCGATGAGGAGATAGACGGGGGTATCGGCTTCGGCGTAGCCCTTGGGCTTGTCGATGCGGTCGCGCTGGTTGGTGTCCCGGTCGTGGGAGGTGATCTCTACGGCCATGAGGGCGCCGTCGGGCACTGACCATTCACCGTCGCGCACGAAGTGGTCGACCGGCGCCAGGAAGCCGTCGGTGCGGGCCCGACCCTTGCGGTAGGCCTCGGCTTTGACACCTCGCTCGGGCGCGAGGTCGAGGTCGGGGCGTTGCTGCATGCACTGGCGGAGCAGCCACATGAAGATCGACGTGTGCTTCCCGTCCGGCACTGCCTTGACCTCGACTTTTCCGTTGATGTACTCCAGCCGCACGGTTTCCGGGGCGGCGGCCTCCAGCTCCTCGAACTCCTCGACATCGAGCGGCCCGTGCCGGACGCAGAGCCGTCCTCCCAGGAACTCCAGCCGGTTGCGCAGCTCCCTTGGTGCCTTCCGGACGAGTTCCTCGAAGTCCTCGACGGACATCTGCGGGCGCTCAGCGGTGTCAGGGGTCATGGCGTCGCCTCCTCCCCTCCATGGTGCCCCGGAGTGATCTCGTCGGACCGTAGGAGCCGTCATGCGGGCGTCCTTTCTTGTCGTCGTAGGCCGATCGCAGCACGCATCTCAGCTGCGTAGGAATGGATTGCGGACGCAGGCAGGGGCGCGTTGGAGTGAGCCCGGGTGGGCGGGGGCGCGCCCTGGCACTCCCGGCACAACCCGCCCGGCAACGCCTCCGGCCGCCCCGGCACACCGCACTCCGCGCACTCCAGGAGACGGAGGGGGCGAGGAACCGGCGGCCCAGGTACGGGTGGCGGGGCGGGCGGGAGCTTGTCGGTCAGGCGTCGGCGGACCAAGGCGGCTGGGTGGTGTACCGGGGAGGGCAGCCCGGCGGTGAGCGCCCGGACTACATCCTCGCCGTCGGCGCCCCGCGCGAACCACTCCATGACCAGCGGGGCGAGGGCCGCGCAGTCCGCGTCGGAGAGGGACAGGGCCGGGGCCGTACGACCGAGGGCGGCGAGGAGGACGTGGGCGCGGGAACGGGTCTGGCGGGACCGGGAACTCTCCGGCGGCGGCTCCTCCTGTACGGCACCACGGGCGAAGTCTCCCCACCAGCCATCGTCGCGCGCGGTGCGGGTGAACCACGATCGGGTGATCCAGCGGACGCCATCGGTGCCGGCCAGCCGCTCCCGCCCGCGCCGCAAGTGCCCTGCCTGCTGTAACCGGTTGAGGGCGGTGCGCAGGGCACACTGCCCGTACGGCAGGACGTTGGCCAGCGTTTTTACGGAGATGTCGGCGCCGTCGGGGAGGCGGTCGAGATAGGCGGCGATGGCGGCTTCGCGGGGTGGGAAGTGGGCGAAGTCGTGGTTGGTGCGGGGCCGTTGACCGGGAACGGAACGCTTCCCGTAACCCGGTTTGGCCAGGGGGTGCGGGGAGGGGTGCGCGGGGAAGGGGGCAGCACTAGAGTTGGCATCAGCCATGGGATCGAAATGTTCCTTCGATCTCGTAGGTCAAGCCCCCGCACCGGTGTTGGCGCACCAGCGGGGGCGCTTTGCATATGCCGCACGTTAGAGGTTCGTGACTCTTCGTGGCAAGCCGAACGCGTCAAGTCAACGCGCAGGGTGGGAGGGCGGGTTGAGACCCACCACCCATTCCTTGAAAAGGGCGCTCGAAGCGCGAGGCTCGGGACTTGAGCCTCGGGGTCGGTGTTGGTGAAGTGGCCGTTGGGGCCGCCCGCTTCTTGGCCAGTGTCGTGCTTCCGCGAGCCGAGTAAAGGGCGCTCCCGTTCCGCTGCGCTCCACTCCCGCGTCGGCTGCGCCGATGGCCCTTCGGGCCACCCTTGACTCGGCTCGCTCCAGCACGGGTGAGAAGCGAGCGGGCGGCCGGGGGAGCAGTGGGGGGCTTGGCGGGGTTGGACCCGTCTGCCAGTTGCCCAGGCGCCGTTGGCTGTGGGAGCGCGGGGGCCGGTTGGGGGCACGCCGGGTGGGTTTGGCGGCGTGCGGCCCGGATGGGGGAGCCGCTGGGAGGGGGCGGGTTGGGGTGGACGGGGAATGGCGATGAGGGCGGCGCTGGGTCGGCGACCTCGGCGTCACAAGCGCCTCGCCCGCCCCACCTAGACGGCAATTGACAGTGATTGGTGGATTTGGGCCAGAGGTCGAGAGGAAGTCCGCAGGTCAGAGGCCTGCCGCAGGCTGCAAGGGCGGAACAGATCCGCCAATCACGGCCCATTCCTTCCCATCGCCACCCACCGGGCCCACCGGTGCGCCCACTCACCGCAAGCCGCCAAGCCCGCCCGGCGTGCCGCCGCTCCGCGACCGCGCCTCCCCCGCCGACGGCGCCTGGCCAGCGCCCCGAGGGGCGAGTGCCGGGCTGGACCACTGCCCTTCCGGGCCGCTCGCTCGCTTCTTCCCCGTGCTGGAGCGAGGCGAGTCAAGGGTGGCCCGCAGGGCCATCGCCGTAGGCGACGCGGGAGTGGAGCGCAGCGGAACGGGAGCGCCCTTTACTCGGCTCGCGGAAGCACGACACTGGCCAAGAAGCGAGTGGCTCAACGGTCACTTGAGAGAAGAGGTGAAGGCAACCCAGGCTGCCGAGCTGAAGAAGAGCTTCGGGCCGTGGGGGTTCTTCGAGTCTCGGACGGGGATGAGGGCCGGGTTGTCGTCGCTCACTTCGAGGCAGTTGCCGCCGCTGCCGTCGCTGTAGCTGGACTTGCGCCAGGTGGCCGAGCTCAGGTCGTGCTCAGGGTTGATCAGCATGGGCGTAATCCTCCGCCACTGATTCGATCAGGGCCAGGGAATGGCGTGTTGAGAGTGCGGTGGCCTCAAGGAAATCGTAGGCCAGTTCGTAGCGTGTCACGGTGGCGGGATCGTCCTCCAGCCTGCCGGTTCCCGGCCCTTCGAAGTAGACGAGCGGGGGCGCGCCATCGAAGGTCATCAGCTTGAGCGCGCCGCCCATGGATGCGTGCGCACCTTCCGTGAACGGCAGCACCTGCACAATCACCCGACGGCGCTGCACCAGGCTCACGATGTGACGCAGAGCCTCGGCCATTACCGCAGGCCCGCCCGTCACTCGGCGCAGGGCTGCCTCGTCAAGTACGACCCACAACAAAGGCTTTGTTGGATCGTCGAGGAGCCTGGTCCGCTCCATGCGGGCTGTCACCAGGTGCTCGATCTCCTCCTCGGGGGCCGTGGGTTGGTGCGCCTCACACACGGCCCGTGCATAGTCAGGTGTCTGCAACAGCCCCGGGATCAGCATCGGGGCGTACTCTCGGATCGCTGTGGCAATCGCCTCCGCCTCCGCCGCCTCAGCGAAGTGCTCGGGATAGCGGGACTTGGCAGCCGCCCCACAGTTCCGCTGGAAGAAGTCGCCCGTCCCCAGCACCTCATCCAACAGCCGCGCATACTCCCGCTGCATCCGCCGCGTACCCGCCTCCAGCTGCCCGATGAACGACCCGCTCACGAACAGACGTTGCCCCAGTTCCTCCTGGCTGAGCCCCGCCTTCTCTCTCGCGTGCCGGAGTTCTGCCCCCAGCAGGGCCCGTGGCGACGACGACGGGTCGAGATCCTTCGGGCCTGCCATAGCCACTCCCTGTCACACAGCCAGAGCTGTTGGGACGCCGTATCTGGCCAGGCTAGCCACCCAGCCGCCACGCTGTGTAGCAAACAAAGAACTCACCGTGGAGGTATAGGACAGGTGCGGACCACCGAAGAGATCGTGGAGTCGCTGCGGGACGCCCTCGTTGGCGTCGGGGTCGTGTTGCCCTCCCTGCGCGTGGACCCCGTGACCGGAGCGAGCGATGAGCCGTTCGCTCTGGTCGAGTTGGGGCGCTGCAATGTGCGTACCGCCGAGCACCTGACGGATGTCCTGCGGGCGATGCCGGCCGGGGAGGAGCTGCGGGCCAGGGTCCGGAAGGTGAACCGGGAGAGCCGTAGCGGTTGACGGTGTGGCGGGTGGTCAGCCGTGGTGGATGAGGCTGCCCGCGCCGCACGCGGGGGCGGGAGCCGCCAGGGGCAGCGGGGACACGGTCTTGAGCGCGGGGACTACGGCGAGGCTGGTGGCGCACCGCGCGGTGTCCTTGGTGGTCCAGTGGTCGTCGGCGTGCGCGGGGGCGGCCAGGGCGGCGGCGGAGGCGGTGAGGGCGGCGGTGGCCAGGAGCTTCTTCATCATGCCCGGGGAAACGACTGGTCAGGGCCGCCCGTCACGCTGTGGCCTCCGTATGAGGGCGCCGGGGGAGGCCGAAGACGTACGTCGTCAGGAAGCCCACGACGTACCCGGTCGCCAGCCCGCCCGTGTAGATCGCCGCAGCGAGCCCCGGCCCTCTGTTCCCCGCCAGCAGCGGAAACAGGGCCCAGCCGGACGGGCCGATCGCCGTCGCGCCCACCTTGGTGCCCAGCATCGCGAAGAAGCCGATGAACGCGCCGCCCGCCGCCCCGCCCGCGCAGGCCGTCAGGAAGGGTCGGCCCAGGGGGAGGGAGACGCCGTAGATCAGGGGCTCGCCCACGCCGAGCAGGCCCGCCGGGAGCGCTGACCTGATCGTCGTACGCAACGACGTGTCGTGGCGCAGGCGGACGTACACCGCCAGTGCCGCGCCGACCTGGCCCGCGCCCGCCATGGCCAGCAGGGGGAGCAGGACGGTGTAGCCCTGCTGTTCGATGAGCGTGGTGTGGATGGGGATCAGGGCCTGGTGAAGGCCCAGCATGACCAGAGGGAGGAAGAGGCCGCCCAGGAGCAGGCCGGCCATCGCTCCGGTCGTCGTCAGGAGCCAGTTCGCCCCCGTGCCGATCGCCGTCGCCACCGTACCGGCGGCGTACATCAGGCCGTACAGCGTGATCAGGCCGGAGACCAGGACGGTCAGCGTGGGGGTCAGTAGGACATCCAGGGCACCCGGCACTCTCCCCCGGCACCACTTCTCCACCCGCGTCGCCAGCAGAGCCGCCGCCAGCGCGCCGAGCACCCCGCCCTGCCCGGGAGCCAGGTGCACCCCGAAGGCCGTCACCTTCGCCACCCCCGGATACACGACCACCGCCGCCACCGCCCCGCCCAGCACGGGCGTGCCGCCGAACTCCTTCGCCGTGTTGTGGCCGACAAACACCGCGATCAGCGCCATGAAGGCGGAGGAGATCGTGGCCAGTGCCGGAGTCAGGCCGGGCAGCCAACCGGCGTTCAGGAGGAGACCGTTGAGCCCGGCCAGGATGCCGCAGCCGATCAGGGCTGGGATGAGCGGGACGAAGACCGAGGCGATACGGCGCAGGGCCGTCTTGAAGGGGGTGGCGTTGCGTTGGCGGAGGCTTTCCTTCAACTGCGCGCCAGTAACGGCTGGTTGTTGCCCCACCAGCCCCTCCACCTCGGCCGACACCTCCGCCGTCACCTGCGCCACCACCCCCGGCCCCAGCACGATCTGGTACGACCCCCCGCCGTCCGCCGCCACCACCCCCAGCACCCCGGGCTCTGCCCGCAGCCCTTCGGCGTTCACCGGCCCGGGGTCGGCGAGGGTCAGGCGGAGCCGGGTCATGCAGTGGGTGACGGAGGTGACGTTCGCCGGGCCGCCGACGTGGGCGAGCACGGCCTGGGCGAGGGAGGTGGAGGCGTTGCGCACGTCCCGAGCGTGCGGGTCAGTGCGGCGCGATCGCCAGCGCGGCACGCAGATGGCCGTCGGACTCCTCCAGAAGGCGGGTGGCCGTCGGGCCGTCGACGTCGGCGAGGATCGTCAGGATGGCGTTCTTCACCTCGCCGCCGGACTCGGTGAGCGCCTTCTCGATCTCCTCGTCGCTCGCGCCGGTGGCCAGCGAGACGATGCGGCGCGAGCGGGCCCGGAGCTTGGCGTTCGAGGCGCGGACGTCGACCATCAGGTTCCCGTACGTCTTGCCGAGCCGGATCATCGTGATCGTCGACAGCATGTTCAGGACGAGTTTCTGCGCCGTACCGGCCTTCAGGCGGGTCGAGCCGGTGAGCAGCTCGGGGCCGACGACGACTTCGATGCCGTGCTCGGCCGCCGCCGCGAGCGCGCTGCCCTCGTTGCAGGCCAGGCCGATGGTCAGGGCGCCCAGGGCGCGGGCGTGCTGTACGGCGCCGATGGCGTACGGGGTGCGGCCGGAGGCGGAGATGCCGACAACGCTGTCATCGGGGGTGAGTTTCAGCGCGTCGAGGTCCCTGCGGGCCAGCTCGGGGGAGTCCTCGGCGCCCTCGACCGAGCTGACCATGGCGTCGGGGCCGCCCGCGATGAGGCCGACGACCTGGGTGGGGGCGGTGTTGAAGGTGGGCGGGCACTCGGAGGCGTCGAGGATGCCGAGGCGGCCGGCGGTGCCCGCACCGGCGTAGATCAGGCGTCCGCCGCGTGCCATGCGGGCGGCCAGGGCGTCGATGGCGGCGGCGATCTGGGGGAGGCGGGCGGCGACGGCGGCGGGTACGCCCGTGTCCTCGCCGTTCATGAGGTGGGCGAGGTCGAGGGTGGGCAGGCGGTCGATCTCGGCGAGTTCGGGCCGGAAGGCTTCGGTGGTCAGCGAAGCCAGCTCGGTGCGCAGGTCGTGCGAGGTCATGGGGGGTGGCTCTTTCTGATTCGCGTGCTGTCACTCACCTGGGATGTGTGCGATGCCGGTGCGCCAGCGCCTCGTAGGACGCGGCCAGCGCCGGCGCCGCCGTCTCGTACGTCCGCTGTGCCACGCCCACGAACAGGCAGTCCACGACGAGCAGCTGGCTGGTCCGCGAGGACATCGCGGCGGGCCGCAGCTCGGTCTCCCGGGAGGTGGAGGTGGTCAGCACATGGTCGGCGTACTGCGTGACCGGCGAGTCCGGGCGGCCGGTGATCGCGACCGTCGTCGCCCCGTGCTCGAAGGCGACCCGCAGCGGCTCTATGACGTCCCCCGTCGAGCCGGAGTGGGTGATCGCGATCGCCACATCGCCCGCCCGCAGCTGCACCGCGTTGGTCACGGCGAGATGCGGATCGCTGTGCGCGTGGGCTATGAGCCCTATTCGCAGCAGCTTCTGCGTGAGGTCCTGGGCGACCAGCCCGGACGCCCCTATGCCGTACACGTCGGTCCGCCGGGCGCCGGCCAGCGCGGTGACGGCCGCGCCGAGCTGGGCGGTGTCGAGTCCGGCGGCCGTGTCGGCGAGGGTCTGCTGCTCCTCGTAGGCCAGCTTGGCGACGACGTCGGCGATCGGGTCGTCCACGGCGATGTCGGTGGTGATGGCGGGCGCGCGGCCGGACTGCTGCTGGGCGGCGAGCCCGGCGAGGGCCAGACGCAGATCCCGATAGCCCGGGTAACCGAGCAGGCGGGCGGTGCGTACGACCGTGGCCTCGCTGGTGCCGGTGCGTTCGGCCAGGCCGGTGACCGTGAGGGCGGCGCAGCCCGCGGGGTCGCTCGCGACGGCCTCGGCCACGCGGTGCATGGACCGGGTCATGGACGGGGCGAGGGTGCGCACCTTGGCGGCGAGGGAGCCGCCCGGACTGCCGAAAGTTTCCTTCACGTCCTGGGTCACACATGAAAGATATTTTCGTTTCGATGGAGCGGTCAAGAGTGCGCACAATGGGACCATGGAGCCTGTAAGCGACCCCATCGATGACCCCATCAGCCCCCTTGAACAGGCCTTGCACGCGGCGCGCGCCCTGGTGCTGGCTGATCTGGTCGCGCGCGAGGTCGCGGAGGCGGACGTGGTCTCGCTGGTCGAGGACTCCGTCACGCAGCGGCGCTGGTGGGTCGAGCAGTGGCCGGACGGCGCCCCCTTCCTGGCCGGGCTGGTCGCGCAGGACGTACAGGACGCGCTGCTGGAGCGGTACGGCCGCTGGCCGCTGTGCCCGGTGTGCGGCTCGGGCGACCCGCACGCGCTGGACGTGGAGCCGGAGCTGGGACCCGACCCGCACTGGGTGTGCCACAAGGCGGGCGTACGGGTGGCGGCGGTGGGCGCGTTGGGCCGGGCCGCGGGCGGGATGACGTCCTCGTGAGGCGCCGTCCGTGACGATCTACATCGACCCGCCGAACTGGCCCGGGCACGGCCGGATGTGGTCGCACCTGATCAGCGACGTCTCGTACGAGGAACTGCAGCGGTTCGCCGACGAGCTGGGCCTGCCCCGGCGCGCCTTCGAACGCGACCACTACGACATCCCCTCCCACCGGTACGCGGACGCCGTACGGGCCGGTGCGGTGCAGGTCAGCAGCCGCCAGGTGGTGCGGCTGCTGCACGCCTCCGGCCTGCGCCGGCGCAAGGGACTGGCTCAGCGGCCCAGCTCGTAGACGTACCCGTCCTCGCTCTCGCCCGTCTTCCGCCACCCCGCGCGGGTGACGACCGCCTGGGACAGGAGGTTGTCCGGCTCGATCGTCGCGCACAGGGTGTGGACGTCGTCCCTGGCGAGCGCCCACTCCGACAGTGCGCGCAGCGCCTCCGTGGCGTAGCCGTTGCCGCGGGCGGCCTCGGCGAGGTCGTAGCCGATCTCCACGCGGCCGTCCTCGTCCGGGACGCCGTGGAAACCCATGCCGCCGACCGCGAGGCCGTCCTCGCGGCGGACCAGGGCGAACACGCCGAACTCGGGGCGGTGCGCGCCTGCTTCGTACGCCTTGAGCATGAAGCCCGAGGCGTCCCGCGTGCCCTCGAACGGGCCGCCGTCGATCCACTCGAAACCGCCGTCGCCGCCCAGCCGCAGATCGCGGGCGGCGGCCGGGCGGACGCCGGTCAGGGTGAGGCGCTCGGAGGGGATGACCACGTTGTTGCGCCAGCGCCAGTCGGTGACCGGGGCGCGGCCCGGCAGTTCGCCGCGGCCGGTTGCCCACACCAGGGTCGACCAGGGCTCGGGGCCGGGCTGGATGTGCGGGAAGATGCAGGCCAGCACGGACGCGACGAGTTCCGCTGGAGGCTCGTAGGAGAGGCCGAGACCCTGGGCGATGTCGTGCGTGTGCAGCAGCACCTCGGCGATGCCCATCGCCGCGAAGCCCTCGCGGTCGGCGCTGCGGAACGGGTACGGGTGGAAGGCGCGCACGCCGGGCGGGGTCGTACGGACGGTGGTGGCGAGCAGGACGCCGGTCGTCTCGATCACGTGCAGTAGGCCGGCGTTGTCGGCGCCGTCATCGAGGGTGATGTCGAAGGGGACGTAGGCGTCCTGGGCACGGCCCGCCAACTGCCCCGCGTAGGCGATGAGATCACTCGCGATGTGCTCGGCCGCCTCCCGGCAACTCCACTCCAGCCGCCCGGCCTTCACACCGGCCCAGTCCCGCTCCACCGCAGGCCGCAGCGCCGCCACACAGCTCGCCACGGCCTCGTCCACATCGTCCCCGCTCAATACACGCATGGGCCGCAGGGTATGGGGGCGCGGGTGGCCGGGGCGACAGTATTTCCAGCTCGGGCAGGTGGGGAGGGGCGCCTCAGGCCGACAGCATGTCCAGCTCGGAGGTGAGGTTGTAGCGAGCCGTCGCCTCCCAGTGCTCCTGGCCGTACGAGGTGTGGAACAGGTGGGGGAGGGCCAGGAGTTGGCGGAGGATCGCCGAACGGCCCTCGCGGAAGGCGTCGTTCGGGACGAAGTGGTACTCCTCGCGGACCTCGGTGGTGTAGACGGCGTACGCCGTCGGGGGCGAGGCCAGGATCGCCAGATCCGCGTCGCACAGGACCTGGCCGTTGCGGTCGTCGGCGGTGGGGGCGTGGGTGACCGTGAGGCGGACCAGACGGGCCACCTCCGCCGTCCTCGCCTCGGGGACGCCGGCCTCCGGCAGGGCGCGTTCGGCCAGCCGTGCCGAGCGCTCCTCGTTCTCGGAGCGGTCGGGGAGGTAGACCGCGTCGTGGAACCAGGCGGCCAGGCGTACGGCGTCCGGGTCGGCCGCGTGCTTCTCCAGGGCGTCGATGTGGTCGAGGACCGCGGTCAGGTGGGTCAGCGTGTGGTACCGGCGCTGCGGTTCCTGCCAGCGGGTGAGCAGGTTGTCGGCGTAGGGGGCGGGATCGGGGCCGCCGCCGGGGGCGCGGGCGGCCTCCAGGGTGCAGGCGAAGCGGGTGCGCAGGGCGTCGAGGTCGAGAGCTGCCATGGGGTCCATTCTTTTGTACGAGACCCCGAAATGGGCCGCGTACGAGCTGGTCGGGTGCGCGGCCCCGGCTGAACGGCCCTGGTGAACCGCCCCAGGTTTGCGGTGCCCCGTACAGGCGTAGTCTTGGATTGGACTAGACCTCTAGCCGCCGATCGATGCCGACGAATGGGGTGCCATGAGCAAGCGTGCAGTCCTGGAGGTGATCGCCCTCGACGTCGAGGACGCGGTCGCGGCCCAGGCCGGAGGCGCGGACCGCCTGGAGCTGGTCACCGACATGGCGGCCGACGGGCTCACCCCGTCGCCCGCCACGGTCGCCGGGATCCGTGCTGCTGTCGACATCGACCTGCGCGTGATGCTGCGGCTGGCGGACGGGTTCGCGGCCGGTGACGTGGACCGGCTGGTGGGTGTGGCGGGTGAGCTGCGGGCCGCCGGGGCGGATCAGTTCGTGTTCGGGTTCCTCGATGCCGGGCGCGGGGTGGACCTGGCCGCCGTGGAGCGGGTCGTCGGCGCGCTCGGCGGCTGCCCGTGGACCTTCCACCGGGCGATCGACCGGGCCGCCGACCGCGACGCCCTGCGCAAGCAGCTCGCCGACCTGCCCGGCCTCGACACCTACCTCACGGCGGGCGCCGCCACGGGTGTGGACGACGGCCTGGCGACGCTGGCCGCGGAGGCGCGCAGGAGGGGGGAGCCCGGGTACGAGCAGGCGATCCTGGTCGGCGGAGGCCTCCGCCTCGACCACGTCTCCCGGCTCAGGAAGTACGGCATCACGGCCTTCCACATCGGCGGCGCGGCGCGCCCCGAGGGGTGGGAGGGGCCGGTCTCGGCGGAGGCCGTCGCCCGGTGGCGGGCGGTGCTGGACACCCCGTGACCTCCTGGCGCCTCCCTGGCCCGGAGGCGGCAGCGCACGGGTTCTAGTGCCCGGCCAGCAGGCCGATGATCATGAGTATCGGTATGGACAGGACCAGCAGGCCCCCGAGACTCAGCGGGATCAGGGCCACGATTCCGGCCGGCCGCCGGAAGATCGGCTTGCCGGGGTCCAGCGGAGGCCGCCAACCGGGTGCCATGGGGGCGGGGATGCGCCGGATGGTGGACAGGGCGGCGAGGTTGATCAGCAGGATGATGGGCGTGATGAACGCCGACATCGGACCCCACCAGCCCATCAGCATGGTGTCGGTCTGCATCTTGCGGAACGAGGCCAGCGCGCAGGTGTGGCAGAACGTCCCCCGGCGCCGCAGGGACCGCATGATCACGATCATTCCCTGGTGACCGCGGATCGTCACCTGCGCCGCGGGCGCCGCCCCGCACACCTCGCAGCCCGGCCCGCCTGCCGGCATCCCGGCGCCGTACTGCTGCGGCCAGGCCGACGCGGGTGCGGGTGCGGGCGGGGCAGCCGCGTACGCACCGGCGGGCTGTTGGTACGGCCCCGGAGCCTGCGGATAGCCATAGCCCGCCTGGGGCTGCTGGTACGGGCCCGGAGCCTGCGGATAGCCCGGAGCCGACGGGGTCTGCTGATACGGCCCTGGAGTCTGCTGGTACCCGGGGTACTGCGGCGGTGGCGTGCTCAACTGAGGCCTTTCCAAGGGGACTTCTCAGAACGGCACGCACCTTACTAGGTGAGGTTAAGAGAGTTGCGAGGGCAAAGGTGCCGAGTGCGTCACGATCAGCCCCGACACCGCTCGGGTCAGCGCAACGTACAGGCGGCGCAAGCCCGTTCGCTCGTCCGGCTCGCCGTCGACCACCGCCTGCGGCTCGTCCAGGACCACGTAGTCGTACTCCAGACCCTTGGCGAGCGAGGCCGGGACCAGGGTCAGACGGGTCTCGCTCGTGGTCTCCTCACCGGGGGCCAGGAAGCCGATCCCGGCCGTCGTCAGCGCCTCGGCGAGTGCCGGGATCCGGGCGTCGGCGGCGATCAGGCCGGTCGAGCCCTCGTTGCGCAGCAACTCCTCGCAGGCGGCGACGGTTTCGGCCGCCTCCGTGGCCGTACGGACCTCGAAGAAGCCGGGGTTCTCGCGGACGGAGGCCACCGGGGTGAGGCCGGGCGCGATGTGCGGGAGGAGGCGGGAGGCGTACGTGATCACGTCCGTCGGAACGCGGAAACCCGCCGTCAGCTCCTCGATGACCCCCTCCTGCTTGCCGAGGTGGGCGAGCGCCTCGTCCCAGCTGCGGGTCGCCCAGGGGGTGGTGCCCTGCGCCAGGTCGCCCAGGACGGTCGCGCTGCCGGTGGTGCAGCGGCGGCCGACGGCCCGGTACTGCATGGGGGAGAGGTCCTGCGCCTCGTCCAGGACCACATGGCCGAGCGAGTGCGTGCGCTGGATCAGGTCGGCAGCCTCGTCGATCAACACCGCGTCCGCCGAAGACCACTTGGCCGACTTCACGCTGCGTACCGGCTTCGACCAAAGGATCGTCTTCCGCTCGTCCTCGCTGAGGATCCCCTCGGCGTGCTCGGCGAGGAAGTCGGCGTCGGTGAGCAGGCGCAGCACGAGCTTCGCCGGGTCGGCGGCCGGCCAGACCAGCTTCACGGCCGCCTTCACCGCGCTGTTGCGGGCCACCGCGTCCTGCACCCGGTCGTCCGGGGCCTCTCCGGCCCGCTCCATCTGGACCAGGACCGCGTGCGCGATGCGCTGCGGCAGGGCCTCGCGAGCGGCGCCGTAGCGGATGTCGCGGTCCAGCAACTCCCGGACGATGCCCTCCAGTTCGTACGCCGGGACCCGCCAGCGGCGCGAGCCGCGCACGACGACGATCGGCTCGGTGGGCAGGGTCACGTGGGAGTAGAGGGCCTGGCGCAGCACCTCGGCCATCCGGGCGTCGCCCTTGACGACGGCGGCTGCCGCCTCGTCCGTGCCGCGCACCTCCACATGGGCGACCAGGTCGTCCACGGTGGCCTGCTGCACGGTCAACTCCCCGAGGGCCGGGAGGACTTGCTCGATGTAGTGCAGGAAGGACCGGTTCGGCCCGATGACCAGGGTGCCGGTGCGGGCGAGCCGTTCCCGGTGGGCGTAGAGGAGGTAGGCGACGCGGTGCAGGCCGACGGCGGTCTTCCCGGTCCCCGGTCCTCCCTGCACGCACACGGTTCCGCCCAGCCCGCTGCGGACGATCTCGTCCTGCTCGGGCTGGATGGTGGCGACGATGTCGCGCATCGGGCCGACGCGCGGGCGCTCGATCTCCTGCTGGAGCAGCTTGCTGGTGGTGGCCAGCTCGGCCGGGTCGGACAGGGCCTCGTCCTCGTAGGCGGTGAGCTCGCCGCCGGTGTAGCCGAAGCGGCGGCGCAGTGCGACGTCCATCGGGTCCTTCTTGGATGCCCGGTAGAACGGCTGGGAGACCGGGGCGCGCCAGTCGATGACCATGGGGTCGCCGTCGCCGTCGTGCACATGCCGCCGCCCGATGTAGAACTGCTCGCCCTCCGCGCCCTCGGCCTGCTCGGCGCCCGGCGCGTGCAGGTAGTCGAGCCGGCCGAAGAACAGCGGGGTGTCGCTGAGGTCGGCCAGCGCCTTGATGCGGTCCTCGATCTGCCGGGAGAGCACCGCGGCGTTGACCCAGTTCGCGGTGACGTCGCTGATGTCCAGCGACTCCACGTCCTCGCGCATGGCGCGCAGGGCGGCCCGGGAGGCGGCGAGGTGGGAGCGCTCTCGGGCGAGGGGGCCGTCGGCGGGCGTGGGCAGGGGCGTGGACAAGGGGGTGCCTCCGGTGGGCGTGCTCCTGGGTACGGCAACTACGTCGGTGCCGTCCGGTTTCCGGCCGGGCGGCGGCACTCCGTGGGGGAGGCGGGCAAGAGCGGAGATTTTAGACGGGGAGGAGGGGTGGGGGCGAATGGTTTTCTGTCCCCTAGGGGGCGTGGGCCTCCTTTTGTAAGGGGCGGGGTCCACCCGGAGATCTACGCGGAGGCCTCCGGGATTAGCCCCGCAGACCGATGCGGCTGAGGGGCCCCGCGAGCCACCATGGAGACATGAGCGCAGCAACCATCCATCCAGCCGGTCTCCGGCCTCCGGCCGGTGCCACGGCCGTGGACG
The DNA here is from genome assembly GCF_053592475.1 of Streptomyces sp. NPDC002671. NCBI lineage: Bacteria > Bacillati > Actinomycetota > Actinomycetes > Kitasatosporales > Streptomycetaceae > Streptomyces > Streptomyces sp. NPDC002671. The sequence goes on from NZ_JBSFVU010000005.1 coordinate 150,569, forward strand.
GCCCCCACCACCACTTCCTGGGCAACGCCCTGCGTGCCGTCAAGGTGTTCGCGGAGGCCGCGTTCGGCGTCGTGATCCTCGGCGAGTACGGCGAGGAAGCGGGCATACACCGCAAGTAACGGCATAGGGTCACCTCCGTGTGGAAACGGACGGTGGCGCCCTCCCTTCTCCCGACCCCTTCTCTCCTCCTTCTGACCCTCTCCCTCTGCTCCTTCGCCGCCCTGTGCGTCCTGCAGCGGGCCCCGATGGCCGACCTGCTGGTCTACCGGGCCGAGGGCGCCGCCGCGGCCCACGGCGGCGACCTGTACGGCTTCACGGTCACCCCGTGGCGGCTCCCGGCGACCTACCCGCCCTTCGCGGCGGCTCTGTTCGTCCCGGCGGCCTGGCTCCCCGTGCCGGCCCTGAAGGCCTTGTTCCTGGCGGGCAACACGCTTCTGCTGACCGCCCTCGTCACCCTCTCCGCCCGCCTGGCGGGCCGCCCCCTGCCCCTGTCCGCGCTGTGCACGGCGACCGCCGTCTCCGTCTGGATCGAGCCCGTCTTCCAGACGCTGCTGTTCGGCCAGATCAACCTCGTCATCGTCTGCCTGGTCCTGTGGGACCTCACCCGACCCCCGGGCGCCCGGGGCAAGGGCGTGGCCCTGGGCCTGGCCACCGGGATCAAGCTCACCCCGGGCATCTTCATCCCCCACCTCTTCCTCACCGGCCACAGAAAGGAGGCAGTGACAGCCACGGCGGCCTTCACCGGCACGGTCCTGCTCGGGCACCTGCTGCTCCCGGCGGCGAGCGCGGACTTCTGGACCCGCCGCCTCTACGACACCGGCCGCGTGGGCAAGGCCTGGGTCGTCGACAACCAGTCCCTGCAGGGCCTGGTCGCCAGGGCGCTGCACGACCCCGTTCCGGGCCCGGCCTGGGCGCTTCCGGCGGCGGCCGTCGGCGCGGCGGGGCTGTGGCTGGCGGCACGGGCGCGCGAGGACCGGCACGGAATCCTGCTGACCGCGTTCACGGGCCTGCTGATCTCACCGATCAGCTGGTCCCACCACTGGGTGTGGTGCGTACCGCTCCTCGCGGTGCTCCTGGCCGAGGGCCGCGTCCGCCTCGCGGCCCTCACGGCGGCGGCCTTCACCGCCCGCACCCTGTGGCTGCTCCCCCACGAGGGCGACCGCGACCTCCGCTTCCCGTGGTGGGAACAGCCGTTGGCCTCGCCGTACCCCTTCCTGGGGCTGGCGCTGCTGGCGGGCGCGGCGGTGCTGTGGCCGAGGGCCGCTCAGCCCGTGCCCTCCGTCAGGAGCTCGTCCGCGTCCACGATCCGGTAGGCGTAGCCCTGTTCGGCCAGGAAGCGCTGGCGGTGGGCGGCGAAGTCCTGGTCGATGGTGTCGCGGGCGACGACCGAGTAGAAGTGGGCCTGGTGGCCGTCGGCCTTGGGGCGCAGGACGCGGCCGAGGCGCTGGGCCTCCTCCTGGCGGGAGCCGAAGGTGCCGGAGACCTGGATGGCGACCGTGGCCTCGGGCAGGTCGATGGAGAAGTTCGCGACCTTGGAGACGACGAGGACGCTGATCTCGCCTTCCCGGAAGGCGTCGAAGAGCTTCTCGCGCTGGGCGTTGGAGGTCTCGCCCTTGATGACGGGCGCGTTCAAGTGCTCGCCCAGTTCGTCGAGTTGGTCGATGTACTGGCCGATGACGAGGATCTGCTGGCCGGCGAAGCGGCGGACGATCGCCTCCGTGACCTTCCGCTTGGTGTCCGTCGTCGCGCAGTAGCGGTACTTCTCCTCCGTCTCGGCGGTGGCGTACGCGAGCCGCTCGGAGTCGGTGAGGTTGACCCGGACCTCGACGCAGTCGGCGGGCGCGATGTAGCCCTGGGCCTCGATCTCCTTCCAGGGCGCGTCGAACCGCTTCGGGCCGATCAGCGAGAACACGTCCGACTCGCGGCCGTCCTCGCGGACCAGCGTCGCGGTCAGGCCGAGGCGGCGGCGCGCCTGGAGGTCCGCCGTGAACTTGAAGACGGGCGCGGGAAGGAGGTGCACCTCGTCGTAGACGATCAGGCCCCAGTCGCGGGAGTCGAAGAGTTCGAGGTGGGGGTAGATCCCCTTCCGCTTCGTGGTCAGCACCTGGTAGGTGGCGATGGTGACCGGGCGGATCTCCTTCTTCGTGCCGCTGTACTCGCCGATCTCGTCCTCGGTCAGCGTCGTCCGCTTCACCAGCTCGTGCTTCCACTGCCGGGCGGAGACGGTGTTGGTGACGAGGATCAGGGTGGTCGACTTGGCCTGCGCCATGGAACCGGCGCCGACCAGCGTCTTTCCGGCGCCGCAGGGCAGGACGACGACCCCGCTGCCGCCGTGCCAGAAGTTCTCCACGGCCTGCTTCTGGTACGGCCGGAGCGCCCAGCCGTCCTCGCGCAGCTCGATGGGGTGCGCCTCGCCGTCCACGTATCCGGCGAGGTCCTCGGCCGGCCAGCCCAGCTTCAGCAGCACCTGCTTGATCTGACCGCGCTCGGAGGGGTGCACGACGACCGAGTCCTGGTCGATCCGCGCCCCGACCAGCGGAGCGATCCGCTTGGACTTCAGCACCTCCTCCAGCACGGGCCGGTCCGTGCTGGTGAGGACGAGACCGTGCGCGGGGTGCTTGGAGAGGGTGAGGCGGCCGTAGCGGTCCATGGTGTCGGCGATGTCGACCAGCAGCGCGTGCGGCACCGGATAGCGGCTGTACTGCACCAGCGCGTCCACGACCTGCTCGGCGTCGTGCCCGGCCGCGCGCGCGTTCCACAGCCCGAGCGGGGTGACCCGGTAGGTGTGGATGTGCTCGGGCGCCCGCTCCAGCTCGGCGAAGGGCGCGATGGCCCGACGGCAGTCATCGGCCCGCTCATGGTCGACTTCCAGGAGCAGGGTCTTGTCGGACTGGACGATCAGCGGACCATTCACGCGCGGCACACCCTTCCACTACAGCCAAACGTCCAGTGTGCCTCAAACACGGACGATCAAGGGTGGTGGCGGAGGATCGGGCTCAGTCCTCCGCCAGCTCCGCCACGCCCGTCACCCGGTGCAGCGGATAGGTGCGCACCTCGTCCGCCGTGTGGTCGTACGCCGTCACGAAGCCGCCCTCCACCCGGATCGGGGCGATCACGCGCTGGCTCGCGGCGCCCTCGGCGTTGACGTAGCCGATCCACAGGGAGTCGCCGGTCAGGACGGCGGCCTGCATGGTGGCCAGGGTCTCGGCGGAGGAGGTGCGGGGCAGCTCGCCGTGCGCCGTCGCGACCGGGTCCCCGGCGGGCTTGCGCGGGGCGGTGGCGGCCAGGTCGCCGGCCCGGATCGCGCGGATCGCGGCCGTGAGCAGCGTGGCGTCGGGCGGCGGCGGCCCGTCCGGCACCGGCTCGGGGGCGGTGCGCGGCGGGGTGCGGTGGGCATGGGCGCGGGTGACGAGGACGTCGCCCTCGGCGGACTCGGCGGCGGGCGCGTAGCCCATGGCGCGCAGGCCCGCCAGCAGCGAGGCCGGGTCCGACTGCGCGGCCAGCACGGTCGGGGCGAGCCGGCGCAGCCGCAGCGCGGCGGCCCGCCGGTCGGCGAGGATCTCGTTCAGCACGGCGTCGTCGTCGCAGCGCACATAAGCCGAGGCCGCGCCCACCCGCAGATGCCCGTGCTTGCGCGCCACGTCGTCGATCAGATACGCGAGCGGCTGCGGGACCGGGGTACGGGAGTGCTGGGCGAGAAAGGCGTGCAGGTCGGCGGCGGCCCGCCCGGCGTCCAGCGCGCGCCGCACCGAGCCGGGGGTGAACCGGTACACGGTCGCCCCGCCCTTGGACTCGACGTCCGCGAGGACCCCGAGCATGTCGGCGAGCGGACGCTGGAGCGGGCCGGGGGCCACCGCCGTCAGGTCCGCCTGGAGCAGGACGTGGTCCAGCGGCTCGGGCAGCAGCGGCGCGAGCAGCCGGGCCGCGGCGGCGGTCGCGACGGACTGCTCGGCGGGGGAGAGGGGGGCGAAGGGCGCGAGCGGCGCGGGATGGTGGTGGTGCCGGACGGGCAGCTTGTCCCCGGGTCCGGCCGGCTCCGCTGCCCCCTCGGCCGGTGCTGGTGCCGGTGCCGGCGCCCCGAGCAGCGCGCGGCCGTGCGCCGCCAGCGCACCCCGCCCGGTCACGCCCAGCAGCTCCGCCTCCGTCAGGGCCCAGCGGGCGAGCCGCGAGCGCAGGTCGTCCTCGCCCTGCGGCCCGCGCAGGGGCCGTTCCCAGCGCAGCCGGGCCAGCACGGACTCGGCGGTGGGGGCCGCACCCTCCGGGAGCCCGGCGAGCAGGGCCAGCACCCGGTGCCGTACCTCGGGCGCGGCGGAGCGGTCGAGGCCTGGGCCCAGCGCCGACAACGTACGGTCCTTCGCGTCCCGCCCGCCGACCAGCCCCGGTGTCCGGGTGGCCGCCAGCCAGGCCTTGGCCAGCCGGGCCCAGCGCTCGGCGGGAGGCTGCTCCAGCCACTCGTCGTAGGCGGGGGTGGCGGCGTACCGCTCGTCGGCCTCGCCGTCGGGGGCGAGCAGGCCGGCCGCGTAGGCCAGTTCGACCCAGAACGCGGCGACCGGCTCGGGCACGTCGAGGGCGACGGCGGTCCGCTTCAGGTCGCGCACGCTCAGGCCCCCGGCCCGCAGCACGGCGGGGCCGCCCTCGTCCCAGTCCTTCAGCAGCTCCTCGACGGTGGCCACCGCCATGGACGCCTGCCCGGCCGCCGTGGCGTCCACCATGCGCGGGGCGTGTGCCGCGGCCGGCTCGACAGTGGGCGGTACCGGCTCGGTCTCCCGGTGCGCGCGGCCCTCGCGCAGGTGCAGGGCGACCTCGCGGGGCAGCACGACCGTGCCGGGCGTGGTCGGCAGCAGCAGGCCACGGTCGAGCAGCCAGCGCAGATGAGCGGCCGGGTCCGGGGTGACCTGCCCGTACGGCGGCCCCCACACCAGCCGGGTCAGCACCTCGCGGGAGGCTTCCGGCGCGTCGGCGAGCAGCGCGCTCATCCGCTTGCGGTCCGTGAACAGGGCGGTGAGCGCGGCCAGGGCGGAGACCGAGTCGTGCGTCGAGGGCAGCCCGGCCGTCGCGATGATCTCCTGGATGCGCCCCGGCGACATGCCCGAGCCCGCCTCCTGCACGGTCGGCCCGAGGCCGGTCGGAGAGGGGTGCTGCGGGGACGGCGCGAGCAGCTCCAGGGCGGTCCGCACCAGCCGCAGCCGCTCGTCGTCGCCCCACACCAGGGCCTGTTCGCGCAGCGCCGCGAGCGTACGGGGCAGCGCGGCGGTGACCGCCGGGTCGCCCGCGTCCCCGGCCAGCAGCCCGAGCAGGGTGTCGTACGACGCCGGGTCCGGGGCCACGGCCAGCGCCTCCGCCGTCTGCAGCGCGAACCGGTCCAGGCGCTCCAGGGCGCGCAGCACCGAGGCGCGGGTGCCGGCGCGGGTGGCCAGCTGGGTGAGGTCGGTCGGGACGGGCGTGATGAGGTCCGGCCGGCTGCGCAGCAGCGCGGCCAGGGAGGCGTCGTCCCGGGCGCGGAGCGCTTCCGCGAGGGAACGAGGGGCTGGGTGGGCCTCGGGGCTCATCCGACAAACGGTAGCGGACAAGCCGGTCCGTCCGGCGTTTGAGGACGGGGCATGCAGAAGCGGTACCGTCCTCACCGGGGTTTCGTCGGCAGCACCCCGGAGGGGTTCCGTGGGGATCGAGAGCGACAAGGTCGTCTACGAGTATCTGAGCCGTGTCGGAGACATCGCGCAGCAGCGCCAGCTGCCGTCGTCCACGCGGATGCGGCTCGTTTCGGAGCTGCGCAACGAGATCGACCGGCACCGCGCCAAGGTGACGGTGGACAGTCCCGCCGCCGTCCGCCGCATCCTGGACCGCCTGGGCACCCCGGACGAGGTGGTCGAGGCGGCGGGAGGCACCACAGGCACCACCGGTACGACGAGCACCACTGGTACGACGAGCGCTCCGCAGCCGCCGTCCGCCGCCGTGCCGGAACAGCCCGCGCCCCGCGATCGGGCGCCGGGGGCGAAGCCGGAGCTGCCGGACCTTCTCAAGAGCCTGCGCAAGGTCGTCCCCCGCCCGCGCCCCGCCGAGCCGGAGCCGCCGGCCGCCCGCGCCGACGGGCCGTCCCCGCCGCACCTGGCCGCCGCGCACGAACTCGGGGAGAGCGTCACGCAGCCCGACTGGATGGGGGTCCCCCCGGTCGAGCAAATTCGAGACTGGTGGAGGGTGGAGGGCGGCAGCAGCCAGCTCGGGTTCGGGACGGCCGGGGATGCCGTACCGGGCTTCGTGGGCGGAGTGGAGATCCCGGAGCTGCTCAGGCGCCCGCCGAAGGAGGAGCCCCAGGAGAGGGAGCAGGCCCCGAAGACAGAGCCGGAACCGGCCGAGGAGCAGGACCCCGGGGCGACCGCCCCCCGCCGCTCCCTCCCGGCCCGCCTCCTGCCCCGCCCCGCCGCCGGCTGGACCAACCCCCTCCTGCTGCTGGCCGCCGCCGCGCTGGTCGCGGGGGCCGTGCTCGGCAACTGGTTCGCGCTGATCCTGGGCTGGCTGATCGCCTGGGGCTCCCGGCGCCTGACGCCCGCCGAGACCAAGTGGGCCGTCATGGTCCTGCCCGGCATGTCGGTCGCGGGCGGTCTGCTCTGGCTGTGGGGCCGCAACACCGGCCGCTGGGGCGCCCCCATAGCCCAGGGCCACATGGGCGACGCCGTGGCAGGCACCTGGCCGTGGGTCGTCCGGGGCGCGGCCACAGCCACGGCCCTGTTCCTGCTCTGGCGCTCCCAGCGCCGCCGCTAGCGGGCCAGGCACAATGGCCCACATGCCCGAGATGAGCCCGATCGCCCCGTGCCCGCTGACCGTGGGTTTCGACCTCGACATGACCCTGATCGACTCCCGGCCAGGGATCCGTGCCTGTTACGTGGCCCTGGCGGAGCGGACGGGGACGTACATCGACGCCGATCTGGCGGTGACGCGGCTCGGGCCGCCGCTGGTGGAGGAGCTGGTCCACTGGTTCCCGGCGGAGCAGATCGACGAGATGGCCGGCCTGTACCGGGAGATGTACCCGGCGATCGCGATAGCCACGACGCCCGCCATGGCCGGAGCCCGCGAGGCGATCGAGGCGGTGCGGGCGGCCGGTGGGCGGACGATGGTCGTCACGGCGAAGTACGAGCCGAATGCCAAGCTGCACCTGTCCCACCTCGGCCTCGTGCCCGACATGGTCGTGGGCGACCTGTGGGCCGAGCAGAAGGCGGTGGCGCTGCGCGAGCACGGCGCGGCCGTGTACGTCGGCGACCACGTCGGAGACGTGCGCGGAGCCCGTACGGCGGGCGCGCTGTCGGTCTGCGTGGCCACCGGGCCCTGCCCGGCGGACGAACTGCGGGCCGCCGGTGCGGATGTCGTGCTCGACGACCTCTCCGCCTTCCCCAACTGGCTCGACGGCTACCGCGAGGCGGCCTCCCGCGCCTGACGGCGTCCGGCGGCGACCGACCGCAGGACACCGGCGCCGGCCAGCAGGAAGCCGACGCCCATGAGCATGCACAGCACGTACATGTACCACGGGAACGGCTTCGCTCCGAGGAACAGCGGGGCCACCGTGACGAGGGTGGACACAGCCCCGATGAAGAAGACGATCGCACCGGCGCGGATCAGTCCGTCACCGGGCCCGGCGGAATTCGTTTGGGTTTTGTCAGGCACGGGACCAGGGTAGTTCCCAGCGCGTAGGAACAACCGGGGGACGTCTTGTCACCGGCCCGAAGACCATTAGCCTTGGTAGCGGCGGGTCATCGTGGACCCGCTCAGTGCTATCAAGAGCCGTTTCCGAAGCATTCCCCAACGAGTACGAGGACGAGGACAGACGTGCCTACCGGCAAGGTCAAGTGGTTCAACACCGAGAAGGGCTTCGGCTTTCTCTCCCGCGACGACGGCGGTGACGTCTTCGTCCACTCCTCGGTTCTCCCCGCCGGAGTCGATTCACTCAAGCCGGGACAGCGCGTGGAGTTCGGGGTGGTCGCCGGTCAGCGCGGTGATCAGGCACTTTCGGTGACAGTGCTCGACCCGACGCCGTCGGTCGCGGCGGCCCAGCGCAAGAAGCCGGACGAACTGGCCTCGATCGTGCAGGATCTGACGACCCTCCTCGAGAACATCACGCCGATGCTGGAGAAGGGCCGCTACCCGGACAAGGCCTCCGGCAAGCAGATCGCCGGCCTGCTGCGGGCGGTCGCCGACCAGCTGGACGTGTGACCGCCCCGCAAGCGAACGTCAGGGGAAATCGAGCGCGTTCGGGCCGAGGGGCGGCAGCAGCCCCTCGGCCGCCGCGCGTGTGAGCAGCCCGCGGATCGCCGCGGCACCTTTTTCTGCCGTCCTTGCGCCGCTTCGCGGGCGGCGGACAGCTGTGCCGGACTCCGTCCGGCTGATGTTGCGGCGGGTGTGCTGCGGTTGCTGTGTGCGCGAAGCTCAGGGAAACGCGAGTGCTTCGGGTCCGAGCGCCGGCACGAGCCCCTCGGCCGCCGCGCGTGTGAGCAGCCCGCGGATCGCCGCGTAGCCGTCCTCGCCGAGGTCGGCGGTGAACTCGTTGACGTACAGGCCGATGTGCTGGTCGGTGACGGCCGGGTCCATCTCCTGGGCGTGCTCCATGACGTACGGCCGGGAGGCCTCGGGGTCGTCCCAGGCGGCTTGCACGGACGCGGTGATGGACTCCGCGAGCCCGCGCAGCGCCTCGGCGCCCAGCGAGCGCTTGGCGATGATCGCGCCCAGCGGGATCGGCAGCCCGGTCGTGCGCTCCCAGTGCTCGCCCATGTCGGCGAGCTTGTGCAGCCCGTAGTTCTGGTACGTGAAGCGCGCCTCGTGGATGACGAGCCCGGCGTCCACCTTGCCGTCCCGCACGGCCGGCATGATCTCGTGGAACGGCAGCACGACGATCTCGCCGACCCCGCCGTCCTTCAGCGTGTCCGCGGCCCACAGCCGGAACAGCAGGTACGCCGTCGAGGTCTGGCTCGGCACGGCGACCGTACGGCCCGTGAGGTCGAGTCCCGCCTCCCGGGTGAGCACCAGCGGCCCGCAGCCCCGGCCCAGCGCGCCGCCGCAGGGCAGCAGCGCGTACTCGTCCAGGACGTACGGCAGGACGGCGTACGACACCTTCAGTACGTCGAACTCTCCGCGCTCGGCCATGCCGTTGGTGAGGTCGATGTCGGCGAAGGTCACGTCCAGCGCGGGCCCGCCGGGGACGCGGCCGTGGGCGAGGGCGTCGAAGACGAAGGTGTCGTTGGGGCAGGGCGAGTACGCGATCTGCAGGGGCTGCTCACCCTGCAACGGCTGCTCACTGCTGATGCTGGTGGTCATACGGGTTCCAACTCTCCAATGCGGGCGCGAGGTTCCCGAAGGCGCCGGTGAGGGCGGCCAGGGCGTCGCCGATGCGCCAGGCGGCGCGGTCGCGCGGGCCGACCGGGTTGGACACCGCGCGCAGCTCCAGCACGGGCACCTTGTGCGCGGCGGCGGCCCCGGCGACCCCGAACCCCTCCATGCCCTCCGCGAGGGCGCGCGGGTGACGGGCGCGCAGCTCGGCGGCGCGGGCGGCGGTGCCGGTCACGGTGGAGACGGTGAGGATCGTTCCGGGGAGGGCGCCGGTGGCTTCGGAGGTGACTCGTACGAGTGATTCCGGCGGCCGGTGGGTGACGGTCCCGAAGCCGAGTTCGGTGACCGGGAGGAAGCCGTCGGCGGTCTCGGCACCCAGATCGGCCACGGTGATCGCGTCGGCGACGACGAGCGAACCGACGGGCGCCTCCGGCTGGAAACCGCCGCCGATCCCGGCCGACACGACGAGACCGTACGGGGCGCCGTCGAGGGCGGCGGCGGTCAGGGCCGCGGCGGTGGAGGCCGCGGCGAGCGCGGGCCCGACACCGGCGGCCAGCAGGTCGTACCCCGAACCGGAGCCGGCGGCGGTCCGCAGGACGGACCCCGCGGGCAGGGAGACCTCCTCGCCCGCCCCCGGGAACGCCCGCGCCACCGCGTCCCGTTCGGCGGGGACAGCGGTGGCCACGAGAATGCGTATGGGGCGGGTGCCGAAGCTGATCAGGCTGATCAGGCCTTCTTCAGCTTGAACGACCAGAAGCCCTTGATGTTCCCGGTCTCGCCCATCTGGATCGAGATGTTGTTGGTGTCGCCCTGGGTGCCGTACTGGGCGTTGAAGAAGGCGCTGCCCGGGATGGTGCGGTACGTCTTCTTGCTGACGTCGGTGAACTGGCGGCCGTTCACCAGGATGACCCAGCCGGCGTCCGCGATCTTCGGTTCGACGCCGAAGCGGACGGTCGCGTCCTGGTCGACCTTGATCGACTTGAGGTTCTCGGCGTTCTTGGCGCACTTCGCCAGCGACTTGGCGTCCAGCTTGTTGCCGTCGTTGTAGCAGAGGGCTTCGGAGTGGATCGAGCTGGAGCCGACGGCGATCGTCGAGATCGGGGTCGGCTTCTCGCAGGCGGTCAGGACGAGCAGTCCTGCGGTAACGGCGCCGGCGGCGGCGACGGCGCGGCGGCGTCGCACAGCGGAATGCATCGTGGTCATGGCCGAAGGCTATCGGGCGCCGGAAGCCGCCCGCCCGAGTGGGGTGCGGCGTGCCCGGTTCGTTACGCCACTCGCGCCCTGGGCCGGCCGCTGTGCCGGGCGGAGTCGAGCAGCCCGCGCAGGGTGCTCAGCCAGCCGGCACCCACCAGTGCGGCGGCCACGGCCATGCCGAGGGTGCCGTTGAGCGGCAGCACGATGCCGACCGCGCCGCCGAACACCCAAGCCATCTGGAGCAGCGTCTCCGAGCGGGCGAACGCCGAGGTCCGCACCAGTTCCGGCACGTCACGCTGGATCAGCGCGTCCAGGGACAGCTTGGCCAGCGCCTGCGCGAACCCGGCGACCGCGGCCAGGCAGGCCACCAGGAAGGCCCCGAAGAACACGGCGGCCACGAGCGCCGTCCCGAGCGCCAGCGCGACCACGGTGACGATGATGATCTCCGGTGCGCGTGTTTTGAGCCACGCCCCCATCGCCGTCCCCAGGGCGTTGCCCGTGCCGGCCGCGCCGCCCACTATCCCGAGCGAAACCGCCGCACTCTCCCCGGTCAGCGGCTGCTCGCGCAGCAGGAAGGCGAGGAAGAAGATCAGGAAGCCGGACAGGCAGCGCAGGGCGGCGTTGGCGCCGAGCGCGTGCGTGACGGCGGGGCCGACGGTCCGCAGCCCCGGCCGCTTCACCGTCTTGCGGAGCGGCCCGTGCAGATGCTCGGCGTCCGCGGCGAGCAGCGCCCTGTCCTCGCCCTTGGCCGAGTCCACCTTGTGCGGCAGGGAGAGGGACAGGAACGTACCCGCCAGGAAGATCACGAAGGCGCCGTAGAGCGGCCAGGGGTCCCCGATGGCGTGCAGCCCCGCCGCCACCGGCGCGGCCACGGCGGTGGCCAGCAACCCGGCGAGGGTGACCCGGGAGTTGGCCTTCACGAGCGAGAACCGGGACGGCAGCAGCCGCGGTACGACGGCACTCCTGACCACCCCGTACGCCTTGGACGCCACGAGCACGCCGAGCGCGGCGGGATACAGCTCCAGACCCCCGCTGGCCACGGCCCCCGAGAGGATGAGCGCGAGCAGGGCGCGGGCCAGCATGGAGCCCGCCATCGCCGCGCGGCGGCCGTGCGGCAGCCGGTCCAGCAGCGGGCCGATGACGGGCGCGAGGACGGTGAAGGGGGCCATGGTGATGGCGAGGTACAGCGCGACGCGCCCGCGCGCCTCGGCGGTGGGTACGGAGAAGAAGATGGTGGACGCGAGCGCGACGGTGATCATGACGTCGCCGGCGCCGTTCACCGCGTGCAGCTCGATCAGCTTGCCGAGCCCCGACTCACCGGCGCCGTGCGCGTGCGTGGCCTTCCGGATACAGCGCGCCGTGCCGGTGAAGGGAGAGCGCAGGGCACGGCCGACCGCGCGGACGGCCCCTCGGAGCCCCGCACCGCCACCTCGCCCACTCCCGCCACCCGCGGCTGCCACCACGCCATAGTGCCCCGAGAACCGTCCGAATAGTGCCGTCACCGCGCACACGAGGCCGACCTTCTCCCCGAGGACCCTGCCCCGCAGGTGGTGTGTTTCGGCCGTCTGAACCCGTTTGTGACGGTGTGCTTCCAGCCGACCGGGACCGACGGGCGGACGGGAGGCACCACCATGGAGCGGCGAAGAATCCCGTCGGTGTAGCGTGCATATCTCAGCCATAACGCAGAATGGATGGCAGAGGTGCGCCCGAGCGCGGTCGGATGCAGACGTCGATGCGGTCCCCAGGTCCGCTCCGTCCGCTTCACCGCCCAGGCAGCCGCACTCATTGAGACGGCGTAGGAGAGAAGCGATACCCGTGAGCGCAGCGACAACGCGAAGCCGCACCCCTGACCGCCTGTGCGCCGAGGCTGTCGACCTCGCCCGCGCCGCAGCCGAGGAGGCCGCCGCGCCCGGCGTGGTCGGCGAGCACGTCGGCCTGGTGTCGGAGGGTGACCGCGTCGTCACGCACTTCTTCGAGTGCAAGGAGTCGGGCTACCGAGGCTGGCGCTGGGCCGCGACGGTCGCCCGCGCCTCCCGTGCCAAGATCGTTACCTTGGACGAGGTCGTCCTCCTCCCTGGCCCCGACGCCCTCCTCGCCCCGGAGTGGGTGCCGTGGAGCGAGCGGCTGCGGCCCGGCGACCTCGGCCCCGGCGATCTGCTCCCCACCGACCAGGAGGACCTGCGCCTGGAGCCCGGCTACACCGGCGAGGAGGCGGCGCCGCCGAACTCGCTCGTCTCCGAGGAACTGGCGGAGCTGGCGGACGCCGAGGACGCGGACGTGACCCCGGGCGCCCCCGCAGTCCAGCCGACGACCCCGTCCCGGGGCTCCATCGCGGCGATCGCCGAGGAACTGGGCATGCGCCGCGCCCGCGTCCTGTCCCGCTACGGCCTGCACGTGGCGGCCGACCGCTGGGAGGAGGCCTACGGCCCGAAGACGCCGATGGCCCAGGCAGCCCCGGCGACCTGCATGACGTGCGGCTTCCTCAACCCCATCGGCGGCTCCCTCGGCCAGGCCTTCGGCGTCTGCGCCAACGAGTTCTCCCCGGCCGACGGCCGCGTGGTCTCCCTGGCGTACGGCTGCGGCGGCCACTCGGAAGCGGCGGTCATGCCGAAGCCGCCCCAGCCGGCGACCCCGGTCATCGACGAGACAAGGGTCGACCCCTTCCCGCTCCGCCCGGCCCGCGACTCGGGCTCGGTCCCGGAGACGGGCGACGAGGAGACGGCGGAACTGGGTCACTCGTAGCGCGGCCCGTCGGGGGCGCGGTGGATGTCGGTGAGGACGGCGCCGGCCGGCCAGCCATGCGGCGACGCCCGGCGCCAGGCAGGCGCTTCCGCTCGCGCCGCAGGTAGCCCTCGGCCTCCAGCTCCCGCAGCGCACTGCCCCCCGGATCGCACCCTCAACAGGGCCGCCACGCCAGCCCAGTTGGCGATGTCCACCCTCGTGAGTGAGTTTGCGCTGCGGGCGCGAGGGGTGGGGCTTGGTGGGGTCCTTTCTCCCCGATGTTCCCTGGGAGAGACCGCACTTGGCGCCGGAGCACGGGTCTCCGGGTCACGGTCGTAGGCCGGAACGGCCTTGTGGGCCCGGGCATTTGGGGTGCGGGCGCGGTATGAGCCGGTGGCGTCTGCAAGGGCGGCGGAGGCGGTGCCGGCCGGGCGTTGCGACCTGCGGAAGGGGCCGTGGTAGGAGCCGTGGAAGGGGCTGCCTCGGCCGCCTCTGGCCATCGGAGGCCGACCTCTCCTAACACGGCCCTCCTCACCCCATCCGCAGCGACACGCCATGTCGGCAGGGGGTGAGCAGCCGTCAGAAGATCACCCAAAGGGTCTAATAGTATGCCAATCTGCCTTATTTTCAGGCGACTTGGCTCTCTCTCAATTTCTGAAAAAGCGGCATGTGAGCGCCATAAATGCCCCGATCGGCGCCCTGGAGCCCAGTTTCGATATGCCCGGCTTGAGGAGTCATGAGTACGTTTGTCACACACCGGCTGACGGGCCGGCATCTCTGAGAGCAAGAGACAGGAGAAGCACCATGAAGGTCTCCCGTTCCACCGTAGTCACGGCCGCTGCGGCAGCCGCCGCAGCTCTGGCCGCGACCGGCATCACCTACGCGTCGGCGGCCTCCGCCCCGGTTGCCTCCGCCCCCGTTGTCTCCGCCCCGGTCGCCCAGGAGGCCCCGGCTGCTGCCGCCCCCCTCGGCGGCGGCGGTGGCGGCAATGGCAACAACAACGGCGGCAATGGCAACGAGCGCGGCAACGACAATGGCGGCAAGGGCCACGAGGGCGAAGAGTACGGCCGGATCATGATCAACGAGCGGTCGTACTTCGCTCACCCGGGCGACTGCATCACCGTGATCAGCGGCCTCGGCGCCAAGACCCTGAACATCCGCAACGACAGCGAGAAGACCGTCGAGGTCTTCCGCGGGGCGGTCTGCGACAACGGCGCTCCCATCGCCACTGTCGGCCCGCACAGCCAGAGCGACGGCGTGCGCCCCCACCACACCAGGGGCATCCACGTCGAAGACGGAGTTGTGGGCAGCTTCCGGGTGGTCCGCGGCCACCACGGGGACTACTGAGCCAGACCGGCTGCATGATGTGGGACCCCGGCCCGCCGGAATCGGGCCGGGGCCCCAGACACCAGCATTCTCCGACAACCCACGCGCCGTGCGCACCTGCCCGAGCCGGACACCAGGCGCCACGCACCTGGTGTCCGGGCGGCCGTCCTTCAGTCACCGGGCGCCTGCCCGGTGACTCCCGTTCGAACGCCGCTTGTTGGCGCGTTCCCCCGCGCCATGGCCGCCGGCCTGCCTCCCGGTGCCTCCCCATCCCCCGAACGGGTGAGGAGGCGCATGTCGCATGCCGGGGGCGGCTCCCTTTCCCCCGTGAGTGAGGTGAGTTATGCGCCTGGTGGAGGACGTGAGCGACGACTCCTATGTCCTGGACATCATCGACATCACATTGACCCCCGCGTGGCCGCGGCTCGGGCGTCAGGTCCGCTGGGAGATGCACGGCCACCTCAAAGAGACCGTCGATCTGACCCGGGTCACCTGCAAGGTGACCATAAAGTTCGGCCCGATCAAGATGCTGGACCGGAGCTACCGGCTGCCCGAACTGCTGGCGGGCATGGGCGCACGGCTGTCGGGCGACCCCCAGCCGCCCGCCGGGCCGTGGCAGCAGGCCTGGAACCTCCAGCTCCCCGAGGCGGTGCCGGTGGCCGAACACCGGATCCACCTGCGCGCGCGGACGGGGAACGGAAAGGACTTCTTCGCCCTGGACCTCCCCCTGAACTTCAGCCGCAGATCCCATCTGGCCACGGCGAGGGACTGACGAGGGACCGACGGGACGCCGGCGCGGGACCGCAGCGGGCCCCGCGCAGCCGCCCCGTCGGACCGACGGCCGTATGAGCGGTACCTTCTTGCTCACCACCACGAGGAGAGTGAACGTGAGCAAGTACGTGCGGCCGGCGGCCGAGGGCGCCGACCCCTTCGGTACCGCCCGTCTGCGCCGCGGTGTGCTCGATGCCTGGGCCACCAGCCCCGCCCGGTTCCGTGAGGACGCCAACGCCGAGGAGGACCTGGTCCTCGGCGGGTACCGGGACCGGCTCGTTGTCGAGCTGGCGCAGAACGCCGCCGACGCCGCCGCCCGGGCGAAAACGCCGGGGCGGCTGCGGCTCACTCTCCGCGAGGGCGTGCTCGTCGCCGCCAACACCGGCGCCCCACTGGACGCCGCCGGCGTCGAGTCGCTGGCCACGCTGCGGGCCTCCGCCAAGCGGGACGCCACCAGCACCCACGGTGCCGTCGGCCGGTTCGGCGTCGGCTTCTCCGCCGTACTCGCCGTCACCGACGAGCCCGCCGTCGTCGGGCGGCACGGCGGTGTGCGCTGGGCGCTGGCCGAGGCGCGGGAGCTGGCCGCCGAGACCGCCCGGCACAGCCCGGGGCTCGGCGACGAGATCCGGCGCCGGGACGGTCACGTACCGCTGCTCCGGCTGCCCTTCGCCGCCGAGGGGACCGCTCCGGACCCGTACGACACCGCCGTCATCCTGCCGCTGCGGGACTCGGCCGCCGCCGATCTCGCCCAGCGGTTGCTGAGCGCCGTCGACGACGCCCTGCTCCTCGCTCTGCCGGGGCTCGACGAGGTCGTCGTGGAGATCGACGACGAGGCACCGCGCACGCTCAGCCGCCGTACCGACGGCCCCTTCACGATCGTGGAGGACTCCCGGGACGGCATCACGCACTGGCGCACCTCCTCCGCGCACGGCCCGCTCACCCCGGAGCTGCTCGCCGACCGGCCGGTCGAGGAGCGGCTGCGCCCGCACTGGTCGGTGACCTGGGCCGTGCCCGTCGATGCCTACGGTGCTCCCGTCCGGCCGCGTACCAGCCCCGTCGTCCACGCGCCCACCCCCAGCGACGAACCCCTCGGCGTCCCCGCGCTGCTCATCGCCTCCTTCCCGCTGGACACCACCCGGCGGCACGCGGCCCCCGGACCCCTCACCGGCTACCTCGTACAGCGGGCGGCGGACGCCTACGCCGAACTCCTCGCCGACTGGCGGCCGGTGACGGCAGGCGCCATCGACCTCGTGCCCGGCCCGCTGGGCAAGGGCGAGCTGGACGGCGCGCTGCGCGAGGCGATCCTGGAGCGGTTGCCGCGCACCCCCTTCCTGCCCCCGGCCCTTGAGCCCAAGGCGCACGACACGGACCTGCCCGAGGTGCTCCGGCCGCGCGACGCCGAGGTCGTGGAGGGCGCGGGCGCCGAGACCGTACGGGTGCTCGCCGAAGTGCTGCCCACCCTGCTGCCCGCCGGGCTGGAGCGGCGCGTCGAGCTGCGCACCCTCGGGGTCGCCCGGCTGCCCCTCGCCGACGCCATCGACCGGCTGGCCGGGCTGGAGAAGGACCCCGACTGGTGGTGGCGCCTCTACGACAGCCTCGCCGGCGTCGATCCCGACCGGCTCTCCGGTCTGCCCGTGCCCCTCGCCGACGGCCGTACGACCATCGGGCCCCGGCAGGTGCTGCTGCCCGTCGCGGACTCGACGGTCATCGACCCCGAGGTCCTGGCGCGGCTCGGGCTGAAGGTGGCCCACCAGGGCGCCGCGCATCCGCTGCTGGAGAAGCTGGGCGCGCTGCCCGCCTCCCCGCGCGCGGTGCTGACCACTCCACAGGTGCGGGCCGCCGTCGCCGCCTCGCTGGACGACGAGGGCGGGATCGGCTGGGAAGAGGACGCCCTCGACGCCGAGGAACTGGCCGACGCCGTCCTCGCCCTGGTCCGGGACGCCGGTCTGGAACCCGGTGACGAGCCCTGGCTGGGCGCCCTCGCGCTGCCCGACGAGGACGGGGAGCCGGCCCCCGCCGGTGAGCTGGTCTTCCCCGGCAGCCCCTTCGCCCGGGTGATCCGCGAGGACGAACTGGCCGCCGTGGATGCCGAACTGGCGGAGAAGTGGGGCGAACAGCCGCTGACCGCCTGCGGGGTGCTCGCGAACTTCGCGCTCGTGCGGGCCACCGATGTCGTGCTCGACCCCGATGAACTGGAGCCCCGCGAGGGTGACTTCGCCGAGCCCGACGACGCCGGGCTGCTCGACGCCGTCGACGTGTGGTGCGAGGACATCCTCGACCGGTTCCCGGACAGCCCGGTGCCCCCCGTGGCCACCGAGCTGGTCGCCGTCCGCGACCTCGACCTCGTGGACGACGACCACTGGCCCGAGGCCCTTGCCCTGCTGGCCCAGCCGCCGCTGCGCGACGCCCTCACCCAGCCGGTGCGGATCCTGCTGCCCGACGGCACCCAT
Organism: Streptomyces sp. NPDC002671; assembly: GCF_053592475.1. Classification (NCBI taxonomy): domain Bacteria; kingdom Bacillati; phylum Actinomycetota; class Actinomycetes; order Kitasatosporales; family Streptomycetaceae; genus Streptomyces; species Streptomyces sp. NPDC002671. The sequence continues at coordinate 168,343 of NZ_JBSFVU010000005.1, forward strand.
GAGGTCGTACGGCCGTACACCGCCTGGTGGTTGCGCGGGCACCCCGTCCTCGACGGGCGCCGGCCGGCCGGGCTGCTCGCCGCCGGTGGGGATCCGCTGCTGCACGGGCTGTACGAGGAGGCCGACGCCACCGGGTTCGAGGACGAGCAGGTGCTGCGGGCGCTCGGCGTGCGGACCTCCGTGGCCGCCCTGCTGGACGAGCCCGGTGGCGCCGCCGAGCTGCTGGAGCGGCTGGCCGATCCGGAGCGGCCGGTCTCCTCCGCCCAACTGCACGGGCTCTACGGTGCCTTGGCGGACCTGGACCCCGAGCAGGTGACCCTGCCGGACGACCTGCGGGCCGTGATCGACGGGCGGGTGGAGGTCGTGGACGCGGCCGAGGCCGTGGTGGTCGACTCGCCCGACCTGCTGCCGTTCACCTCCGGGGTCCCGCTGCTGCCCGTCCGGCCGGCGCGCGCCGCCGAGCTGGCCGAGCTGTTCCAGGTGCGGCGGCTGAGCGAGTCCGTCACCGGCGAGGTGCACTCCGCGGGCACCGAGCACGACGTGCCGGAGTCGGTGCGGGTGCTGCTCGGGCCGCGCACGCCCGGCACCTATGTCGAGCACGACGAACTGGTCGTGGACGGCGTGGAGATCGACTGGCGGCTCACCGACGACGGCGTGCTGCACGCGGCCACCCTGGAGGGTGTCGCCGCGGGCCTCGCCTGGGCGGCGGGTCAGTGGCCGCGCCGTTTCGAGGTGGCCGCCCTGCTCGAAGACCCGTCGCGGACCGAGGAGTTGGCCCGGGATCGGTGGTTCGACTGACCCCGACAACTCCCACACCGAATTCTTACTTCTAGTACAACCTTCTACGGTCCCCCCGGGTCACATGTGCAGGAGTCATAAGACTCCCCAGATTGGAACGTGGGGACAACACATGCGCATTCGTGCCTCTGTCGCCGTCATCACCGGCGCTCTGGCTCTGTCCGCCCTCGCTGCTCCGGCCGCCTTTGCCGCGCCGGCCGACTTCGGCGATGGCGACACCGCGATCACCAAGGTGGTCGTGGGCAGTAACAACAAGGTGGAGTTCGGCACCTACTACGCGAAGACCATCACGGTCAGCGTCACGGCGTCGGACGACTCGGGCATCAAGAGCATGGACGAGTTCCAGCTCAGTGGGCCCAACGGCGGTTTCCTGATGACGAGCAAGCCCACCTGCACGGCCGTCAGCGCCACCACCTCCACCTGCAAGGCGTCCGTGAAGGTCGACCCGAAGGTCGACTACCTCATGAACAACATGGCCGGCACCTGGTACGCCGAGGCCTGGGTCGACGCCAACGACGGCGACTACATCGGGAAGGAGAAGGCCGGTTCCTTCCTGTTCCGGCGCTCCTCCCACGCGGCCTCCAACGCCTCGCCGGAACCGGTGGCCAAGGGCAAGACCATCACTGTCACCGGTTCCCTCACCCGGGCCAACTGGGAGACCCTCAAGTACGGCGGCTACGGCTCCCAGTCGGTGAAGCTGCAGTACCAGAAGAAGGGCACCACCACCTGGACCACGCTGAAGACCGTCACCTCGTCGTCCACGGGCTACCTGAAGGCGACCACCACGGCGACGGCCGACGGCTACTTCCGCTACTCCTACGCGGGCAGCACGACGACCGCGGGCTCCAACTCCGTCTCCGACTTCGTCGACGTGCAGTAAGTCCGCTCGGTAAGTACCACCCCCCACGTTTCCAGGGGGTCCGGGCGATCGGCAGGCCGACCGGCCTTCGACCACCCGGACCTCGAGTCCACCTGTCTCCAGACTGGGGAACGCACATGCGTATTCGCGCCACCGTGGCCGCCGTCTCCGGCGCCCTGGCCCTGTCCGCCCTCGCCGCGCCGGCCGCCCTGGCCACCGACGCCCCGCAGCACAGCCGCGCCGACCTCGTGAAGGCCGCCCACGCCGCCCACCAGGCCTCCTCGGGCAAGGCCGGGTTCAGCGGCGTCGCCGCCGACACCGGCGAGCCGTACGCGCTGAACCTGACCTTCTCCAACGTGAAGGTCAACAACGGCAAGCCGATCGTCGCGGGCACCACCAACAAGGTCTCCGTGCCGACGAGTTTCACGGTCACGCACGACGCCGGCTTCGACCTGCACGCCTCCGACGTCAACCTGGACGTGGACCTCTACCGCGGCTCCTACAGCGACCCGGAGAACATCCGGTACCTCTTCGGCGACGACTGGCCGACCTGCACCGACACCTCGGCGACCACCGCGACCTGCAAGGGCACCATCGACGTCTACCCGGACGTCGAGCTGGTCAACGCCGATGCCGCCACCTGGACGGCCGAGGGCTACGCCTTCGACTGGAACGACCAGGACCCGATGTCGGACAACATCGACTGGAGCAAGGTCGGCTACGCCGGCCAGGACGCGCTGGCCAAGGTCAAGCTCCAGCGTTACTCCAAGCTGACCGCCAACGCCTCCCCAGAGCCGGTGGCCAAGGGCAAGACCATCACCGTCACCGGTTACCTCACCCGGGCCAACTGGGAGACGCACAAGTACGCGGGCTACACCAACCAGCCCGTGCAGCTGCAGTTCTTCAAGAAGGGCGGCACCTCGTACACCACCCTGAAGACCACCACGTCGTCCTCCACGACGGGCTACCTGAAGACGACGACCACCGCGACCGTCGACGGCTACTACCGCTTCTACTTCGCGGGCACCTCGACCACCCCGGCGGTCAAGTCCGCGGCTGACTTCGTCGACGTGCAGTAAGCCCCCGACGTGCAGTAAGCACCCCATTCCGGCCCCGGCGCGGCTTTCCTCCGCCGGGGCCGGAATGCTTCCTCTCACTTATGCAACGGATCAGCAATCGGCGCACAAAATCTGGCTGCGGCGGGCAACGGCCGTACAACCAGTCGCATCCCCCCGTGATCTGATCGCTTGAGTCAACCGACTCCTTGATCACTTCTCCCTCCAAGGGAACGCACATGCGCATACGTGCCGCTGTGGCCGCCGTCTCCGGCGCCCTGGCCCTGTCCGCTCTTGTTGTGCCGTCGGCCGCGCAGGCCGCCACCGACTCGGGCACGCCGTACACGCTGAACGCCAGCTTCTCGAACCTTTCGATCGCCAAGGCGGTCAAGGTCGGGACCACCAACGAGGTCAGCGTCAAGTACACGTACACGCTGACCCACGGCTCCGACGTGAACATCGCCGCGACGGACTTCTATACGGACGCCTATCTCTACAAGGGCAGCTTCGACACCCCGACCGGCGAGCTGGACGGCGACAACCCGGCGACCTGCACGCCCACCTCGTCCACCACCGCCACCTGCACGGGCTACGTCAACATCTACCCGGCCGACCACTACCTGAAGAACGCCTGGTCCGGCAGCTGGAGCGTGGCCGCCGAGGCCATCGCCTTCAACGGCCAGGACCAGAACAACCCTGACATGAGCAAGGTCGGCTTCAAGGACCAGAGCGGCATGGCCACCACCCTGGTGCAGCGCTACTCCAAGCTCACCGCCGACGCCACGCCCGAGCCGGTGAAGAAGGGCGCGACCATCACGGTCACCGGCAAGCTCACCCGAGCCGACTGGGAGCACGGCACGTACAACGCGGTCGGCGGCCAGTCGGTGAAGCTGCAGTTCCAGGCGAAGGGCAGCACCACCTGGACCACGCTGAAGACCGTCACGTCGGCCACCACGGGCGACGTGAAGACGACGACCACCGCCTCGGTCGACGGCTACTACCGCTACAGCTACGCGGGCGCCACGTCGACGCCCGGCGTCAACTCGGCGTCTGACTTCGTCGACGTCCAGTAAGACCGAGCGCTAAGCAGGAACGCGGCGGCCGACCCAGCTCCAGATGAGCTCCAGGACGGCCGCCGCCACCACCGCCAGGCCGACCGCCGTCCACGGCATGGTGACGCCCACCAGCTTCAGGGCGAAGAAGCTCTGCAGGGACGGCACGGCCAGGACGAGGACGAAGGACAGGCCCATCGCGGCCACCAGGGCGATCCGCCACCAGGTGTAGGGGCGGGCGATGATCGCCAGGACCCACATCGAGATCAGGAACAGGGTCAGCGTCGCCGCACTGGTCTCGGCGTCCAGCTGGCCGGGCCCGGTGTAGTAGTGCCGGGCGACCAGGTACATCACGAAGGTCGCCACCCCGGCCACCACGCCCCCCGGGATCGAGTACCGCATCACCTGCCGTACGAAGTGCGGGCGCGCGCGTTCCTTGTTCGGGGCGAGGGCCAGGAAGAAGGCGGGGACACCGATGGTGAGGGTGGACAGCAGGGTCAGGTGCCGGGGCAGGAAGGGGTACTCGACCCCCCAGCACACCACCAGCACGGCCAGCAGCACCGAGTAGACCGTCTTCACCAGGAACAGCGTCGCCACCCGCGTGATATTGCCGATCACCCGGCGGCCCTCGCCGACCACCGACGGCAGCGTGGCGAAGCTGTTGTTCAGCAGCACGATCTGCGCGACCGCCCGGGTCGCCTCCGAGCCCGAGCCCATGGCCACGCCGATGTCCGCGTCCTTGAGGGCCAGTACGTCGTTCACGCCGTCGCCGGTCATCGCGACCGTGTGCCCGCGCGACTGGAGCGCGCCGACCATGTCCCGCTTCTGCTGCGGGGTGACCCGGCCGAAGACGGTCGCCTCGTCCAGCGCGTCCGCCATCTCCGCCCGGCCGGCGGGCAGCCGCCGCGCGTCCACCGCGGAGCCCTTGAGCCCCAGCTTGGCGGCGACCGCGCCGACGGAGACCGCGTTGTCCCCGGAGATGACCTTGGCCCGTACGTCCTGCTCGGCGAAGTAGTGCAGGGTTTCGGCCGCGTCGGGGCGCAGCCGCTGCTCCAGCACCACGAGCGCGGTGGGGCGGGCGCCGCGGGCCGGGTCGGGCTCGTCCAGTTCGCGGGTGGCGCGGGCGAGGAGGAGGACCCGCAGGCCCTGTTCGTTGAGGCGCTCGGTCTCGGCCAGGGCTGGGTCGTCGGGGGCGAGCAGGACGTCGGGGGCGCCCAGCAGCCAGGTGCTGGCCTCGCCGTCGCCCTCGCTGAAGGCGGCGCCGCTGTACTTGCGGGCGGAGGAGAAGGGCAGCGACTCGATGCAGCGCCACTCCTCGCTGTCCGGGAAGGCGTCGATGACGGCCTGGAGGGAGGCGTTGGGGCGCGGGTCGGACTCGCCGAGGGCGCCGAGCACCTTGCGCACGTACGACTCGTCGTAGCCGTCGAGGGTCCGCAGCTCGCTGACGTCCATGCCGCCCTCGGTGAGCGTGCCGGTCTTGTCCAGGCAGACCGTGTCGACGCGGGCCAGGCCCTCGATGGCCGGGAGTTCCTGCACAAGACACTGCTGCCGGCCCAGCCGGATCACCCCGATCGCGAAGGCGACCGAGGTGAGCAGCACCAGCCCCTCCGGGACCATCGGGACGATGCCGCCGACGGTGCGGGCGACGGCGTCCTTGAACCCGTAGTTCTTGACGACGAGCTGCGTGATGACGAGTCCGATGGCCGCCGGGACCATCATCCAGGTCACGTACTTGAGGATCGTGGAGATGCCGGTGCGCAGCTCGGAGTGGACGAGGGTGAAGCGGGAGGCCTCCTCGGCGAGCTGGGCGGCGTACGCCTCCCGGCCCACCTTGGTCGCCTGGAAGGCACCGCCGCCGGCGACCACGAAGCTGCCCGACATGACCGGGTCGCCGGGGCGTTTGACGACGGGGTCGGCCTCGCCGGTGAGCAGCGACTCGTCGATCTCCAGCCCGTCGGCCTCGGCGCACACGCCGTCCACGACGATCTTGTCGCCGGGGCCCGTCTCGATGAGGTCGCCCAGCACGATCTCGCTTGTGGCGATCTCGACGGCGTTGCCGTCCCGCCGTACGGTCGGCCGGGCCTCGCCGATCACGGCGAGCGAGTCCAGGGTCTGCTTGGCGCGCCATTCCTGGACGATGCCGATGCCGGTGTTGGCGAGGATCACGAAGCCGAAGAAGCTGTCCTGGATCGGCGCGACGGACAGCATGACCACCCAGAGCACGCCGATGATCGCGTTGAACCGGGTGAAGACGTTCGCGCGGACGATCTCCCCGAACGACCGGCTGCTGCGCACCGGAACGTCGTTGACCTGCCCGCGTGCCACTCTCTCGGCGACTTCGGCAGTAGTCAGCCCGGCCGGCCGGCCCTCGGGCAGGGCCATGGGATGGACGGGGTCGAGTTCAGCGCCCGCGTCTATGTGGGACATGCATTCGACGTTACGTGCGGTTCTGCCCGCCCGCCCACCGAATCGCTCGGATCAGAAGTTCAGCCCTGGCCGGAGCCCAGCGCGGCGGCCCGCTTGATCGCCGCGTCGCGCCTGCGGACGTACCAGATGCCGATCAGGCCGAGCCCGCCGCCGGCCAGGCAGGTCCAGAGCCACCACAGGTGGCCGTGGTCGTGGAACCAGCCGTAGAAGGGCAGCTGGACCAGGAAGAGGACGAACCACACGATCGTGCCGCCGGTGATGGTGGCGACCACAGGCCCCTCCAGGGGCTCCGGCGCCTCGTGCTTCGGGGTCCACTTAGCCATGGCAGACAGCTTACGAGGCGATTGGGTCTACGCGCGGAGATAGCGTGCGTCGAACTCATATGTTCATACTGAAACCGTTTGCGTCTGTCCACTTCTGCTCGTAGGAACCTCTAATGCCCACCTCGGCCCCCGCCAAGGTCCCCACCCCCGAACAGCACGGGCGGACGCCCGTTTTCGGCTTCCTCGACCGTTACTTCCGCATCTCCGAGCGCGGCAGCTCCGTGGCCCGCGAGATCCGCGGCGGTTTCGCCACCTTCTTCGCGATGGCCTACATCATCGTGCTGAACCCGATCATCCTCGGCAGCGCGAAGGACATGTACGGGCATCACCTGGACCACGGCCAGCTGGTCACGGCGACGGCGCTGACGGCCGCCTTCACCACCCTGCTCATGGGCGTCATCGGCAACGTCCCGATCGCGCTGGCCGCCGGCCTCGGTGTGAACACGGTCGTCGCGCTCCAGCTCGCGCCCCGGATGACCTGGCCGGACGCGATGGGCATGGTCGTCCTCGCCGGTTTCATCGTCATGCTGCTCGTCGCCACCGGGCTGCGTGAGCGCGTGATGAACGCCGTGCCCTACGGCCTGCGCAAGGCCATCTCCATCGGTATCGGCCTGTTCATCATGCTGATCGGCCTCGTGGACTCCGGCTTCGTCAGCCGTATCCCGGACATCGCCCAGACCACCGTCCCGCTCCAGCTCGGCGGCGACGGTCACCTCAACGGCTGGCCGGTCCTGGTCTTCATCCTCGGCTCCCTGCTCACGCTCGCGCTGATCGTCCGCAAGGTCTCCGGCGCCATCCTGATCTCCATCGTGTCGATGACCGTCCTCGCGATGATCATCAACGCGGTCACCAAGGTGCCGTCCTGGGGCCTGACCACCCCGAAGTGGCCGGGCAACCCGGTCTCCAGCCCCGACTTCGGCCTGATCGGCCAGGTCAGCCTGTTCGGCGGCTTCCACCGGGTCGGCATCCTGACCGGCACCCTCTTCGTCTTCACCGTGCTGCTGTCGTCCTTCTTCGACGCCATGGGCACGATCATGGGCGTCGCCGACGAGGCCAAGCTGACCGACGCCCAGGGCTACATGCCGGGCATCAACAAGGTCCTCTTCATCGACGGCATCGCCGTGGCCGCGGGCGGCGCCAGCTCCTCCTCGGCCACCACCTGCTTCGTGGAGTCCACGGCGGGTGTCGGCGAGGGCGCCCGCACCGGCCTCGCGAACGTCGTCACGGGCAGCCTGTTCGCCGCCGCGCTGTTCCTGACGCCGGTCGCCACGATGGTCCCGTCCCAGGCCGCGACCCCGGCGCTGCTCACGGTGGGCTTCCTGATCCTGGCCGGCTCCGTCAAGGAGATCGACTGGGCGGACTTCACCATCGCCATCCCGGCCTTCGTGACCATGGTGATGATGCCGTTCACCTACTCGATCACCAACGGCATCGGCATGGGCTTCATCACCTTCGTGGTGCTGCGCCTCGCGGCCGGCCGCGCCAGGGAGATCCCGGCGGCGATGTACGTCGTGTCGGCCGTCTTCGCCTTCTACTATCTGATGCCGGCCCTGGGTCTGACCTGATCGGTCCGCTACGGCGTCAGGTGACGCCGTAGAACTTCTCCGTCTCCTCGACGGCGGTCTGGAACCGTTCGTCGAAGTCGTCCCGAATGAGCGTGCGGACCACGTAGTCCTGCACGCTCATTCCTCTTTTCGCCGCATGGAGCCGGAGCCTCTCTAGCAGCTCCCCGTCTATCCGCAGGCTGAGCACACTGGTCGCCATGCCTACGAGAGTGGCCACATCCGGCCACCCCGCGGGTCACTTTCCGGAACCTCCTCACCCGTACGGGTGATCAGTGGGTTCAGTGACCGTCATCACGGGCATTCGGGCGTGTTCCGTTGGTCTTTAGAGAGGGTAATGAGTTACTCTAAAGAACATGCCGGACCTAACCCATGGCGACGACGCTGCCGCCGTGAACGCTCTTCGCTCCGCAGTGATGCGGCTGTCCCGTCGGCTCAAGCACCAGCGGGTCGACGAGTCGCTGAGCCCCACCGAGATGTCGGTGCTCGGCACCCTCTCCCGCTGCGGCTCCGCCACCCCCGGTGAACTCGCCCGCAAGGAGCACGTCCAGCCGCCGTCGATGACCCGCATCGTCGCGCTGCTGGAGGCCAAGGGGCTGGTCAGGCTGGAGCCGCACCCCGAGGACCGGCGCCAGAAGGTCGTCACCCAGACCGAGCAGGCCGAGGCGATGCTCGAAGAGAGCCGCCGCAAGCGCAACGCGTTCCTGGCCGGCCTGGTCGAGGGCCTCGACGAGGACGAGTGGGCCAAACTGCGCGCCGCCGCCCCCGTGCTGGAGAAGCTCGCGCACCTGTAAGCAGTCCCCCTGAGGAGGCGAACCCACTTGAGTACGGGATCCGGAGCACTTTCCGCCCCCGCACCTACCGCCCACAACCCCCGCAAGTCCTCGATGTTCAGCTCGCTGAAGAACCGGAACTACCGCCTGTTCTTCATAGGCCAGGCCGTGTCCAACACCGGCACCTGGATGCAGCGCATCGCCCAGGACTGGCTCGTCCTCAGCCTCACCGGCTCCTCCGCGGCCGTCGGTATCACGACGGCCCTGCAGTTCCTGCCGATGCTGCTGTTCGGCCTCTACGGCGGCGTCCTCGTGGACCGCCTCCCCAAACGCCCCACGCTGATGGTCACCCAGGTGTCCATGGCCGTCACCGGCCTCGTGCTCGCCGCACTGACGCTCACCGGCCAGGTCCAGGTCTGGCACGTCTACGTCGCCGCGTTCGCCGTCGGCCTCGCCACGGTGGTCGACAACCCGGCCCGCCAGTCCTTCGTCTCCGAGATGGTCGGCCCGGACCAGCTGCAGAACGCGGTCAGCCTGAACTCCGCGAACTTCCAGTCCGCCCGCCTGGTCGGCCCCGCCGTCGCCGGTCTCATGATCACCGGCGTGGGCACCGGCTGGGCGTTCCTCGCCAACGGCCTGTCCTTCGCCGCCCCCCTCACCGGGCTGCTGCTCATGCGCACCCGCGAGCTGCACGTGGTCGAGCGCGCCCCGCGCGGCAAGGGCCAGCTGCGGGAGGGCCTGCGCCATGTCGCCGGCCGCCCCGAACTGGTCTGGCCGATCGTGCTGGTCGGTTTCATCGGCACCTTCGGCTTCAACTTCCCGGTCTGGCTCTCCGCCTACGCCGACGACATCTTCCACGCCGGTGCCGGCAGCTACAGCCTCTTCAACACCCTGATCGCCGTCGGCTCCCTGGGCGGCGCACTGCTCGCGGCCCGCCGCGGCACCGCCCGGCTCCGGGTGCTGACCGCCGCCGCGCTGGCCTTCGGCGCGCTGGAGATCGTGGCCGCGCTGGCGCCGTCGTACTGGCTGTTCGCGCTGCTCATGGTCCCGATCGGGGTGTGCGGGCTCACGGTCAACGTCACCGCGAACACGGCCGTCCAGATGGCCACCGACCCGGCCATGCGCGGCCGGGTGATGGCCCTGTTCATGATGGTGTTCATGGGCGGCACGCCGCTGGGCGCGCCCCTCGTCGGCTGGGTCACCGACACCTACGGCCCCCGGGTCGGCTTCGCCGCCGGTGGCGCGGTGTCGGCCGCCGCAGCCGCCGTCATCGGCCTCGTCCTGGCCCGCACCGGCGGCCTGCGCCTGTCCGTGGGCTGGCACCAAGGCCACCCGCGGGTCCGCTTCGTCCCGCGCGACCGGGAGCAGCTGGCTACGGCGGCGTGATCCTCTGGGGCCCACCCGGGGGGTGCGCTACAGCACCCTCCGGGCCGGCACCTGCCCCACGAAGAACGTCGTCGAGGCCGCCTTCTCGGATCGTGATCGTCATGCCCCCCCCGGCGGGCCCCTCCCGGGTCTGCGATGGTGAGGACATGAGACTCTTCGCCGCGGTGCTGCCCCCGGAGAACGTCATCCATGAACTCGCCGCGACCGTCGCCAAGTTGAAGCAGCTCCCTGGCGCGGAGCGGCTGCGCTGGACCGGCCGGCCCGGCTGGCACTTCACGCTCGCCTTCTACGGCGAGGTGGGCGAGGAGGCCGTACCCGAGCTGTCGGACCGCCTGGAGCGTGCGGTCCGGCACACGGACCCCTTCCCGCTGGCCCTGCGGGGCGGCGGACAGTTCGGGCGCGGACAGGTGCTGTGGGTGGGCGCGGACGGGGACCTGCCGACGATGGGGCGGCTGGCCGACCGCGCGGAGGCCGCGGGCCGGAAGTCCGGCATCGACATGGGCGACCACCGCCGCTACACGGCCCACCTCACGGTGGCGCGCAGCCGGCATCCGGTGCACATGCGGCCGTACGTCGACGCGCTCGCCGAGTTCACCAGCCCGGCCTGGACGGTGGCCGACCTCGTGCTGATGCGCAGCAACCTGCCGAAGTCGGGGGTGGCGGGGGAGCAGCCGCGGTACGAGGCGGTTGCCCGCTGGTCGCTCGGCGGCGTTGGTTAGGCTCGGTCACGTGGACCCGAAAACCCGGAACCGGATCATGGCCGGTGTACTTGTGCTGTTGTTCGTGGTGGTGGCTTTGTCCTCCGCGGTGAAGTAGACGCCGGGGGCCGGGGAACTACGGCCGGCTGTGGCTGGTCGCGCAGTTCCCCGCGCCCCTGTCCTGGGTCTACCAGGCGAAGGCCTCCGGGGACGGCCCCGGCCCCGGGAAGATCTCGTCCAGCCCGGAGAGCAGCTCCTCGCTCAGCTTCAGCTCGACCGCCCGCAGCGCGGACTCCAGCTGCTCGGCCGTACGCGGGCCGACGATGGGCCCGGTCACACCCGGCCGGGTCAGCAGCCAGGCCAGGGCGACCTCGCCGGGCTCCAGGCCGTGCTTGTCGAGGAGGTCCTCGTAGGACTGGATCCGGGCGCGCGCGGCCGGGTCGGCGAGGGTGTCGGCGGCCCGCCCGGAGGCGCGGCGACCGCCCTGGACCTCCTTCTTGATCACCCCGCCCAGCAGACCGCCGTGCAGCGGCGACCAGGGGATGACCCCGAGGCCGTACTCCTGCGCGGCCGGGATGACCTCCATCTCGGCGCGGCGCTCGGCGAGGTTGTACAGGCACTGCTCGCTGACCAGCCCGATGGTGCCGCCGCGCCGGGCGGCGATCTCGTTGGCCTGGGCGATCTTGTAGCCGGGGAAGTTGGAGGAGCCGACGTAGAGGATCTTGCCCTGCTGGACCAGTACGTCGATGGCCTGCCAGATCTCCTCGAAGGGAGTGTCACGGTCGACGTGGTGGAACTGGTAGACGTCGATGTAGTCCGTCTTCAGCCGCTTCAGGCTGGCGTCCACCGCGCGCCGGATGTTGAGGGCGGAGAGCTTGTCGTGGTTGGGCCAGGCCTGCTCGCCGTCGGGGGCCATGTTGGCGTAGACCTTGGTGGCGAGCACGACCTTGTCGCGCCGCTCACCGCCCTTGGCGAACCAGTTGCCGATGATCTCCTCGGTACGGCCCTTGTTCTCGCCCCAGCCGTACACGTTGGCGGTGTCGAAGAAGTTGATGCCCGCGCCCAGCGCCGCGTCCATGATGGCGTGGCTGCCGGCCTCGTCGGTCTGCGGGCCGAAGTTCATGGTGCCGAGGACGAGTCGGCTGACCTTGAGTCCCGTGCGTCCTAGCTGCGTGTACTCCATGGCCATCAGCCAACGGCTTGGAGTGGGCTCTAGGCAAGCAACTTAGTCGCGGGGGAAGTCGTCGGTTTTGAGGGTGAGGTCGACCACGGTGCCGGTCAGGTCGATGTCGGTGCCGAAGTCCACCGACGTCCTCATGGCGTAGTCGCCGTCCTTGGGGTGGGTGTAGACGAAGCACCGTCCTTGGTAGGGATCGGCGATGACGTAGACGGGGACCTCGGCGATGGCGTAGGCGGTCTTCTTCGGGCCGTAGTCGTTGGCGGCCGTGCCGTCGGAGATGACCTCGGCGACGAACTCCACGTCCTGATAACGCCAGCGGCCCTTGTCATCCTTTTTCGCCGAGTCGCTGAGCTTCGCGATGTCTGGGCAGAAGCCGTTCTCGTGGCCCGGGAAGTCGATCCGGACGTCCGAGAACACCCTCACCTTCCTCCCGAACCGGTCCTCGATGGAGAAGAGAATCTCGCGGATGATCTCCCAGTGCGTGTCCCGCTGCGGCGTCATATGGACGTTGCCCCCGACGATCTCGACCCTGAATCCTTCGGGGACGGGCATACGCTCAAGCCGCTCGAACCACTCGTCCAAGCGCTCGGTGTTGGCGTCGGCGTCGGCCATCGCGATCCTGTCTTCAAGGACGGTCATCGTGGCGCTCCTCCCCGGCTGCCCCACGGACGAGTGCAGCCGCGCAGTTCAACGATACGCACGGTGACCAGGAGTCGCCGGAATTAGGTCAACTTGTTCAGGCCACGTACGCCTGTCCGACCCCCCACCCCTCCCACATCGCCCCCGCGAACGCCCCCGCGATCCGGTGCTCCCCGCTCGCGTTGGGATGCGTGCCGTCGTAGGTGTCGGCGTGGATGTCGTACGACTCCGGGGGCGAGGCCAGCAGGATCGGGGAGCGGGGCTCGTCCAGGTCGGCGACCGCCTTGGCGAGCAGGACGTTGAAGCGGTCCACCTGCTCGGCGAAGGGCGGATCCGCCTGCGCCCGTATGTTCGGGATCACCGGCAGCAGGACCATACGTATGTGCGGCTCGGCCTCCCGCGCCCCCGCGACGAAGGCGCGCACGTTCTCCGCCGTCTGCTCGGCGTTCGTGTAGAAGCCCAGATCGATCAGGCCCAGGGAGACCAGCAGCACGTCCGGACGGTGTTCGCGCACCGCCTCCCCGATCAGCGGAGCCATGTGCAGCCACCCCTCGCCCCAGCCGGCGAGGTGGAAGCGGGGGAAGCCGGGGTCGGCGTAGGCGTACGACGTCGGTGCGTCGGCGCCCTTGTCGTACAGCTCCTCGCGCGGTCCGACGAAGGTGAACGGGCCACCGTACGTCCCGCACAGGTGTCGCCACAGCCGGTAGCGCCACGTGTGTTCGCCCGCACTGCCGATCGTCATGGAGTCACCTACGGGCATGAACCTGAGCATCCGCACATCATGGACGATCACGCCCCCCGGTGGCGTGTGAGGCCCACCACGCCCGCCGAACCCCCGGCGGGGATGGCAGGCTTGGGGCATGCGCCGATCGTTCGCTCTCCTCGCCGGGGCCCTTCTCGTGGGCGCGTTCGCCGTGCCCGCCTCCGCCGCGGACGGAGACCAGGGGTTCACGATCAAGGATCCGCGGATCGCCGAGTCCAGCGGCCTGGCCGCCTCCCATCTGCACCCCGGCATCTACTGGACGCACAACGACAGCAACGACGGCCCGTACATCTACGCCGTGGACAGCGCGACCGGGAAGACCGTCGCCACCGTGACGCTGCGCGGCATCGGCTCCCCGCGCGACGCCGAGGCCATCTCCATCGGCCCGGACCACCAGATCTACGTCGGCGACATCGGCGACAACCTCGGCGGCAAGTGGCCGTACGTGTGGATCTACCGGCTGTCCGAGCCGAAGGTGCTGAAGGACCAGACGGTCACGGCCAAGCAGTACGTGGTGAAGTACGCGGACGGGCCGAGGAACGCCGAGTCGCTGATCGTCCACCCGAAGACCGGGCGCGTGTACATCGTCGACAAGAAGGAGGACGGCGGGCACCTCTACGAAGGCCCCGCGACCCTCTCGTCGTCCGGCACGAACGTGTTCAGGCCGGTCGCCACCGTCGACCTCTGGGCCACCGACGCCGCCTTCTCGCCGGACGGGCAACAGCTCGTCGTGCGCGGCTACTTCGGCGGCATCTACTACGACTGGAACGGCGGCCGGATCAAGCGCGAGGGCCGGCTCGACGTGCCCTTGCAGCAGCAGGGTGAGTCGGTCACCTACTCCGCCGACGGTACGAAGCTGCTGTTCGGCAGCGAGGGCGCGGACAGCCCGGTGCAGGTGCAGGACGCTCCGGGCGGCCACGCGGGCAAGTCGCCGTCGGGCAGCGGGAGTTCAGCTGCGGCGGGCGGCGGCTCCGGCGGCGGGAGTGTGAAGGTCGGCGCCGCCGTCGTCGCCGTCGGAGCGCTCGCCCTGTTCGGGCTGCGGAGGCTGCGGCGGAGAGGCTGAGCGGTCACCGGTCGGTGGGCTCCGCCCACTTTCCGGCGGGCGGCTCCTCCCCGCTGGGCCGCAGCTCGTAGTGCAGCGTCCGCGTGCGCATCAGCTTGTGGGTGAGTGGCACCACCACCCCTTGCGCAATGGGGTACTTGTGCCGAAGCAGCTTGGCCGCGTGCTGTTCCTCCGGGCTGCCGTGCTCCAGCAGCCGCGCCCGTGCGTGGATCTGCGGGCCGGTGGGGGCGCCGCGCACGGTGGCGGGGGCGAGTTCCACCTCGGGGTTGTTGCGGATGCGCCTGACCTTCGAGGTGGATGCCGCGGTGCGGACGTAGGCGTGGTCTCCTTCGACGGCGATGTTCATGGGGGTGCCGATGCCGGTGCCGTCCTTCTTGTGGGTCGTGAGGAGGGCGGCGTACTGCTTGATGAAGGGGGCGAGCACGGGGCTCGTACGCGAACTGGTCATACTTCCCATACAGGCATCAATAGCCCCACTTGTCACCCTGACTGGTTCGCCAGGGTCCTGTATGGGAGCGCTCCCGCAAGGGGTGCCCCGAGCAGCGGGCCTGCCGGGGCCGCCCGTCTGCCTCACCGCCTCCCTTGGGGCCGGGCGTCCTTGCGGGGGCGTTCGAGGGTGAAGGTGTCCACGGGGGTGAGGTCGGCGTAGGGGCCGTCGAAGGTGTAGTAGGTGACGTGTATCCGGGTGCGGCCGGTGCGGCAGTCACCGGGGTCCACGTCGAAAGCCGCGAAGCCGTGGGTGTGGACGCGGTCCTGGACGGCGCGCCAGGGGGCGTCCTCGGTGATGTAGACCGGCTTGCGATGGCGGCCCTGCATTTCGGTGCTCAGGTCGACGACGACTCGGCCCTTGTCCTCGTCGAACAGGGCGTCCTGGTTGGTCGCGAAATTGCCGCCGCCCCCGATGATCATGTGGACGGTGCCCTTGCTGCTGTCGATGACATCGGTGTCGGTGGAGACCGGAATCGGGGTGAGGCCCTCGCTCGGCAGGGCACCGCGGACCGGCAGTGACCGCTCGTAGTAGTGCTCGTGTCCGCAGAGCACCAGGTCGACCTCGTACGTGTCGAAGAGCGGGCCCCATGCCTTGCGGATCCCGAGGTCGCTGCCGCTGCCGGTGCGGCTGCTGGAGATCATCGGGTGGTGCATGAAGACCACGATCCAGTCGATCCCGTCGTTCCCGCGTGCCGCCTTCAACTCCCTTTCGAGCCAGCGGCGTTGTGCCCCGTCGGAGTATCCGCTCACATAGGTGTCGCCGGAGTCCTGGATCGCCACGTCGTCATTGGCCAGGCTGATGAAGCGGACGGAGCCGACGGTGAAGGCGTACCACAGGCCCTCGGTCTCGGGATCGGCGGCGGCCGTCGACTCGGGCAGGGTGAAGTAGGTCTGGTAACCGCTCACCCCCAAGGGGCCGTTGCCCTTCTCGTTCTCGCCGTTGCCGACACAGGGCATCCACGGACGCAGCCGCGTCGAACGGCTGTTGCTGATGAACCAGTCCGCCCAGGTCGCGACGCGGTCCTGGCCGATGACGCCGGCCGCACCGGCATAGCACAGGTCGCCGTTCAACAGGTTGAACAGCGGATCGACCCGTTCCACCGCGGCCACGATGTCGGCGGAGGCCGGAGTGCCGGCCTGGGTGCTGGTGTAGAGCGGGTAGCGTCCCGCGGGCGAAGGGGCGGGGGCTCCCGCAGGCCACTCGACGACGCGCCGCAGATTGGGCGTGCCCTGATCGCCGAAGCTGGTGAAGCTGAACGCGGCGCGACCGCGTGGCGCCGTGGTGAACGAACCGCTCTCCGGTACAGCCCCGTCGTGCCCGGCCGAGTACAGGTAGGTGGTTTCCGGCCGCAGCCTGCTGAGGCGGGCGTGGTGGACGTACACCTCCTGTCCGGAGAGCCCGTCGCGGTAGGTGCGGGTCTCGGCGTCGATCACCTGCCCGTCGTCTCCGTCCGGGGAGCCGAGGCGCACCTGCGGGCGGCGTACGGACTGCGGGCTGATCCAGGAGACGGTCATCTCGGTGGCGGGGTCGGCGCCGAACTGGAGGTGCAGCCCTGTCACGCCGGGCGCGCCGAGGCTGCCCGGTGTGCGCTGGAGCAAGGGGAGCGGAGCGGACTGTGAACGGCCGGAGGCTTCAGCGCTCCCCGAGGTGCCGAGTGCGGTGGTGGCCGCGGCAACCGTCGAACCGGTCAGTAGTGATCTACGCGCGATCGGCATGTAACGCCCCCGTCAGATGGTGATGTTGATCTGCGCACCCTAACAACAGGGCACATAATCGCCCGAGTTGGCGCTGGCTGATCAGGCGAAGGCTTGGGGAACACCTCGTGTGCCGTGCGACGGCGGGCGCGACCCCGCACGCGGTCTCCGTGGGCGCGGCGCGCACGTCACAACACACAGGAAAGGCAAGGAGGTTACCCACTCCTTGCCACTCTCAACGTATAGCGCACGGGGGGCCTTGCGGCAAGCCCCCGTTCGTACCGCAGAATCGTCCGCCGAGGCCAGAACCTGCGGGAACGGGAGAGTCACAAAGTGCGTGTGCTGTTGTCTACGTATGGATCGCGCGGGGACGTCGAACCGATGGCGGGTCTCGCGGTGCGGTTGCGGGAACTCGGCGCTGAGGTGCGGGTGTGCGCGCCGCCGGACGAGGACTTCGCTCAGCGGCTGGCCGGTGTCGGCGTGCCGATGGTGCCGGTCGGCCCGTCCGCGCGGGCGCTGACCAAGGCGGCGCTGCCGGCGTCCTCCATCTCCCAGCGCGCGGCCCAGTTGATCGCCGGGCAGCTGGACGCGGTCACCGAGGCGGCCGAGGGGTGTGACGTGCTGGTGGCGACCGGCATGCTCCCGGCCGCGGCCGGTGCGCTGTCGGTGGCCGAGAAGCTGGGCATCCCCTCCGTGTCGGTGACGTTCCAGCAGGTCACCCTGCCCTCGCTCCACCGCCGGCCGCTGGCGTATCCGGGCCGGCCGCTTCCGCCGGAGGTGACCGACAACAAGGTGCTGTGGGACCTGGACGCCCAAACTGTCAACGAGCTGTTCGGCGAGGCGCTCAACATCAACCGGGCGTCGATCGGCCTGCCCCCGGTGGCCGAGGTCCGCGACTACGTCGTCGGCGACCGGCCGTGGCTGGCGACGGACCCGGCCCTGGACCCGTGGCAGGGGATGGCGGAGCTCGACGTCGTACAGACCGGCGCGTGGATCGTGCCGGACGAACGCCCGCTGCCGGATGAGCTGTTGGCGTTCCTGGAGGCCGGCGAACCGCCGGTGTACGTCGGCTTCGGCAGCATGCCCATGCACGCGTCGGGGAACGTCGCCCAGGTGGCCGTCGAGGCGGTGCGCGCGCAGGGCCGCCGTGCGGTGCTCTCCCGCGGCTGGGCCGACCTGACCCTGATCGGCGACCAGGACGACTGCTTCGTCGTCGGCGAGGCCAATCACCAGGCCCTGTTCGGCCGGATGGCCGCCGTCGTGCACCACGGCGGCGCGGGCACCACGACGACGGCGGCCCGGGCCGGCGCGCCTCAGGCGGTGGTGCCCCAGCTGGCGGACCAGCCGTACTGGGCCGGCCGGGTGGCCGAGCTGGGCATCGGCGCGGCGCACGACGGTCCGACCCCGACCTTCGAGTCCCTGTCGGCCGCGCTGAAGACGGCCCTCACTCCCGAGACCCACGCCCGGGCGAGGGCCGTGGCCGGCGCCACCCGCGGCGACGGGGCGGAGGTGGCCGCGAAGCTGCTGCTCGACGCGGCCCCGCGCGCCAAGGACTGAGAGCGACCGTCTTCCTTCGCCTCTCCTCGGTTACCTTCCTCTGCCGCGATCCGTCAGGGCAGTGAAAGCAACACGAAAGCCCGAAGGAGACGGCGATGGAAGCACGTTCGATCACGGCGGCGGTCCCGATGGTTCCGCGGATGTCCGAGGACCCCGCGGAGCTCGTCCCCGAGCTGGCGGAGGTGTCCGCGGCGCTGTTCAGGGCCGCCGGCAACGGTTCGGTACCGCGCTCCACGATCAGCCTGGTCCAGCTGCGCGCCGGCCAGATCGTCGGCAGTACCTACCTGACCGTGCTGCACACGGGCTTCCTGCGCAAGGCCGGGGAGTCGGAGGAGCGGATCACCTCGGTGGCGTCCTGGCAGGACTCGCCGTACTTCACCGGTGCCGAGCGTGCCGCGCTCGCACTGGTGGAAGCCGTGCTCCAGCCGTCGGTGGACGGCGAGCGAGTCTCCGACGAGCTGTACGCGCAGGCAGCCGAGCACTACGAGGCCAAGGCGCTCGCCACACTCATGTTCGCGATCGGCCAGGTCAACTTCTTCATCCCCATAGCGCTCATCGCCAAGCCGGTGCCCGGGCGGTCGTTCACCGACCCGTGGAAGTGAGGCAACCCGCCCAAACGGCCGATCGGGCAAGGGCGCCCCGCGGTACTCCGCGGGGCGCCCTTCACCGTCGTACGACCGGGACAGTGATCAGAGGTTCTCGGATCGGAGCTTCTCGGCTCAGAGCTTCTCGATCACGTAGTCGATGCACCGCGTCAGCGCCTCGACGTCCGCCGGGTCGACCGCCGGGAACATCGCGATGCGCAGCTGGTTGCGGCCGAGCTTGCGGTACGGCTCGGTGTCCACGATGCCGTTGGCGCGCAGCGCCTTGGCGACGGCCGCCGCGTCGATCTCGTCGGAGAAGTCGATCGTGCCGATGACCTGGGAGCGCTTGGCCGGGTCCGAGACGAACGGGGTGGCGTACTTGCTCTCCTCCGCCCAGGAGTACAGGCGGGTGGACGAGTCCTTCGTGCGGGCCGTGGACCAGGCCAGGCCGCCCTGGCCGTTGAGCCACTCCAGCTGCTGGTTGAGCAGGAAGAGGGTGGCGAGGGCCGGGGTGTTGTACGTCTGGTTCTTGCGGGAGTTGTCGATCGCCGTGGGGAGGCTGAAGAACTCCGGGATGTGGCGGCCGGACGCGTGGATGCGCTCCGCGCGCTCGATCGCGGCCGGGGAGAAGAGGGCGATCCACAGGCCGCCGTCGGCGGCGAACGACTTCTGCGGGGCGAAGTAGTAGACGTCGGTCTCGGCGACGTCGACCGGGAGGCCGCCCGCGCCGGAGGTGGCGTCCACGAGGACGAGCGCGCCCTCGTCGGCGCCGGCCACGCGCTTGATCGGCATGGCGACACCGGTGGAGGTCTCGTTGTGGGTGTAGGCGTAGACGTCGACGCCCGCCTCGGCCTGCGCCTCGGGGTGGGTGCCGGGGTCGGTGGCGATGACGGTGGGCTCGGCCAGCCAGGGCGCGAGCTTGGCGGCCTTGGCGAACTTGGAGGAGAACTCGCCGAAGCTGAGGTGCTGGGACTTGTTCTCGATCAGACCGTGGGTGGCGATGTCCCAGAAGGCGGTGGAGCCGCCGTTGCCCAGGACGACCTCGTAGCCGTCCGGGAGGGAGAACAGGGAGCTGATGCCTTCGCGGACCTGGCCCACCAGGTTCTTGACGGGCGCCTGACGGTGGGAGGTGCCCATGAGGGAGGTACCGGTGGCGGCGAGGGCGTCCAGCGCCTCGGTCCGCACCTTGGAGGGGCCAGCGCCGAAGCGTCCGTCGGCGGGCTTGATGTCAGCGGGGATCTGGATGTCGGCCACGAGTCGGAGGGTATCCGCTGGGCGAAACGGGACGGAACCGTGTCCGTCGGATGAGACAAGATCGCCGGTGCCGTGGACCTGTGAGGTTGTACGACGATACGTGCGGGGCTGTGGAAAAGTCGCGGTGACTGTGCGTGAGCGGATGCATCCTGGACGCATGACGGATCTCTCGGGCCTTGAAGCGGAGCTGCGCAGGGTCGTCCGGGGCGAGGTCGGGTTCGACACGACGTCCCGGGCGCTGGTCACCATGGACGCGTCCAACTACCGGCGTGTCCCGCTGGGAGTGGTCGCGCCGAGAGACGAGGACGACGTGGCCGCCGTCCTGGAGGTGTGCCGGACGCGCGGGGTGCCCGTGGTCGCGCGCGGCGGGGGTACGTCGATCGCCGGGCAGGCGACCGGTACCGGTGTCGTGCTGGATTTCACCCGGCACATGAACGGGCTGCTGGAGCTGGACCCGGGCACCCGCACCGCCGTCGTCCAGCCGGGCCTCGTCCTCGACCGGCTCCAGGAGGCCGCCGCCCCGCACGGCCTGCGCTTCGGCCCCGACCCGTCCACGCACAGCCGGTGCACGCTCGGCGGGATGATCGGCAACAACTCCTGCGGTTCCCACTCGGTCGCCTGGGGAACCACCGCGGACAGCGTCCGCGAACTGTCGGTCATCACCGCGCGCGGGCGGCGGCTGCGGCTCGGGCAGGACTGGGCGGGCGCCCCGGACGGGCTGCGCGCCCTGGTCGAGGGCGACCTGGCCCGGCTGCGCACCGGCTTCCCCGAACTGCCGCGCCGCATCTCCGGGTACGCGCTGGACGCGCTGCTGCCCGAGAAGGGCGCCGACGTGGCCCGCTCCTTCTGCGGCTCCGAGGGCACCCTGGGCATCCTCACCGAGGCGGTCGTACGGCTGGTGGAGACGCCACGCGCGCGTGCCCTCGCCGTCCTCGGGTACGCCGACGAGAGCGCCGCGGCCGAGGCCGCCGCGGGCCTGCTGTCGCACCGGCCACTGACCGTGGAGGGCATGGCGGCCGACCTGGTGCCCTCGTCCGCCGGGCTGCCGCGGGGCGGCGCCTGGCTGTTCGTGGAGGCCGGCGGCGAGTCGGCGGCGGAGGCACGCGCGCATGCGGAGGCGATCGTCCGCGCGGCCGACGTGGTGGACGCCGCCGTGGTGACGGACCCGGCGGCACAACGGGCTCTGTGGCGCATCCGCGAGGATGCGAGCGGACGGGC
Source organism: Streptomyces sp. NPDC002671 (assembly GCF_053592475.1). Classification (NCBI taxonomy): domain Bacteria; kingdom Bacillati; phylum Actinomycetota; class Actinomycetes; order Kitasatosporales; family Streptomycetaceae; genus Streptomyces; species Streptomyces sp. NPDC002671. The sequence goes on from NZ_JBSFVU010000005.1 coordinate 189,718, forward strand.
GACGCGGATGCCGGACGACGGCCGCACCTCCCTGTCCGGGGGAGAGGCCTGGCCCGGCTGGGAGGACTGCGCGGTGCCCCCCGCCCGGCTCGGCGCCTACCTGCGGGACTTCCGCGCCCTGCTCGCCGCCCACGGCCTGCACGGCACGCCGTACGGCCACTTCGGTGACGGCTGCATCCACGTCCGCATCGACTTCGACCTGCTCACCGACGCCGGCGTCGCCCGCTTCCGGCGCTTCTCGGAGGAAGTGGCCGACCTGGTCGTGGCCCACGGCGGCTCGCTGTCCGGGGAGCACGGCGACGGACAGGCGCGGGCCGAGCTGCTGCCGAGGATGTACGGGGACGAGATGGTGCGGCTCTTCGAACGGGCCAAGGGCATCTGGGACCCCGACGACCTGCTCAACCCCGGCATGCTGGTCCGCCCGGCCCCGCTGGACACCAACCTCCGCTTCGCCGCGCTGCCCCGCGAACCCGTGCCGGTGGCCTTCGGCTACCCGGCCGACGGCGGTGACTTCCGCGCCGCAGTCCGCCGCTGCGTCGGTGTGGCGAAGTGCCGTACGACGACGGTGTCCGGCCCCGCCGTCATGTGCCCGTCCTTCCGCGCGACCGGCGAGGAGGAGCACTCCACGCGCGGGCGGGCCCGGCTGCTGCACGAGATGCTCGCCGGTGAACTGGTCACCGACGGCTGGCGGTCCACGGAGGTCAGGGACGCCCTCGACCTGTGCCTGTCCTGCAAGGGCTGCCGCTCGGACTGCCCGGTCGGCGTCGACATGGCCACCTACAAGGCGGAGTTCCTGCACCACCACTACGCGGGCCGCCGCCGCCCCGCCGCGCACCTGTCCATGGGCCGGCTGCCGGAGTGGCTGCGCTGGACGTCCCGGCTGCGCATGGCTCCGCTGCTCAACTCGCTGGCTTCGGTGAGGCCGTTGACGTGGGCGGGGAAGCGGCTCGGGGGGATCGCGCCCGAGCGGGAGATCCCCCGGCTGGCGCCGGAGACGTTCACCCGCTGGTGGCGGCGGCACAGGCCACGCCCGGACGAGGACGGAAACGGGAACGGGAACGGCGACCTCGTCGTCCTCTGGCCGGACACCTTCACCGAGCACCTCTCCCCCTCCGTCGGCCGGGCCGCCGTACGCGTCCTGGAGGCCGCCGGGCTACGGGTGGCACTCCCGCCGACCCTGCAACTGCCCAGGGGGCACCGCATCGGAGACGGAAGGTCGAGATCCCCGCTCTCCCTGCTGCCGGCCCGCCGGGCCCGGGTCTGCTGCGGCCTGACCTACGTCTCCACCGGCCAACTCGACCGCGCCCGGACGGTGCTGCGCCGCACCCTGGACCTGATGGAACCGGTGCTGGAGGCCGGGGTACCGGTGGTCGTCCTGGAACCGAGCTGCGCGGCGGCCCTGCGCACCGACCTCCCGGAACTCCTCCACGACGACCCCCGCGCGACCCGGCTCGCGGCAGCGGTCCGTACCTTCGCCGAGACACTGGAACAGCACGCCCCGTACTGGACCCCACCACCCGTGAACCGCCCGGTCGCCGGCCAGACCCACTGCCACCAGCACGCGGTCCTCGGCGACACGGCCGACCGGCGCCTGCGCGAGTCGGCGGGCCTCACCGGGGAACTGGCCGGCGGCTGCTGCGGCCTGGCGGGCAACTTCGGCTTCGAGAAGGGCCACTTCGAGGTGTCCCGGGCCTGCGCGGAGGAACAGCTCCTGCCGGCGGTGCGGCACGCCCCGGAGGGGGCGGTGATCCTGGCGGACGGGTTCTCGTGCCGTACGCAGCTGGAACAACTGGGGGGCGTACGCGGGCGACACCTGGCGGAGGTGCTGGCAGAGGCTCTGGAGAAGGAAACGAAGGAGTGAGGTGACCAAGATCGTCTGCCTGGAGGTTGCCCCTCGTAGGGTGACGGGAACGATGACCTCGAAGGAGTCCCGAGCATGACCCTCACCCTGCGACCCATCAGCCGCGCCGAGCATCTTGAGTTCGTGGCGGGCCGGGTTTCGGCCAGCCACATGCAGCTGCCGTCGTGGGGCGACGTGAAGCCCGACTGGCGGGCGGAGAGCGTGGGGTGGTTCGAGGGGGACGGACGGCTCGTCGGGGTGGGGCTGGTGCTGCTGCGGCCGTTGCCGAAGGTGAAGCGGTATCTGGCGTATCTGCCGGAGGGGCCGGTCATCGACTGGGACGCGCCCGATCTGGAGCGCTGGCTGGAGCCGATGCTGGCCTACCTGAAGGGCAAGGGCGCGTTCTCGGTGAAGATGGGGCCGCCCGTCGTCGTACGGCGGTGGAGCCCCGAGGCGGTCAAGGCCGCGATCGCCGACCCGGACGCGCGACGGCTGCGGGACGCGGAGGCGACGTCGTACGAACCGCGGGCCTTCGACCTCGCCGACCGGCTGCGCCGCATGGGCTGGCAGCAGACCGAGCCGGGGAGCGAGGAGGGGTTCGCGGCCGGGCAGCCCCGGTATGTGTGCCAAGTTCCGTTCGCCGGGCGGTCGTTGGAGGAGATCCATCGGGGGCTGAATCAGCAGTGGCGGCGGAACATCAAGAAGGCTGAGAAGGCCGGCGTGAAGGTCGTACGCGGGGGTTACGACGAGCTGCCGCTCTTCTATGAGCTGTACCGGGAGACGGCCGAGCGGGACCGGTTCATCCCCCGCCCGCTGCCCTACTTCCAGCGCATGTGGAGCGCCCTCGCCGCAGAACACCCCGACCGCATGCGGCTGTACCTCGCCCACCACGAAGGCGACGTCCTGGCCGCGGCCACGATGCTGATCGTCGGCGGGCACGTCTGGTACTCCTACGGCGCCTCCACCAGCCGCAAGCGCGAGGTGCAGCCCAACAACGCCATGCAATGGAGGATGATGGCCGACGCCCACGAACTGGGCGCCCACGTCTACGACTTCCGGGGCATCACCGACACCCTGGAGGAGTCCAACCATCTGCTCGGCCTGCTCCGCTTCAAGGTGGGCGCCGGTGGTGAGGCCGTCGAGTACCTGGGGGAGTGGGACTTCCCGCTGAACCGGCTGCTGCACAAGGCGCTCGACGTCTACATGGCCCGGCGCTGACCGAAGGCCCATCGGCTGCGCGCCCGCTAGCCGAGCCCTGTGTCGCGCTGTCCGCTCGCGGCGAGCAGCGGTGTCGTATCCACCATCTGGGACAGTTCCATAAAGGGTTCACGCTCCTGTCCAAGTCTATTACCCTGGACCTGGTAGTACATCGCGATGAACGAACCCGATCGAGCAGCTGGGACCGCCCGTGACCACCTCAAGCACCGCCACGCCGACCCCGGTCGCCCCCGTCGGAACGCCAAGCAGGTTCGGCTCGCTCGGGCCGGTCGGGCTGGTGCTCGCGGGGGGCGTCTCGGTGCAGTTCGGCGGGGCGCTCGCGGTGACCCTGATGCCCCGGGCCGGTGCCCTCGGCGTCGTCACCCTGCGCCTGTGCGCGGCGGCCGTCGTGCTCCTCCTGTTCTGCCGTCCCCGGCTGCGCGGCCACTCGCGCTCCGACTGGGGCACGGTGATCGTCTTCGGTATCGCCATGGGCGCCATGAACGGCCTCTTCTACGAGGCGGTCGCCCGCATCCCGCTCGGCCCCGCGGTCACCCTCGAAGTGCTCGGCCCGCTGGCCCTGTCCGTGCTGGCCTCGCGGCGGGCGATCAACGCCGTGTGGGCGGCGCTGGCCCTCGCCGGTGTCTTTCTGCTGGGTGGCGGAGGCTTCGGCGAGCTCGACCCCGTAGGTGTCGGCTTCGCCCTGGGCGCGGGCGCCATGTGGGCGGCGTACATCGTCTTCAGCGCCCGTACGGGGCGCCGCTTCCCGCAGGCGGACGGGCTGGCCCTCGCCATGGCGGTCGCGGCCCTGCTCTGCCTCCCCGTGGGCATCGCCGAGGCGGGCACCCGGCTGCTCGACCCGACCACCGTGGCCCTCGGCTCGGCGGTGGCCCTGCTCTCCTCCGTCGCGCCCTACACCCTCGAACTCCTGGCCCTGCGCCGCCTGCCCGCCTCCACCTTCGCCATCCTCATGAGCCTGGAACCGGCCCTCGCGGCCACGGCCGGCCTCCTGATCCTCGGCCAGTCCCTCTCCGCGACCGAGGCCGCCGCGATCGCCCTGGTCATCGCGGCGAGCATCGGCGCCATACGGACACATGTGGGCCGGGGGAAGGCTCACGCGTTTTCTTAGGCATCCGTGGTGCTTCTTCATGCGCTGTCGTCGTTCTGCTTTGTCCGGTGCCGGTGCCGGTGCCGGTGTCGTATGGGAGTGCGTGATTCGGATGCGTGACCTTTCGCGGGGGCTGTCGTTGATCGGATGACAGCATCGGGACGGGCAGGGGGTGGAGCGTTGGGCCGGAAGCTGCCGCTCGCCGAGGGCGAGGCCTCCCGCACCGCGTGCGCCCGTGGCGTGCTGCGCCGCGGAGTGGAGGAAAAGAGCGGCGAAGCTCTGGGCCAGGCGGTGCTGGCGGAGCGGGTCGGCTGGTGTGCCGCGCTGGTGTCCGCCATGGCAGCGGAGCTGCTGGCCGGGCACTGGAATGCCCAGGATGTGGGCGCGCTGGCCTCGGGGTTGGATGCCGGGGGCCGGAAGCTGCCGTCGAACGCGTGGATGGCGCTGCGCCGCCTCGGCTGGACCGTGGCCGCACCTGGGGGTGTGAAGGTCAACGACCGGATCGTGCGCATGGCTCAGGAGCAGGCCGGACGCCTGCTGCGGTCGGCCACGTGGCGTGCCGACCTGACCGCCGAAGTGCTGGCCACGTGGCCCGCAGACCCGCATGAGCGCACCGCCGATGAGTGGGAGCAAGTGCGCGCTGCCCTGCCCGGCGGGCAGCAGCTCCCCTCCAGTGTCATCAACGGCCGCACCCGGCAGATCATCTCGTTCGCCCAGGCCAATGGGCGTCTGCCTGTTGATGTGTTCGAGCTGGAGGGCGTGCCGCGGGCGGCGCGGATGCTGCTGCTGTCTGCGTGTGACGGGCAGCAGGCCACCATCGAGCGCCACGCGGACGATCCGGGCAGGGCGGTGCTGCGGCTGCAGCTTCCCGTCCGGCCCGACCCGGCCGGATACCGGGACTGGACGTGGGTGGCCTGCCCCGTCACGCTGCCCCCTACGGTCCCGGCCGCCGCGGTGCTGCACCTGCCCACCCTGCGCAGGGACGGCGACACGGTACGCGCGGACTGGGCCTACACCCACGCAGTGCCGAAAACCCGGCGCACCGGTCACACCGTCGCGCTCGGCGTGGACTGGGGCCTGAACACCCTCCTGTCCGCCGGGACGGTCCGGCTGCACGACGACGGACGGATCACCGCCCTGGGGGCCGGTGCCCAGTTCCGGGCCGCCGGTGTCCTCGCCGAACAGCACCGCCTGCGCCGCCATGGCGAGCACCTGCACACCAAGGCCGACCGCCACCAGCACCTCACCGACGGCCGCACCCAACACGGCCTCCCCCCGAACACGCCGCTGGAGGGCAGGCAGCGCGTCATCCGTGACGAGATCCGGCACGTGTCCGCTCGCCGGTCGAACCTCAATGACGCCCTGGCCTGGGCCGCGGCACGCTGGACCGTGGACCAGGCCATCGCAGCCGGGGCGAGCGTCATCTACCTCGAAGACCTGCGGTCGATGGAAGCCCGGGGCATGGGCCGCACCCTGAACACCCGCCTCTCCCAGGCGGCACGCGGGAAGATCGCCGAGCGCATCCGGCACCTGGCCGCCGAGACCGGCATCGCCGTCGTCACCGTTCCCGCCCGCGGCACCTCCAGGCACTGCCCGAACTGCCTGACCCCGCTACGGCACCACAAAGCCCCCGACCGGCCCACCACACCCGGATGGAAATGGGCGCTGTGCCCGGGCTGCGGCTACCAGGGCGACCGCGACCACGGCGCGTGGAAACGCATCGCCGCACGCGGCCTCACCCACCAGACCAAAACGATCGCCGACCGCACCACCGGCACCATGGTCATCCGGTCCGTGGTCCACAGCCTCGAAACCCGCGCGGTCATCACACCGACCACACCGACCGTGCCGAAGACAAGCCGGGACCGGTCCAAGACCGGACCGACCCGGCGACGTTCCACACGCCCCGCGCCCAGGCGACGCAGGGCACCCTCCCCCACCGGACCTGACGGACTGGCGGGCCAGTGTCCGGAGGGACACGCTCACACGGACCGGCCCCGGCTGCCCCGCGCAGCCCACCGGCACCAGGGCGTGAAGACGATCAGCACACCCACCAACCGGCACCAGCCGCGAGGGGCAGCACTGGGCGCGGGATTCCATCTCCACGCCCACGCCACCCCTCCACGATGGGAAAACCCGCTGCCAGACACCACGTCTGACACAGGATCACTAAGCTGATCAGAGACGCTGTCGTACCGGAGGCCTGACGGTCAGCCGGCGGGCTTCTCCCAGACCGAGACATGGCCGCGGCTCTCGCCGGTGAAGGGCCGCCGCGTCCAGTCCTCCCACCGGTCGCACAGCCGCATTCCGGCCAGCCGGGCCATCAGGTCCAGCTCGGCGGGCCACACGTACCGGAACGGGATCGAGCGGTGCGAGCCGTGGCCTTCCGCGACCCTGACATGGTGCGAACTCATCGACTGGGTCGCGACGTCGTACACGTCGAAGCCGAGCCGGTCGCCGCCCACATGGAACGGCACCGCGGCCTGTCCGGGCGGAAGTCTGCGCAGGTCGGGGACCATCACCTCCACCACGAACCGGCCGCCGGGCGCCAGCTGGCCCGCGACGTTGCGGAAGCAGTCCACCTGGGCGTCCTGTGACGTCAGGTTCATGATCGTGTTGAAGACCAGGTAGGCCACGGAGAAGCCGCGGCCCTCCCGGGCCGTGGCGAAGTCGCCGATCGTCACCCCGATCGCCTCGCCGCCCGGCTTGGCCCGCAGCCGGGCCACCATCGCCAGGGACAGGTCGATGCCGTGCACCTCGACGCCGCGCCGCGCCAGGGGCAGCGCGATGCGCCCGGTGCCGATGCCCAGTTCCAGCGCCCGGCCGCCCGCGGCCAGCTCTGTCAGCAGGTCGACCGCCGGCTCCACGACCCGCGCGTCGAACATGTCCGCCGCCGACTCGTCGTACGTCCTCGCGACGGACTCCCCGAAGTAGCCGTCGCCGTCCACGTCCTTAACTCCGACGTCCTCGTCGTCATCGAGCATCCGACGACCGTACGGCCCCAGACCCGTCCGGTGCGCCCGATTTTCCAGCGGTCCTCCGCAGTCTTGTCGGCCAAATTCATGCAAGCATGCTTGATTGTTTCTGGTCTCACTGACATGCTCCCCCCATGTCTGAGCCGACGCCCGTCTTCGACGACCTGCGCGAGGAAAGTGGAGAACTCGACCGTCTGGTGGCCGAGTTGAGCGAAGAGCAGTGGGGGCTCGCGACGCCCGCCGCTCGCTGGAGCATCGCCCACCAGATCGCCCACCTGCACTGGACGGACCGGGCCGCGCTGCTCGCCGTCACGGACGAGGGGGGTTTCCAGGAGGTCGTGAAGCAGGCGCTCGCGGCCCCCGGCTCCTTCGTGGACGACGCCGCCGAGGAAGGCGCCCGGATCCCGCCCGCCGAGCTGCTGTCCCGGTGGCGCGAGGGACGCGCCACGCTGGACCGGGCGCTCCGGGCGGCCCCCCACGGCGCCCGCTTCCCCTGGTTCGGGCCGCCCATGTCGGCCGCCTCCATGGCCACCGGCCGCCTTATGGAGACCTGGGCCCACGGTCAGGACGTGGCGGATGCGCTGCATATGGTGCGCCCACCCACCGACCGGCTCAGGCATGTGGTCCGCATCGGGGTACGCGCCCGGGGCTTCGCCTTCAGCGTGCACGGGCTGCCCGTGCCGCAGGAGGAGTTCCGCGTCGAGGTGACCGCCCCCTCCGGTGACGTGTGGACGTACGGCCCCGAGAACGCCGCGCAGCGGGTCACCGGAACCGCCCTCGACTTCTGCCTCCTCGTCACCCAGCGCGCCCACCGCGCCGACCTCGCCGTACGCGCCGAGGGCCCGGACGCCGACCGCTGGCTCGACATCGCCCAGGCCTTCGCCGGACCGGCCGGCACCGGCCGCCCGCCCAAGGAGGCCGGGCGGTGACGGCGGGCGGCCCCCTGCGCATCGGCAACTTCTCCGGTTTCTACGGCGACCGTTTCGACGCCCTGCGCGAGATGCTCACCGGCGGCGAGGTCGACGTCCTCACCGGCGACTACCTCGCCGAACTCACCATGCTCATCCTGGGGCGGGACCGCCTCAAGGACCCGGCCGCCGGATACGCCCGCACCTTCCTGCGGCAGCTCGAAGACTGCCTCGGGCTGGCCCACGAGCGCGGCGTACGGCTCGTCGCCAACGCCGGCGGCCTCAACCCCGCCGGACTCGCCGACGCCGTACGGGAGTTGGCGCAAAAGCTAGGCATCCCCGTCCGGGTCGCGCACGTCGAAGGTGATGACCTCACCGCCGCCCACCCGGGCACCCTCGCCGCCCACGCCTACCTCGGCGGCTTCGGCATCGCCGAATGCCTGCGGGCCGGTGCCGACATCGTGATCACCGGGCGGGTGACCGACGCCGCCCTCGTCACCGGACCCGCCGCCGCCCACTTCGGCTGGCAGCCGGGGGAGTACGACCGGCTGGCGGGCGCCGTCGTCGCCGGGCACCTGCTGGAGTGCGGGCCGCAGGTCACCGGCGGCAACTACGCGTTCTTCGGGGAGCGCGGGGCGGGGGCCGTGCGCCGGCCCGGCTTCCCGCTCGCCGAGATCCACGCCGACGGCAGCAGCGTCATCACCAAGCACCCCGGCACCGGCGGCTTCGTCGACGTCGGCACGGTCACCGCGCAGCTGCTGTACGAGACCGGCGGCGCCCGGTACCTCGGGCCCGACGTCAGCACCCGGCTGGACACCGTGCGGCTGAGCCAGGACGGGCCGGACCGGGTGCGGATCGACGGCGTGCGCGGGGAGGCCCCGCCGCCCACGCTCAAGGTCGGGCTGAACCGGCTCGGCGGCTTCCGCAACGAGGTCGTCTTCGTCCTCACCGGGCTCGACATCGAGGCCAAGGCGGCGCTCGTGCGTGAGCAGCTCACCGACGCGCTCGCCAAGTCACCGCCCGAGGACGTCCGTTGGGACCTCGTGCGCACCGACCGGGCCGACGCCGACACCGAGGAGACCGCCAGCGCCCTGCTGCGGCTCGTCGTACGGGACCCGGACCAGCGGACCGTCGGGCGGGCGCTCAGCGGTGCCGCGATCGAGCTGGCGCTGGCCAGCTACCCCGGCTTCCATGTGCTCTCCCCACCCGGGAAGGGCGCCCCCTATGGGGTCTTCGAGGCTGTGTACGTCCCCCATGGCGCCGTCGACCATGTGGCCGTCCTCCATGACGGACGCCGGGTCACCGTGGCCCCGCCCCAGGACACGCTCGCGCACGACGCCGTACCGCAGCCCCCGCTCGCCGAGCCCGTCCCGCCCGGCCCCACCCGCCGCGCCCCCCTCGGCCTCATCGCCGGGGCCCGCAGCGGGGACAAGGGCGGCAACGCCAACGTGGGGGTCTGGACCCGCTCGTCCGCAGACGACGCAGCTTGGCGTTGGCTCGTGCACGAGCTGACCGCCGAACGGTTCCGTGAGCTGCTGCCCGAGACCCGGCACCTGCCCGTCACCCGGCACGTGCTGCCGAACCTCCGTGCCCTCAACTTCGTGGTCGAGGGCATCCTCGGTGCGGGCGTCGCCTCCCAGCACCGCTTCGATCCGCAGGCCAAGGCCCTCGGCGAATGGCTGCGCTCCCGCCACCTGGACATCCCGGAGGCCTTGCTGTGACGGTTCTCCAGACCGCTCTCGACACCACCAGCCCCGACTACCAGTCCCACCGCGAGACCATGCTCGCCAAGCTCGCCGACCTGGAGGCCGAGCACGCCAAGGCCCTCGCGGGCGGCGGCGAGAAGTACGTCCAGCGGCACCGGAAGCGCGGCAAGCTGCTCGCCCGCGAGCGCATCGAGCTGCTGCTCGATGCGGACACCCCGTTCCTGGAACTGTCCCCGCTGGCCGCCTGGGGCAGCGACTACACCGTCGGCGCCTCCGTGGTCACCGGCATCGGCGTGGTCGAGGGCGTGGAGTGCCTGATCACCGCCAACGACCCGACCGTGCGCGGCGGCGCCAGCAATCCGTGGACCCTGAAGAAGTCCCTGCGCGCCAACGACATCGCCCTCGCCAGCCGGCTGCCCTGCATCAGCCTGGTGGAGTCGGGCGGTGCGGATCTGCCGTCCCAGAAGGAGATCTTCATCCCGGGCGGCGCCGTCTTCCGGGACATCACCCGCCTCTCCGCCGCCGGCATTCCCACCGTCGCCGTCGTCTTCGGCAACTCCACGGCCGGTGGCGCGTACATCCCCGGCATGTCCGACCACGTGATCATGGTCAAGGAGCGGGCGAAGGTGTTCCTCGGCGGTCCGCCGCTGGTGAAGATGGCGACCGGCGAGGAGAGCGACGACGAGTCCCTCGGCGGCGCGGAGATGCACGCGCGCGTGTCCGGTCTCGCCGACTACTTCGCCGTGGACGAGCTGGACGCCCTGCGCCAGGCCCGCCGCGTGGTCGCCCGCCTCAACCACCGCAAGGCGTACGGCGATCCGGGCCCGGCCGCACCGCCCAAGTACGACCCCGAGGAACTGCTCGGCATCGTCCCCGGCGACCTCAAGACGCCCTTCGACCCGCGCGAGGTCATCGCCCGCCTGGTCGACGGCTCCGACTTCGACGAGTTCAAGCCCCTGTACGGCACCAGCCTCGCCACCGGCTGGGCGGCCCTGCACGGCTACCCCGTCGGCATCCTGGCCAACGCGCAGGGCGTCCTGTTCAGCGAGGAGTCGCAGAAGGCCGCGCAGTTCATCCAGCTGGCCAACCAGCGCGACATCCCGCTCCTCTTCCTGCACAACACCACCGGCTACATGGTCGGCAAGGAGTACGAGCAGGGCGGGATCATCAAGCACGGCTCGATGATGATCAACGCGGTCAGCAACAGCCGGGTGCCGCATCTGTCGGTGCTCATGGGGGCCTCGTACGGCGCCGGGCACTACGGCATGTGCGGGCGCGCCTACGACCCCCGCTTCCTGTTCGCCTGGCCCAGCGCCAAGTCGGCCGTCATGGGCCCGCAGCAGCTCGCGGGCGTGCTGTCGATCGTCGCCCGGCAGTCGGCGGCGGCGAAGGGGCAGCCGTACGACGACGACGCGGACGCGGCCCTGCGCGCCATGGTGGAGCAGCAGATCGAGTCCGAGTCGCTGCCGATGTTCCTGTCCGGGCGGCTGTACGACGACGGCGTCATCGACCCGCGCGACACCCGCACCGTCCTCGGCCTGTGCCTCTCCGCGATCCACACCGCCCCCTACGAGGGCGCGCGCGGCGGCTTCGGCGTCTTCCGGATGTGAGGGACCCAGTGAACACAGGGACTTCCATGACCCCTTCCATGACCCCTTCCATGACCGCTTCCATGACCCCTTCTGAGCTCACGTCTGTGCTCGTCGCCAACCGCGGCGAGATCGCCTGCCGGATCTTCCGCACCTGCGCCGAGTCGGGCATCCGGACGGTCGCCGTGCACTCGGACGCCGACGAGAACGCGCTCCACGCGCGCGTGGCCGACACCGCCGTACGGCTGCCGGGCGCGACGCCCGCCGAGACGTATCTGCGCGGCGACCTGATCGTGAAGGCGGCCCTGGCCGCCGGTGCGGACGCCGTGCACCCCGGCTACGGCTTCCTGTCCGAGAACCCCGACTTCGCCCGCGCCGTCCTCGACGCCGGCCTGGTCTGGATCGGGCCGCCGCCGGAGGCGATCGAGGCGATGGCGTCCAAGACGCGCGCAAAGCAGCTGATGGGCCTCGCGCCCCTCGCCGAGGCCGAGGTCACCGAGGCCGACCTGCCGGTGCTGGTGAAGGCGGCGGCAGGCGGCGGCGGGCGCGGCATGCGGATCGTGCGCCGTCTGGACGAGCTGCCCGCCGCGCTGGAGGGCGCGCGCGCCGAGGCCGCGAGCGCCTTCGGCGACGGTGAGGTCTTCGTGGAGCCGTACATCGAGCACGGCCGCCATGTCGAGGTGCAGATCCTCGCGGACGCCCACGGCACGGTGTGGCCGCTCGGCACCCGCGACTGCTCCCTCCAGCGCCGCCACCAGAAGGTGATCGAGGAGGCCCCGGCGCCGGGACTCCCCGAGGCGCTCACGGAGGAGCTGCACCAGCTGGCCGTACGTGCCGCGCGCGCCGTGTCCTATGTCGGCGCCGGCACGGTCGAGTTCCTGGTCGCCGACGGCCGCGCCCACTTCCTGGAGATGAACACCCGGCTCCAGGTCGAACACCCCGTCACCGAGGCGGTGTTCGGCCTCGACCTGGTCGCCGAACAGATCCGCGTCGCCGAGGGCCGGCCCCTCCCGGCCGAACCGCCCCGCGCCCGCGGGCACGCCGTCGAGGCTCGCCTCTACGCCGAGGACCCCGCCCGCGACTGGGCCCCGCAGACCGGCACCCTGCACCGGCTCGCCGTACCCGACGGCGTCCGTCTCGACACGGGCTGCGCCGATGGCGACAGCATCGGCGTCCACTACGACCCGATGCTCGCCAAGGTCGTCGCCCACGCCCCCACCCGCGCGGAGGCGGTCCGCAGGCTCGCCGGAGCCCTGGAGCGGGCGGCGATCCACGGTCCGGTCACCAACCGCGACCTGCTCGTACGCTCCCTGCGCCACCCGGAGTTCACGTCCGGCCGCATGGACACCGGCTTCTACGACCGCCACCTCGCCCAACTGACCGAGCCCGCCCCCGATCCGTACGCCCACCCGTCTCCCACCACTGCCCTCAACGGAGTCGCTGCGCGACCACCTCTAGTTGCGCTGGCCGCCGCTCTGGCCGACGCACACGGCCGCTCCCGCTTCGGCGGCTGGCGCAACGTGCCCTCGCAGCCGCAGGTCAAGCGGTACCAGGTGGGCGGCGAGGAGCACGAGGTCCGCTACCGGCACACCCGCCAGGGCCCGGCGGCCGACGGGGTCCGGGTCGTGCACGCCGACGCCCGTCTCGTCGTCCTCGAAGTGGACGGCGTCCAGCGCAAGTTCGAGGTGGCGCGGTACGGCGACCAGGTGTACGTCAACGCCACCGCCCTCACCGCCCTGCCCCGCTTCCCCGACCCGGCCGCCCAGCTCGTCCCCGGCTCCCTGCTCGCCCCGATGCCCGGCACGGTCGTCCGCGTCGCCGAGGGCCTGACGGAGGGAGCCGTCGTCCAGGCCGGACAGCCGCTGATCTGGCTGGAGGCGATGAAGATGCAGCACCAGATCTCGGCACCGGCCGCGGGCACGCTGACGTCCCTGAAGGTCAAGCCGGGACAGCAGGTGGAACCAGGCATGTTGCTCGCCGTAGTGCAGGAAACCCCTTCTTCCTAGGAGTCCCATGACCGCCGTCATCGAATCCGAAGAGCACAAGGCCCTCCGCGCCGCCGTCGCCGCCCTCGGCAAGCGCTACGGCCGCGACTACATCACCCGCACCATCGCCGAGGGACGCCGCCCCACCGAACTCTGGTCCGAGGCGGGCAAGCTCGGCTACCTCGGCGTCAACCTGCCGGAGGAGTACGGCGGCGGTGGCGGCGGTATCGCCGAACTCTCCATAGTCCTCGAAGAGCTGGGCGCCGCCGGCTCCCCGCTGCTCATGCTCGTCGTCTCGCCCGCCATCTGCGGCACGGTCATCTCCCGCTTCGGCACCGAGGAGCAGAAGCGCGAGTGGCTGCCCGGACTCGCCGACGGCTCCCGTCTCATGGCCTTCGGGATCACCGAGCCCGACGCCGGTTCCAACTCCCACCGCATCACCACGACGGCACGGAAAGACGGCGCCGACTGGCTGCTCACCGGCCGCAAGGTCTTCATCTCCGGTGTCGACATGGCTGACGCCGTGCTGATCGTCGGCCGCACCGAGGACGCCCGCACCGGACGCCTCAAGCCCTGTCTGTTCATCGTCCCGACCGATGCCGAGGGCTTCCAGAAGCGGCCCATCGACATGGAACTCAACGCCTCCGAGAAGCAGTTCGAGCTGGTTCTGGACGACGTACGGCTGCCCGCCGACGCGCTCGTGGGCGACGAGGACGCGGGCCTGCTCCAGCTGTTCGCCGGGCTCAACCCGGAGCGGATCATGACGGCCGCGTTCGCGATCGGCATGGGCCGCTACGCGCTCGCCAAGGCCATCGAGTACGCCCGCGACCGCAGCGTCTGGAAGACCCCCATCGGCGCCCACCAGGCCATCGCCCACCCCCTCGCCCAGGCGCACATCGACCTGGAACTGGCCCGTCTGATGATGCAGAAGGCCGCCTATCTCTACGACGCGGGCGACGACATCGGCGCCGGCGAGGCCGCCAACATGGCCAAGTACGCGGCCGGGGAGGCCTGCGTGAAGGCGGTCGACCAGGCCGTGCACACCCTCGGCGGCAACGGCCTGACACGCGAATTCGGCCTCGCCTCGCTGATAACGGGCGCGCGGGTGGCTCGTATTGCCCCGGTGAGCCGCGAGATGATTCTCAACTACGTGTCCCACCAGACCCTGGGCCTGCCCAAGTCCTACTAGGCCCTCGCCACGCTGTCGCAGCCGCTTGGAGGAACCGTGTTCCGCAGCGCGTACGCAGACGTCCCGCCCGTAGAACTCCCCATCCACGAAGCCGTGCTGGGCCATGCCGCCGACTTCGGCGACCAGCCGGCCCTCGTCGACGGCACGGACGGCACCACCCTCACGTACGAGCAAGTGGACAGGTTCCACCGGCGGCTGGCCGCCGCGCTCGCCGACGCGGGCGTCCGCCAGGGCGACGTCCTCGCCCTGCACAGCCCCAACACCATCGCCTACCCGACCGCCTTCTACGCCGCCACGCGCGCGGGTGCCTCCGTCACCACCGTGCACCCGCTCGCCACGCCCGAGGAGTTCGCCAAACAGCTCGGCGACAGCGCGGCCCGCTGGATCGTCACCGTCTCCCCGCTGCTCCAGACCGCCCGCCGGGCCGCTGAACTCGCGGGCGGCGTACGGGAGATATTCGTCTGCGACAGCGCCCCCGGACATCGGTCGCTGATCGACATGCTCGCCACGGCCGCACCCGAGCCCGAGATGGCCATCGACCCGGCCGAGGACATCGCCGTGCTGCCGTACTCCTCCGGCACCACCGGCATCCCCAAGGGCGTGATGCTCACCCACCGGCAGATCGCCACCAACCTCGCCCAGCTGGAGGCCGCCGTCCCGGCCGGCCCCGGCGACCGCATCCTGGCCGTACTGCCCCTCTTCCACATCTACGGCCTCACCGCCCTGATGAACGCCCCGCTGCGCAAGGGCGCCACGGTCGTCGTCCTGCCCCGCTTCGACCTCCAGACCTTCCTCGCGGCCATCGAGACCCACCGCATCACCCGCCTCTACGTCGCCCCGCCGATCGTCCTCGCCCTCGCCAAGCACCCGGCGGTCGCCCGCTACGACCTCTCCTCCCTGAAGCACGTCATCAGCGCCGCCGCCCCACTGGACGCGGCCCTCGCCGCCGCCTGCGCCGAACGCCTCGGGCTGCCCCCGATCGGCCAGGCCTACGGCATGACCGAACTGTCCCCCGGCACCCACGTCGTCCCCCTGGACGCCCTGCACGAGGCGCCCGCCGGGACCGTCGGCCGGCTCATCGCCGGCACCGAGATGCGGATCGTCTCCCTGGACGACCCCGGCAAGGACCTCGGCACCCAGGAGACCGGCGAGATCCTCATCCGCGGTCCGCAGGTGATGAAGGGCTACCTGGGCCGCCCCGACGCCACCGCCGACATGATCGACGCCGACGGCTGGGTGCACACCGGGGACATCGGGCGGGTCGACGAGAACGGCTGGCTGTTCGTCGTCGACCGGGTCAAGGAACTGATCAAGTACAAGGGCTTCCAGGTGGCCCCCGCCGAACTGGAGGCCCTGCTGCTCACGCACCCCGGCGTCGCCGACGCCGCCGTGATCGGCGCCTACAACGACGACGGCAACGAGATCCCGCACGCCTTCGTCGTCCGCCAGCCCGCCATCGACCTGAGCGAGAACGAGATCATGCTGTACGTCGCCGAACGCGTCGCCCCCTACAAACGCGTCCGCAAGGTCACCTTCGTCGCGAGCGTGCCCCGCGCGGCCTCCGGGAAGATCCTGCGCCGGGAACTCCGCGAACTCCGGGAGCAGCCGTGACCTTGATCGGACGCACGCGCGCCCGTGCCGTGGAAACCCTCAGCCTCGACTCCGCCGACACCCGCAACGCGCTCTCGGCCGCCCTCGTCGGCGAACTCGCCGAGGCCCTGACCGACTGCGCCAAGGACCCGGAGGTCCGCGCCGTCGTCCTCACCCACACCGGCAACACCTTCTGCGCCGGCGCCGACCTGCGGGACCCGCCCGACCCGGACGCCCTGGTCGGGACGCTCCGGCAGATCGTCGAGCTGCCCAAGCCGGTCGTCGCCCGGGTCACCGGACACGTCCGCGCCGGCGGCCTCGGCCTCCTGGCCGCCTGCGACATCTCCGCCGCCGGCCCCGCCGCCACCTTCGCCCTGACCGAGGTCCGCATCGGCGTGGCCCCGGCGGTGATCTCCCTGCCGATCATCCCGCGCGCCGACCCGCGCGCCCTGGCCCGCTACTACCTCACCGGCGAACGCTTCGACGGCGCGGAGGCCGTACGCACCGGCCTCCTCACGCTCACCGCGGACGACGTCGACGAAGCCCTCGAACCCGTCCTGGACGGCCTGCGCCGCTCCGCCCCCGAGGCCCTGGCGGAGACGAAACGGCTGCTCACGGCTAGGGTGCTGGAGACATTCGACCGGGACGCGGCGGACCTGACCGCGCTCTCGGCCCGGCTGTTCGCCTCCGCCCAGGCCCGGGAGGGGATGACGGCCTTCCTGGAAAGACGGGACGCGGCATGGGTGGTGTGAGCGGCACGGGCGGTGCGAGCGGCACGGGTACGGCCGAACGCGACCGCCTGCCCAAGCAGGACCGCAGCCGGGCCACCCGGCAGCGGCTCCTGGAAGCCGCCGTGGCCTGCCTCGCCGAGCACGGCTGGGCAGGCTCCACCGTCGCCGTCGTCGCCGAGCGCGCCGGAGTCTCCCGGGGCGCCGCACAGCACCACTTCCCGACCCGCGAGGACCTGTTCACGGCCGCCGTCGAGTACGTCGCCGAGGAACGCTCCACGGCGCTGAGGGGACTCTTCACGGAGGGCGCCGCCGACCGCCGCGCCGTCGTCGCCGCCCTGGTCGACCTCTACACCGGCCCCCTCTTCCGCGCCGCCCTGCACCTGTGGGTCGCCGCCTCCAACGAGGAGCAGCTGCGGCTGCGCGTGACCGAGCTGGAGGCCCGCGTCGGCCGCGAGACCCACCGGATCGCCGTCGAGCTCCTCGACGCCGACGAGACCCGGCCCGGCGTCCGCGAGACCGTCCAGGGCTTCCTGGACATGGCCCGCGGCCTGGGCCTGGCCAACCTCCTCACCCACGACGCCGCCCGCCGCGCACGCGTCGTCACCCAGTGGGCCGACCTGCTGGAACAAGCCTTGGGCTGAACACGGCCCCCGCACTCGGCGCTATGCCCCCGTGAGGCGGGCCACACCCGTATCCGCCACGGGGCAGTACCCTTGCCCCCATGCCTCTGCTGCTCGTCCGCCGCCGCCACGTGGACTACGTGCGCGTCACGAGCATGAGCTGTCGGCCTTCGGCCTGATTCAGCCTCTTTTCTTCCGCCTTCTTACGGCATCTTCTTACGGCATCCGGGGCGCCCCGCCCACACCCGCGGCGGCCTGCCCATGGCCCACACACCCCGTGGACGCACCCATGACGACGCACACCGCATCGACGTACCCCACGACGACCCCGTCGTACGACCAACTCCCGGTCATCGACCTGTCGGCCGCCGACCGCGGCCCCCAGGCCCGCGCCCTGTTCCACGCCCAGCTGCACAGCGCCGCGCACGACGTCGGCTTCTTCCAGCTCGTCGGCCACGGCGTGACCCGGGCCGAGACGGACGCGCTCCTCGACGCCATGCGCGCCTTCTTCGACCTCCCCGAGGCCGACCGGCTCGCCCTCGACAACATCAACTCGCCCCACTTCCGCGGCTACACCCGCACCGGCGACGAGCGCACCCAGGGCGCCCGCGACTGGCGCGACCAGCTCGACATAGGCGCCGAGCGCCCCGCCCACGTCCCCGCCGAGGGCGAGCCGCCGTACTGGTGGCTGCAGGGCCCCAACCAGTGGCCGGCCGCCCTCCCCGAGCTGCGCACCGCCGCCCTGGCCTGGATCGACAAGCTGAGCGCGGTCGCCGAGCGCCTGCTGCACGAACTGCTGACCGCGATCGGCGCGCCCGCCGACTTCTACGACCCGATCTTCGGCGCGCACGCCCACCCGCACCTCAAGCTCGTCCGCTACCCCGGCAGCGCGGGCGACGGCACCGAGCAAGGCGTCGGCGCGCACAAGGACTACGGCTTCCTCACCTTGCTCCTGCAGGACTCCGTCGGCGGCCTCCAGGTCCAGCGCGAGGACGGCCGCTTCCACGACGTCCCGCCGATCGACGGCGCCTTCGTCGTCAACCTGGGCGAACTGCTGGAGGTCGCGACCAACGGCTACCTGCTCGCCACCAACCACCGCGTGGTCAGCCCGCCCGGCGCCACCGAGCGCTTCTCGGTGCCGTTCTTCTACAACCCGCGCCTGGACGCGAAGGTCGAGCCGCTGCCCTTCCCGCACGCCTCCACGGCCCCGGGCATCACGACCGACCCCGCGAACCCGCTCTTCGCCGAGTACGGCTACAACGAGCTGAAGGGCAAGCTGCGGGCCCACCCGCTGGTGGCGGAACGGCACCACGCGAACCTGCTGACGCGGGCCTGACGGGCACCGGCTTGCACGGGCCTCAGGGGCTGAGGCGCTCCACGGCCCAGCTGCCGTCCGGCTGGGCCACGTAGCGCAGCCGGTCGTGCAGCCGGTTCTCGCGGCCCTGCCAGAACTCGACCGTCTCCGGAGCGATGCGGAAGCCACCCCAGTGCGGCGGCACCGGGACCTCCTCGCCCTCCGGGTAACGGGCGCCCAGCTCGGCATAGGCGGCCTCCAGCTCCGCGCGGGAGGCGATCACCGACGACTGGGCGCTGGCCCAGGCGCCGAGCTGCGAACCGTGCGGACGGCTGCGGAAATACTCGGTGGTCTCCTCCCGGCCGGTACGGCGGGCGACGCCGGTGACGATGACCTGGCGGGCGACCGGGTGCCAGGGGAAGAGCAGCGAGACGTACGGGTTTTCGGCCAGCTCGCGCGCCTTGCGGGAGTCGTAGTTGGTGTAGAAGACGAAGCCGTCCGTGTCGAACTGCTTCATCAGGACCGTACGGGAGCTGGGCCGGCCTCGCTCGTCCGCCGTCGAGACGACCATCGCGTTGGGCTCGTACAGCGTGCCGTGGAGGGCAGCCCGCGCGGCGTCCTCGAACCAGCGCGTGAACTGGTCCATCGGGTGCGCGGCGAGGTCCGTCTCTTCGAGCCCCGCGGCCCGGTACTGCTTGCGCATGGCGGCGGGATCGATGGCCGGGTCGAGGAAGCGGTCGCGGTCGGTCACGCGGTCATCTTGCCGTACCGAACTCCTGGCACTCAGTGCCGCGTGGTCTCCCCAACCATGGCACCCGGGGTTATCGTGCAGGTCCGCACGCGGTTTTGGGTGACCACCGGCCGATCGGGGCATCACCGGGGTGACCGCCGCCGACACATGACGAGGAGCCGCTGATGTCCGACTTCGTACCCGGACTCGAAGGAGTCGTCGCGTTCGAGACGGAGATCGCCGAACCGGACAAGGAGGGCGGCGCCCTGCGTTACCGGGGCGTCGACATCGAGGACCTGGTCGGCCACGTCTCCTTCGGGAACGTGTGGGGGCTGCTGGTCGATGGCGCCTTCAACCCCGGCCTGCCACCCGCCGAACCCTTCCCGATCCCGGTCCACTCCGGCGACATCCGCGTGGACGTACAGTCCGCGCTGGCCATGCTGGCACCGGTCTGGGGCCTGCGCCCCCTGCTCGACATCGACGAAGCACAGGCCCGCGACGACCTCGCCCGCGCCGCCGTCATGGCCCTGTCCTACGTCGCCCAGTCCGCCCGCGGCCAGGGCCTGCCGATGGTGCCGCAGCGAGAGATCGACAAGGCGAACTCGGTGGTCGAACGCTTCATGATCCGCTGGCGGGGCGAGCCGGACCCGAAGCACGTCGCCGCCGTGGACGCCTACTGGACGTCCGCCGCCGAGCACGGCATGAACGCCTCCACCTTCACGGCGCGGGTGATCGCGTCGACGGGCGCGGATGTGGCCGCCGCTCTGTCGGGCGCGGTCGGCGCCATGTCCGGCCCGCTGCACGGCGGAGCACCCTCCCGCGTCCTCGGCATGATCGAGGAGATCGAGCGGACGGGCGACGCCGAGGCGTACGTCAAGAACGCCCTGGACCGCGGCGAGCGCCTGATGGGCTTCGGCCACCGGGTGTACCGCGCCGAGGACCCCCGCGCCCGCGTCCTGCGCCGCACTGCCCGTGAACTGGGTGCCCCCCGCTTCGAGATCGCGGAGGCACTGGAGAAGGCGGCCCTCGAAGAACTCCACAACCGCCGCCCCGACCGCGTCCTGGCCACGAACGTGGAGTTCTGGGCCGCGATCATGCTGGACTTCGCCGAGGTCCCGGCCCACATGTTCACCTCGATGTTCACCTGCGCCAGGACGGCCGGCTGGTCGGCCCACATCCTCGAACAGAAGCGCACGGGCCGCCTGGTCCGGCCTTCCGCCCACTACGTGGGCCCGGGGCCGCGCAGTCCGCGGGAGGTCGAGGGCTACGCGGACATCGCTCACTGACTCCGTACAACCCGTACACACAGACGACCCGCGAACTCGGGTCCTCCGCCGTATCGGCGGGGGAGTCGGCCGGACGTGCCGACGAGTTCGCGGGTCGGGTGACTGCTGGGATTGGGCCGGCTGCGTGCTTGCGCACGCTGGTCCGGCACCGCACATGGTGTGGTGGCGAGCCGCTAGCCCGCAGCCACCTCACGCGTCCGGTTCTCATACATCTGCCGAACCACCTCCCTTCTCGTGTAACCCACACACTAGGAAGCCGTCGGGAGGGGCTCAACTCTTTTTTTGAATCGGTTCTGGCCGTACGTTCCGTCGCATGGAAGACCTGCGAATCGTCGCCGTCGACGGTGACCTCATGCTCGAAGAGTGGCGGTACGTGCACAACGTGATCGTGCCGCCCGCCGCCATGTCCCCGGCCGAGGCCCGGGAGCGGCACGAGCGCTACCGGCTGGCCAACGCCTACCTCGGTGACGTGCTCGTCGGCTGCTCCACCGTCCGCCCGCCGGCCGGGGAGCAGGCCGTGGCGACCGTCATCGCGCGCGTGCTGCCCGGGTACCGGCGGCGCGGCTTCGGCGCCGCCCTGTACGAGGACGGGCTCGCCCGCGCGCGCGTGCTCGGTGCCGGGGAGATCGAGACATGCGTGCTGGCGGTGAACGAGGACGGGCTGCGGTTCGCCGTACGGAACGGGTTCGTGGAGACCGACCGGTACGTGCTGGACGGCGAGCGGGACGAATGGGTGGATCTGCGCCTGGCGACAGTTGGCTGATTCCTTGCTGATTCCATCAAACTTGCGGGAACAGGATGTGGGCTGCGTCACGTTCGAGTTGAATGAAGGCCAGTGAGCGAACCGAGCGTCGTACGTCGTACGACGTATGAGCGCCGACGCAGCCTCCAGGGGGTCCAGGTGAGCGCATCCCGGCGGAGTGGGACCACCGATGAGCTGGGGCCGGACGAGCCCGAGCCGCGCGGCCCCGCGGACCCGCACGGTCCGGAGGAGTCCGGTGGCTCGGATCTGCTCGCCGCGCTGCTCGACGGCATGGACGCGGCCCTGTGCGCCTTCGACGCCGAAGGGGTCGTCACCCACTGGAACCGGGAGGCCGAGCGCATTCTGGGCTGGACCGCGGCCGAGGCGGTGGGCCGGCCCGGGTTCGCCGGGTGGGCGGTGCGCAGCGCCGACGCCGCGGAGGTCGAGGCGCGGCTGATGTCGGCCATGCACGCCCCGGGCCGACAGGTGCACGAGTTCGCCCTGGTCACCAAGGACGGCGGCCGGGTGCTCGTACGGACCCAGTCGGCCGCGGTGCGCGGGCCCGACGGCAGGCCCGCGGGCGTGTACTGCGCCTTCAGCGAGGTGCACGCGCAGATCGACCTGGAGCGGTCCATCGCCCTCAGCGAGGCCCTGCTGGAGGACGCGTCCTGGGGTGTCGTGCTGGTCGACGCCGACCTGCGGCCCGCCGTCGTGAACGCGCACGCGGCCCGCGCGCTCGGCACCGGCCGCACCTCGGCGCTGGGCAGGCCGCTCGGCGAGCTGCTCGCCCAGGGCGTGGAGGAGCTGGAGGGCGCCCTCACCCATGTGCTGGCCGAGGGCGCCCCGCCCGCGCCCGCCGAGATGTGGGTGACCGTGCGCGCGCCCGAGGGCGAGAAGCGGCGCTGCTGGCGCAGCGGGTTCGTGCGGCTGGCCTCGCCGCTCGCCGAGGAACCGGTGCCGCTCGGGGTCGGCTGGCTCTTCCAGGACGTCACCGAGGCCAAGCAGGGCGAGCAGGAGTCGGCGCTGCTGCGCTTCCGCACCAATCAGCTGCACCGCGCGGCGCGCGCCGCCGCCGAGTGCGAGGACCCGGCCGAGGCGGCCACCGTCCACCTGGACTTCGCCCTCGCCGGCTTCGCCGACCACGCCCTGCTCGACCGCGTGGCGGGCACCCCGCGCGCGGAGGGCGACGAGACGGCCCCGGTACGGCTGGTACGGCTCGCCGCCACGCCCGCCGGAGCGCCGGGCCCCAGCCTGCTCACGGGCGCGGCCGGGCTGCCGCTGCGCTACGAGCCGGGGCACCCGGCGCTGAGCTGCGTCGAGCGGGCCGGGACCGTGCGGGCCGACGCCGGTTCGGTGCCCGCCGAGCAGGCCCGGGAGTGGGCGCTGGCCCGCCAGTGGCCCGACGACGCCGTGCACGCCCTGTGTGCGGTGCTGCGCAGCCGGGGGCGGACGGTGGGCGTGGTCACCTTCCTGCGCGGCGCGGGCCGCAGCCGCTTCGAGCGCGCGGACGCGGCCTACGCGGAGGATGTGGCGGCCCGTATTGCCACGGCCCTGGATCTGGCGGAGATGGCGAAGCAGTAGGGGGAGGCGGCAGGGGCTCAACGCCGGTAGAAGATCCGGTCGCCGTACTCCTCCATGACCCGGCTGTTCCACTCGTGGCCGCCGTCCACGTTGCCGGAGCGCAGCAGCGGGGGTTCGATACCGCGGTCGGCGAGGGCGGCGGCCGTGGTGGCCAGGACGGCCTGCATCAGGGCGGTGGTGACGACCGTGGAGGCCGGGGCGAAGGGGGCCGGGATGGTGTCGAGGGTGAGTTCCGCGTCGCCGACCGCGATCTTCGAGTCGAGGACGAGGTCGCAGTGGTCCTTCAGGAAGGTGCCCGAGGCGTGCCGGGACCTCGTCTCCGCGGCGTACGCCACCGATGTCACGCCGATGACCTTCACACCGAGGGCGCGGGCGTTCATGGCCATCTCCACGGGCAGGGCGTTGCGCCCGGACAGGGAGATGATCACCAGGGCGTCTCCGGCGCGGACCGGGGAGGTGTCCAGGACGGCGCTCGCGAGCCCGTCGACGCGTTCGAGGGCGGAGCCGAGGGTCGCCGGGGTGACGTCGACGCCGACGACTCCGGGGACGGCGAGCAGGTTCATGAGGGCGAGTCCGCCCGCGCGGTAGACGACGTCCTGGGCGGCCAGGGAGGAGTGCCCGGCGCCGAAGGCGAACAGGCGACCACCGGCCGCCACGGTGTCGGCGAGCAGGGCGCCGGCCGCGGTGATCGCCTCGGCCTCCTCCTCGCGGACCCGTTGCAGCAGGCCGATGGCGGCGTCGAAGAACAGGTCGGCAGGCGTGCCGTCGCTCATGCGGTGCCCCTTCGCAGCGTCTGTGTCGCGGATCACCCTGCGGTCTGGACCAATGCGGTGTCAATACGGCCTGGTGACGGCGTGCGGCGTGGGCGCGACCAGCCGGATACGGCGCGCACGTCAAGACCGCAGCCGCCCCTGTTTTCCCGGTACCGCCCGCTTGTCAGTGCGGTACGGCAGAATTGGTGACAGGGCCAGCGCACGCGCCGGGCGAGCTTCCGGCAGAGGTAATCGAGGGGCACGTATGTCCGGACTGATCGACACCACGGAGATGTATCTCCGCACCATCCTCGAACTCGAAGAGGAAGGCGTCGTCCCCATGCGCGCCCGCATCGCGGAGCGGCTCGACCAGAGCGGGCCGACGGTGAGCCAGACGGTGGCGCGGATGGAGCGCGACGGACTCGTGGCCGTGGCGAGCGACCGGCATCTGGAACTGACCGAGGAGGGCCGCCGGCTGGCCACCCGCGTGATGCGCAAGCACCGGCTCGCGGAGTGTCTGCTGGTCGACGTGATCGGCCTGGAGTGGGAGCAGGTGCACGCGGAGGCCTGCCGCTGGGAGCACGTGATGAGCGAGGCGGTGGAGCGGCGCGTGCTGGAGCTGCTGCGTCACCCGACCGAGTCGCCGTACGGCAACCCGATCCCGGGCCTGGAGGAGCTGGGCGAGAAGGACGGGGCCGACCCGTTCCTGGACGAGAGCATGGTGTCGCTGGCCGAGCTGGACGCGGGCAGCGAGGGCAAGAACGTGGTCGTCCGCCGGATCGGCGAGCCCATCCAGACGGACGCGCAGCTCATGTACACGCTGCGGCGGGCGGGCGTGCAGCCCGGCTCGGTGGTGAGCGTGACGGAGTCGCCCGGCGGGGTGCTGGTGGGCAGCGGCGGCGAGGCAGCCGAACTGGAGCCGGAGGTCGCCTCGCACGTGTTCGTGGCCAAGCGCTGACATGAGAGGGCCCCGGCGCTGTGCGGCGCCGGGGCCTGTCCTCCCCTGTGCTGACCCGGAGCCCCGAGCTCTCAGGGTCGTCCCCCTCGGACCGTTTTTTCCCCGAGCGGCCCGCCTCCCGCCAGAAAGATCCCCTTGGCGGCGGCGATCATTCCTTGAGGGGTGTCACTCGAACGAGGGGTGTTGTCCGCAGAGGCAGATTTTTCGAATGGCCATTCGATAATCTGCGGCGGCAGTACGACACCGGCAGAACACCGGTGCGAGGCAGGCGGCGGAGCTGGGGGGTGCCAGGCCCATGGCGCGGCGTATCGATGTGACGGGAACGGGCGGGGTGCGGCTGGCGGCCTGGGAGTTCGCCGACCCTCCCAAGACGGATCCGGGGGACGCCTTGGACCAGGCGGGTCCGGAGCCAGGTGCTCCAGGCGTGCTCTTACTCCACGGGCTGATGGGGCGCGCCTCCCACTGGGCGCCCACGGCCCGCTGGCTCGCCGAGCGCCACCGCGCCGTCGCGCTCGACCAGCGCGGCCACGGCCAGAGCGACAAGCCCCCACAGGCCGCCTACACCCGCGAGGCCTACGTCGACGACGTCGAGGCCGCCCTCGAACAGCTCGGCCTCGCCCCCGCCGTCCTGGTCGGCCACGCGATGGGCGCCCTGACCGCCTGGCAGCTCGCCGCCAAACGCCCCGACCTGGTGCGCGGCCTGGTCATCTGCGACATGCGTGCCTCCGCGCTCGGCGCCGCCTCGCAGCGCGAGTGGGCCGACTGGTTCCGCTCCTGGCCCGCCCCCTTCGCCACCCTCGCCGACGTCCGCAAGTGGTTCGGCGAGGACGACCCCCGCCTGGAACGCCCCAACCCCGCCCGCGGCGCGTTCTACGCCGAGGTCATGCACGAGGCCGCCGACGGCTGGCGCCCCGTCTTCGAACCCGACCAGATGCTCCGCTCCCGCGAGACGTGGGTCTACGACGCCCACTGGGAGGAGCTGGCCCAGGTGCAGTGCCCCGCTCTCGTCGTCCGCGGGCTCGACGGCGAGCTGGGCCGCGCCGAGGCCCAGGAGATGGTCCGCGTCCTGCCGCACGGCGCCTACGCCGAGGTCGCCGACGCCGGGCACCTCGTCCACTACGACCGGCCGGACGCCTGGCGGTCGGCGATCGAACCCTTCCTGGACCGGGTCCTGGTGGGCTGACGGCGTCGGCCCAGGAAGCGTTCCTGCCGCGGACGGGCGGCGCTACGGCCGGCGCTACGGGCGGTGCTACCCCTTGCTCACAGCCGTGAGAATCTCCGGCAGCCGGGCTGCCGTCCTCGGGGCCGCGAGCCGCAGCCCCAGCCACGTGAACCCCGCGCCGTACGCCGCACCCACCGGCAGCAGCAGCCAGGTCCAGTCCGCGCCGCCGGCGCTCACGTGCAGCCAGATGGTGAGGGCGATGACCGGGGAGCTGATCAGGGCCGCCGCCACCATGCCGCCGAAGATGGAGATCCAGGCGATGCCGGCCTGGCCCGGGACCACGTTCTTGTGGCCCTCCTGCGGGATGGAGTACGGGAAGTGGGCCGAGGTCCACGCCCCGGTCGCCAGCATCGCTCCGAGCAGCGCGAAGGACAGCCCGAGCGCCTCCGGGAGCCGGTCCCAGCCGCCCAGCAGCGCGGTCGTGAGCGCCGTGACGAGCGCGGCGTACGGCAAGGTGATCAGCAGCAGGGCCAGGGCCCGTCCGCGCAGTTCGGTGTAGGCGTCCCGCGCGGAGGAGATGGTCATGGCCACCATCCAGAACGCGGAGCTGTCCTGCCCGAACTGGTTGTACATCTGCATGCCGAGCATGCCGGCGGCGAAGCACGCGAAGTAGACCGAGCCCGTGCCCTGCACCGCGTTGAACACCGGGATGATCAGGCCGATCGCCAGCGACGTCACCCACGCGGCCTTGGTCTTCGGGTCCCGCCAGATGTAGCGCAGGCTGCGTTCCATGACCGTACCCGCGCGCCCGTCCGGCAGCAGCCGCCCGAGCCCGGCCGATGTACGGTCCTGTGCCCCGGCGTCGGCGGCCTGGAGCGTGGAGCCGTCGGGCGCGGTCATCAGCTGCGTCAGGCTCCGCGCCCACACCACGACCAGGGCCGCCAACCCGGCGGCCGAAAGGGCCAGTTGGGCGGCGGCCATGCCGTACGACCCCTCGCTCGCCGCGTGCACCGCGCCCACCGCCGAGGCCGGGGGCACCCACTCCAGCACATCCGCGACCGGGTCCAGCTGCCCGAGGCCGGCCGAACCCAGCCGCTGCAGGCCGAAGTTGACCAGCTGCGCCCCGATCGCGATCACCAGACCGCTCAGCACGGCCAGATCGCGGCCCTTCCGGCTGGTCAGCAGCTGTACGTTGGCGGCGGCGACGGCCCGCGCGAGCGCCACGCAGACCAGCAGCGCGAGCACGACGGCGACGACCGCGACGGCGTACCCCGCAGCCCCGTGCGCCACGGACACCACGCATCCCACCAGCACCAGCAGCGTGAACAGCGGCCCGATGCCGACCAGGGAGGCGGCCAGCAGGGCCCGGACCAGCGGCCGGGGCCGCAGCGGCAGCATGACCAGCCGGGTCGGGTCCAGCGTCTCGTCACCGCTGGGGAAGAACAGCGGCATCACCGCCCAGCCCAGCGCCAGCACGGCCGTACCCGGCACGGCGACGGCCGCGGCGTGCGCATGCCCGCGCAGCGCCAGCAGGCCCAGCAGTTGCAGCAGCGCGATGATCAGCGCGACGACGGCCGAGGTGACGAACGCGGCTCGCCGGCCCGCCGACTGCCTGAGCCCGTTCCGCAGCAGCGACAGCTTCAGCCGTACGACGGTGGAGGTGACGTTCGTCATCGGGCCGCCCCGCCGCCCAGCCAGTCCAGATCGGACCCGGCGTCCCGCCCTCTCGCACCCACCAGCTCCAGGAACGCCCCCTGGAGCGTGGGATGCGCCCCGCGCACCTCCGCCAGGGTTCCGGTGGCGCGGATCCGTCCCGCGGCCATCACGGCCACCCAGTCGCACAACGACTCGACCAGCTCCATCACATGGGAGGAGAAGACGACGGTGGCGCCGGAGGCGGTGTAGCGCTCCAGGACGCCCCGGATGGTCTGCGCGGAGACCGGGTCGACCCCTTCGAACGGCTCGTCCAGGAAGAGCACCTCGGGGTTGTGGAGCAGCGCCGCGGCGAGCCCGATCTTCTTGCGCATGCCGGTCGAGTAGTCGACGACGAGCTTGTGCTGCGCCCCGGCGAGGTCGAGCACGTCCAGCAACTGCGTGGCCCGCTTGTCCACCTCGTCCCCGGGCAGCCCCCGCAGCCGCCCCGAGTAAGCGAGCAACTCCCGCCCCGACAGCCGCTCGAACAGCCTCAGCCCCTCGGGAAGCACGCCGATCCGCGCCTTGACGGCCACCGGGTCCCGCCACACGTCCTGCCCGACGACCTCGACGGTCCCCTGATCCGGCCGCAACAGCCCGGTCACCATGGACAACGTGGTCGTCTTTCCCGCCCCGTTGGGCCCTACCAGCCCGATGAACTTGCCGGCCGGCAGATCGAGATCGATCCCGCCGACAGCAACCTGCTGCCCGAATTGCTTCCAGAGCCCCCGTACATGAACTGCGACATCGGTCATGCGTGAAGCCTACGGCGCCGGTAACTCCCTGTAGGGGCGCCGGTGACCAGGGAGGTCAGCGATCCCTGCCGCACGCGTAGGCAAGTGGCGAGATCAACTCCTCCGCATCCGGCAGCCACCGATTCGCCGGCGTCGGCCGGCAGGCCCACTGCACGGCACCGCGCGAGGCGAAGCGGGTCGGCGGCGCGACTACGTAACTGCCCTCTCCCAGCGGCGCGAGATCCAGCGACGCCAACGACCAGCCCAGCTTCCGTACCGCCTCGGGAACCTTCGTCGAGGCGCCCGGCAGCACGAAGAAGTACATCCGCCGGTCCGGGGTGAGCGTCACCGGCCCGAGGGTCAGCTCCATCCGCTCTATCCGGGCCAGCGCCAGAAACCCGGCGCTCTCCGGGACGGACAGCGCGTCGAACGTCCGTCCCGTCGGCAGCAGAATCGACGCGGTCGGCTGCTTCTGCCACATCCTGCGCGCGACGGTCGCACTGCCGGTCGCCTGGGCCGCCCAGTCGGGGCGCGCGGGATGCGCCCCCGGTGCCGGGCAGGCCGCGGCGCCGCACGAGCAGCGCTGCACCCCGTCGACGGCTTCCAGCCAGGCCCCCGGGAACACGTCCCAGTGCCGGTCCTCGGCGTAGCGTACGGCGGTCTCCAGCAGCGATTCCCCGCGTTGCTGGGGAATCTGACCGGCAATCTGAGTGTTTTCGGCGCCCGCGATGGTGTCTTCCACGCTCCTCTCAACTCCCGCACCCACCTCGGGTTACGGCCCGGGTCCCGCGTCTCGCGCGCGCGGGGGAGGAGCATCGATTCGGCAGCCGGGGCGCATGGGTGCACGGGTGGGGGCGCGCAGGAGGGGGCGGGGCGTCGGCTGGGTAGCCAGGAAGGGGGACGGCAGCAGCCGTTACCCCGGCAAACCGCACATGTCACGCATTGACGGTATGTCAGCTGGGCAGTGATCGTCCGACCGGATCTTCCCGACCGGATCAACCCGGCCGGATCTTTACGCTCCAGGGGTTCGCAGGGGGTAACACATGGCCGCAAGGCCTCTCGTTGCGAGGCAGCCGAACGAACGGCTGCAGGCACTCATCCAGGAAGCGGGGTGCTCGAATGCCGGGCTGGCCCGGCGGGTCAACATGTGCGGCGCCGAGCACGGTCTCGACCTGCGCTACGACAAGACGTCCGTGGCCCGCTGGCTGCGCGGGCAGCAACCGCGCGGCCGGGCCCCGGCGATCATCGCGGAGGCGCTGGGGCGCAAACTCGGCCGTACGGTCACGATCGACGAGATCGGCATGGCCAACGGCAAGAACCTCGCCTCGGGCGTCGGTCTCCAGTTCTCGCCGACGGTGCTGGGGGCCATCGAGCAGGTCTGTGAGCTGTGGCGCAGCGACGTGGGCCGGCGGGACTTCCTCTCCGGCTCCTCCGTCGCCGCCTCCGCGCTGGTCGAGCCCAGCCGCGACTGGCTGATCTCGGCGCCGGACGCCGCGGTCGCCCGGCAGGCGGGGCCGCGCGTGGGCCAGGCCGACGTGGCGGCCGTACGGTCCATGACCCAGGCGCTCGTCGACCTCGACCACCGGTTCGGCAGTGGGCATGTGCGGCCGGTGGTCGTGCACTACCTCAACAGCGTCGTCTCCGGGCTGCTCGCGGGCTCGTACCGGGAGGCCGTCGGCCGTGAACTCTTCGCCGCCGTCGCCCGGTTGACCGAACTCGCCGGGTACATGGCGGTGGACACCGGGCAACCGGGCCTCGCCCAGCGGTACTACATCCAGTCGCTGCGCCTCGCGCAGGCCGCCGGTGACCGCGGTTACGGCGGCTACGTCCTCGCCGCCTCCATGAGCCACCTCGCCGCGCAGCTCGGAAACCCGCGGGAGATCTCGCAGTTGGCGCGGGCGGCCCAGGAGGGTGCGCGGGGGCGGGTGACTCCGCGCGCGGAGGCGATGTTCCACGCGGCCGAGGCGCGCGGGCACGCCCTGCTCGGCGACGTACGGGCCGCGCAGGCGGCCTCCGGGCGCGCGCTCACGGCGATGGAGGCTGCGGACGCGGCCTCCGGCGACGACCCGGTGTGGATCGCGCACTTCGACGAGGCCTATCTGGCCGACGAGTTGGCGCACTGCCACCGCGACCTCGGGCAGCCCGAGGCGGCGGCCCGGTACGCCGGGCAGTCGCTGGCCGGGCACCCCGAGGGCCGGGCGCGGCGCCGCGCCATCGGCTATGTGCTGCTCGCCACGGCCCAGGTGCAGCAGCGGGAGATCGAACAGGCCTGCCACACGGGCCTGAAGGCGGTGGAGCTGCTGGAGACGCTCCGCTCCAACCGGGGCGCCGAGTACCTGGACGATCTCCAGCAGCGGCTGGAGCCGTTCCGGGACGAGGCGGTGGTGCGGGAGTTCGGCGCCCGCCTCGACCTCCAGGTCGCCTGACCGCCGGCCTCGAGGCCGCCCGACCACCGGCCTCGAGATCACCGGAACGCGGACTCCAAGATCACGTGAACACCCGGAAAACGGCATCCGGATGGGAGGCGGATGCCGTACGGCAACCGTAAACAGCGTGCGGCGGGGCGGTTTTGTTACCGCCGTCACAGGGAACAAGATCGCGCCCCCGGCTGCGTGGCACCCGGCTCGGGGGACCCGGTAGCGTGAGCCGACGATTCCGAAGTCCCCCATACGTAGGAGTCCCGGTGACGCAGAGTGGACAGGGCGAGGAGCCCTCGGCGCAGCCCGCGCACGAAGGCATCGTGCTGCCCTCGGACGGAGGCGAGCCCGTGCTGCCGGGCATGACCGGCGCACCCGCCGCCTCCACCGCGCCGCCCGGCGGACAGGCCTGGGGCGGCTCCTGGGGCCCCGGCGAGCAGGCACCCCAGCCCGGCCAGGGCTGGCCCCCGGCCGAGGGCCGCCACTGGGGCACCGACCAGCAGCCCCCGTCCGCCACCGGCCCCGGCCCGCTGCCCCCGGAGGGCGCACCGGCTCCGACGTACGGCGGCCAGGCGTACGGCTCCGGCGGCCAGGCTCCGGCGTACGGCTCCGACGGCTCGGGACAGACGTACGGCTCCGGCGGCCCTGGTCAGGCGTACGGCGCGGGCGGCCAGGACCCGGCCTACGGTGCGA
The DNA here is from genome assembly GCF_053592475.1 of Streptomyces sp. NPDC002671. Classification (NCBI taxonomy): domain Bacteria; kingdom Bacillati; phylum Actinomycetota; class Actinomycetes; order Kitasatosporales; family Streptomycetaceae; genus Streptomyces; species Streptomyces sp. NPDC002671. Next base: position 221,197 of record NZ_JBSFVU010000005.1, read on the forward strand.
GCGGTCACGGCCCGGCCTACGGCTCCCACGGTCACGACCCGGCGTACGGGGCCGGTCAGCAGCCCGCGTACGGCGCCCCCGACCCGGCGCCGTACCAGCACCAGCAGCACCAGCAGCCGTACGACGCCCAGCACCAGCAGCAGTACGACGCGCCCCTGCCGCCCGCCCAGCCGGACGGCTACCCGGCGCAGAACGCCCCGCTGCCCCCGGCGGCCGACGGCGCCACCCAGTACATCCCGCCGGTCCCGGCGGCGGCCCGCGCCCACGAGGGCGCGGCCCCGTACCTGCCGCCCGCGCAGGCCGCCGCGGCCGACGGCGCCACGCAGTACATCCCGCCGGTCCCCGCGGCGCCCGCCGACGAGGGGGCCACGCAGTACATCCCGCCGGTGACGGCGGGTGCGCTGCCGCCCGAGGCCGGCGCGGACCGGACGCAGTTCCTGGGGCTCACCCCGCAGCAGCAGCCGCAGCAGCAGGCGCCCGCCTCCGCCGCGGACGCCACCCAGCTCATCCCGCCGTACGGCGGGGACCCGCAGCCGCCCGCCGGCTTCGAGAACCTCTTCCGCAGCGGGCCCGCCGGCGGCGACAGCCCGGCCGGCTCCACGCAGCAGCTGCCGCGCGTCGAGGCCGGCGCCTACCCGGGCCCGGCCCAGCCGCCGTACATCTCGCCCCGTGAGTCCTACAACTCGCGCTACGACGACGATGACCACGACCGGCGCGAGGGAGGACGCAGCGGTTCACGCGTGCCGGTGATCGCCGCCATAGGCGTCGGCATCGCGGTCGTCGGCATCGGCGCCGGCGCGCTGCTCAGCGGCGGTGGCGGTGGCGGCGGCGACAAGGTCCCCGACGACAAGAACGTCGCCGCGTCGACCCCGGCCCAGAACTCCGCCTCGCCCGCCGCCGACCCCGCCCGGCAGCAGGCGGTCGCCCTGGACCAGCTGCTCAGCGACAGCGGCAGCAGCCGCGCCTCGGTGATCAAGTCGGTGGCCGACGTCAAGCAGTGCGACAACCTCGACGACTCCGCCTCCAACCTGCGCGACGCGGCCAAGCAGCGCAACGGGCTGGTCACCAGCCTGGGCAAGCTGTCCGTCGACAAGCTGCCCGCCAGTGCGGAGCTGACGGCCGCCCTCACCAAGGCCTGGCAGGCCTCCGCGTCGGCCGACAGCCACTACGCGGCATGGGCGGACCAGGCGGGCAGACACCACGGCTGCCGCCACGGCCACCCCCGCTACACCAGCGAGCGCAAGGCCGGAGACCGGGAGAGCGGTGTCGCCAGCGAGCAGAAGCTGAAGGCGGCGGCGCTGTGGAACGTGATCGCCAAGAAGTACGGCCTGACCGTGCGCCAGCCGACCCAGCTGTGATGCCTGACGCGTTACGCGTGAACGGGGGGCCGCGGGCGCGGGAGGCGCGGGCGTCAGCTGATGTCGGCGTTCGCCAGCGTCCCCGTCACGTCGACGCGGCCGGTGCTCCCGCCGATGCCGGTGTGGGCCGCGGCCAGCCGGCCGTCCTGGACCACCTGGAGGGTCACATCGGCGTTGACCAGCCGTGGGAAGCCGACCTCGGCGAGTTTGCCCTCGTGGGGCCAGCTCAGCGTGGGGGTGAGGCCGCCGGTGGAGACCCTGAGGCCGTCGTCGAGCGTGTTCCGGACACTCTCGGCGCTCACCTCGCCGTCGCCGATCTTCTCCAGGACGGCCTTCAGCACGGTGTAGGCGATCCAGGTGGTCTGCACTCCGGCGTCGGCGGGGTCGATGTCGTTGTCGCCGAAGGCCTCCTCGTTGATGACCTTCTTCATCGCGTCCCAGAGGGGGTTCGAGGCCGGCGGGTACCAGCTGGTGATGTACGAGCCCTCGTACGGTCCGTCCGCCCCGCCCGTCGCGTTGATCACCGTCTGGTCGACGCTGCCGATCGAGGTCGCCGTGCGCACCTTCGGGAAGTTCTGGCGGTCGCGCCGGAAGGAGTCCATGAAGGTGTCGGTGCGGTCCCCGAGCGCGGGCACCACGCACCCCCTGCGCGCCGGGTTCCCGGACGCGTAGGTGAGCGCCTTCTGCGCCTGGTCGCCGTACTCGGTGGCGTCCTCGGCGGCCAGCTCGTCGTCGGCCGCCGGGTGTCCGCCGGCCTTCAGCCCCGAGTCGAGCAGCATGGGCAGCTCGTCGCCCGCGATGCTGTCGGGGCGGACCAGGGCGACCGGGCCGCAGGTGGCGGCGAGGGCCCTGCCGAGACCGGCCAGCAGGACGGGCTGGCCGCCGTTGACCGGATACGACATGCTGCCGGTGAACTCGTCCTTGGTGACGCCGTAGCCGCCGATGTAGGGGATGCCGGCGCTCTCCAGCGGGGCGAGGAAGGAGTCGCCGAACTGGCTGTAGGAGCCGACGACGGCGACCACGTTCTCGTCGGCCGCCCACCGGGCGCACTTCGAGGCGCCCACGCTGTCGTTGTGGTCGTTGCAGGTCAGGACCTGGAGCTTGCGGCCGTGGATGCCGCCGTGCGAGTTGATCCACTTCGCGTAGGCGCGGGCCATCTTGGGCATGCCCGGCTTGTTGGTCGCGTCGGTTTCGTGGGGAGCCCAGGTCATCACCTTGATCGGGTCATCCCCGGAGCCCCCCGTGGCACCGGGGATGACCCCGCATCCGGCGGCGAGCGACGCAGACAGGGCCACCGCGCTCACGGACAGAGCGGTTTTGCGGGTGGTCCGAGGGAGAGCGGGGAAGAAGGTGCTGCGGGTGCGTCGCCTGCCGGTCATGAACACGCACGATTCCCTCACACCACTAACCCGGGAGTGACCCTTGGGCAACAGAAGGTGACATCCAGGTGAATTGCAGGGGCAGGTGAGGCTGGTGGGACGGGGAACGTACGATCGATGACCGTGCAAGGTTCGGAGAACTCTTCCCGTCGCGGCCGTCGCTCCTCCACCATGGGCGGCATGCCACTGAACGACATGCCGTGGTGGCGCTGGCGCAGCAACGTGCGCTCCGCGCTGCACATGCTCTCCGACCCCGCGTTCCAGCGGGACGTCTGGCTGGCCGGCGCCGACGGCTTCGGTGACGTCACGGACGCGGTGTACCGGCTGGTGGAGGACACCTGGCTGGACAGCTGGTCGGCGGAGAAATACGTCGGCACGATCTTCCGGGACTCCCAGGAGGCCGCGCTCGTCGACACCGCCGTGCTGCGGGTGCTGCGGATCATGCACCAGGTCGGCCCGGACGCGCCGGTCGCCGCCTACCTCGACCACCAGGGGTGGCCGGAGGCGGTGCGGGCCGCGCGGGACGCCCATGTGCGCATGGCGGTGAGCGACGGGGACGATCCGGAAGCGCGGCCACAGAGCCTCGAGGTGCTGCGAATACTCACGCGGTCCGCCTAGACCCGCGTAGGTCCGCGCAGACCCGCGTAGGTCGGCGTAAGTCCGCGTGGCGGACGGGAACGGCTCGGGCGGGTCAGGCGTGAGACCCTGTGGTGCATGAACGAGCAGCCCGCCCCGGCCGCCGCCCCGGCCGACCAGTACGTCCTCACGATCTCCTGCCCGGACAAGAAGGGCATCGTGCACGCGGTGTCCAGCTACCTGTTCATGACGGGCTGCAACATCGAGGACAGCCAGCAGTTCGGCGACCACGACACGGGTCTGTTCTTCATGCGGGTCCACTTCTCGGCGGAGGCGCCGCTGACGGTGGACAAGCTGCGGGCGAGCTTCGCGGCGATCGGTGACTCCTTCCGCATGGACTGGCAGATCAACCGGGCCGACGAGAAGATGCGCATCGTCCTGATGGTCAGCAAGTTCGGCCACTGCCTGAACGACCTGCTGTTCCGCGCCCGGATCGGCGCCCTCCCGGTGGAGATCGCGGCAGTGGTGTCGAACCACACCGACTTCGCCGAGCTGGTGGGCTCCTACAACATCCCCTTCCACCACATCCCGGTGACGAAGGACACCAAGGCCGAGGCCGAGGCGCGGCTCCTGGACCTGGTGCGCGAGGAGGACGTCGAACTGGTCGTCCTCGCCCGCTACATGCAGGTCCTCTCGGACGACCTGTGCAAGGAGCTGAGCGGCCGGATCATCAACATCCACCACTCCTTCCTGCCGAGCTTCAAGGGCGCCAAGCCGTACCACCAGGCGCACGCGAGGGGCGTCAAGCTGATCGGCGCGACGGCGCACTATGTGACGGCCGACCTGGACGAGGGCCCGATCATCGAGCAGGAGGTCGAGCGCGTGGGCCACGACGCCACCCCGGACCAACTGGTCGCCGTGGGCCGCGACGTGGAGTGCCAGGCGCTGGCGCGGGCGGTGAAGTGGCACGCGGAACGCAGGATCCTGCTCAACGGCCGCCGGACGGTCGTGTTCGCCTGAGCCCCTGGGCCGGCTTCGGCGGCGCCTACATCCTGCTGAGGGACGCCGCCGCGGCCAGCACCTCCCTGATCGCCTCCCGGTCCCCGTCCTGCCCCGCCGCGGCCTCCTCCGGCGAGACGTGCCCCGCGGCCAGCCGGCAGAACTCCGCGCCGTCCAGGGCGACATGGGCCACCTCGAACTCGGCGGAGCCCACCGCGGCGGGTGAGTCCAGCGGGATCAGCCACTGGCCGCCCGCCGCGCCCTCGATCTCCAGGCGCAGGCTGCGCCCCGGCGCGCCCGCCGGGACCAGGTGCGGGGTCCGGCCGGGCGCGGACAGCCCCGCCCGGCGCCGCTCGGCGAGCGCCGCCGGGAGCATGCCGGCCGCCAGGTCGATCATCTTGCCCAGATGGCGCGGTGCGGGCGGCTCGTACGGGTAGTCCACCGCCTCCGCGATGTCCTCCGCGTGCGCCCAGCACTCGAAGGCGCGGTCCAGCATCGCGTCGTGCAGCGGCAGCGTGAAGTCGCCGTACGGCACCGTGAGTCCGCCCGTGCTGCCGCCGGTGAAGGACACCGTCCGCACGAGGGCGTGGCTCTGCTCCCGCCAGGTCTCCCGCACCGACCGGGTCGGCGGGAAGCGGCCGGCCCGCCAGTACGCCTCGGTGCGCGCGGCGGGCCCCAGCGGTCCCCGCTCCGCGGCCTCCGCGGCCTCGGCGGCTTCGGCGACCTCCGGGACCCCGGCCAGCGGGTCGGTCAGGCCGAGCGCCGTCGCGACCAGCCCGTCCACCGCCAGCAGGTGCGCGATCACCCCGGCCACGGTGGTACGACGGCTCATCGCCGCGCCCGCCTCGAACCACCGCAGCCGCACCGGCGCGTGCCACTCGGCCTCCCCGAAGTCCTGCAGCAGTGCGTCCAGCCGCGCGGTCTCGGAGTCGTACGCCGCCGCCCACGCGGGCACCGGGATGCGCGGCGGCCGGCGGTCCAGGCAGCTCTCCAGGACGCGGTTGCGCAGCGCCGGATCCAGGTCGAGGCTCTCCGGCTGGTGCAGCAGGCCGACCGCCGCGCGCAGCCGCAGCGCCTCCTCCGCGCAGGCTCCGCAGGTGCCGAGGTGCTCCTCGACGGCCGCGGTCTCGGCGGCGGAGCAGGCGGCCAGCGCCCAGGCGCCGAGGAGCGACTTCAGGACGTCGTGCGACAGGTCGAGCGGCACGGGCGCGGGTTCCCCCAGGTCGGCGAGGTCGGGCAGCGGCAGCCCGCTGTCCTCGACGGAGGCGCGGGGCAGCGGGATGCGCGCCGGCCGGTGCGGCTCGGCACCGCCGGACTCCTCGGACACGCTCACACCGCACCCCCGAACCCCGGAGGTGCCCCCGCGTCGTGGGCGGTGGACAGCAGTTGCAGGCCGAGGCGGAGCCGGCGGCGGGCCTCGTCCTCGGTGACGCCGAGGTCGACGGCGGTCTGGCGGTAGTCGCGGCGCTGGAAGTAGGCCAGCTCCAGGGCGGCGCGCAGCGGGGCGGGCATGGAGTGGACGATGTAGTCGGCGCGGGCGGCGACCGAGGCGCGGCGCACCTTGCCCTCCAGCTCCCGCGCGGCGCTCTCCCGATCGCCGTCGGCCCCGCTCCCGCTCACGGGCAGCGCGGCGGTCTCGCTGTCGCGCAGCCGCTGCACGGCCAGCCGGTGGGTCACGTCGGCGATCCAGGAGCGCAGCGGGCCCTGCTTGGCGTTGTAGGTCTCGGGGTGTTCCCAGAGGTGCGCGAAGACCTCGCGGGTGACGCTGTCGGCGCCCTGCTCGTCGCCGAGGACGCGGTGGGCGAGGCTGTGCACGAGAGAGGCGTACCGGTCGTACAGCTCGCCGAGGGCGGCGGCCTCACCGCGGGTGAGCCGCTGCTGCATCTTGCGGTCCCAGCGGGGCGGTACGTCCTTGTCGGCCATGCGGTCCTCCCCTCGCCCGTGTCCGGCCCGTTCAGCCTCTCTGCACCGTCATCTCGAATGTAGTCGGCACGTCTGACAGCGCACGCCCCTTTGTGTCAATGTGCGCCCCCTGTTGCGCCGCAGGTGATAGTGCCCTCTTCACACATCCTTCACGCGACAGGGGTCAAAGCCTGATCGAATACTGATCGAAGCGGATCGATAGTGACTTGAACAAGTTCCTTGCCGATCGCCCCCGGTTTGTCGCCCTACGTTTCAGGGAACGGCCGCTGGGCAGCCGCGCGGAAAGAAGCGTAGGAACTGCTTCCGTTTCTGGGCGGTTCCGGACATCCGGCGAGCGGAGGGGCATGGCTGTGGCTTTCAAGGTGACCGGCGGGGAACACGGCGACTGGGCCGTGCTCATGGTGTCGGGAGAGCTGGACCTGATGACGTCGCCGGTCCTGCGCCAACGGGTGCACGACGTGGTGGCCGAGGGTCACCACAGCCTCGTCCTGGATCTCTCGGAGGTCTTCTTCTGCGACTCCAGCGGGGTCGGCGTCCTCGTCGCAGCCCGCAGACTGATCCGCTCCTGCCAGGGGCGGCTGCGGCTGATCCTGCCGGACCGGGGCGCGGACGACGGCTCGCACGTCAACCGGGTGCTCGGCGCGCTCGGCGTGCGCCGCCTGTTCGACGTCCGCGCCGACGTCGAGTCCGCGACGGCGGACGAGGCGACGGACGAGGCGGGTCCACTCTCGGCCTGACCGCCGGACACCCGCTGTCCTTGCGACACGACCACACAGTTGTCGCAGAATTCCCCCGGTCTTGGCACAAGCGCGGTTTTCCCGCCATTCGCCCGCCCTCTCCGTCGTACGCTCCGTGCCAGGTGTACCCACGCACACGTAAGGCGGCCCGAACAGACATGGTCAGCACCGAGTACGAGCGCAGGATCGCAGCCCGGTTCGCCACCTTCGACCAGGACGGCAACGGCTGGATCGACCGCGAGGACTTCAATGCGGCGGCCAAGGCGCTGCTCGCCGAGTTCGCCGTGACAGCCCGGTCCGACAAGGGGCAGGCGCTGTACGCCGGTGCGGAGGCGTTCTGGCAGGGCATGGCGGGGATCGCGGACCGGGACGGTGATCAGCGCATCACCCGCCAGGAGTTCGTCTCCGGCGCGGTCAAGCGCCTGCGCGACAACCCCGAGCGCTTCGCCGAGATCGCCCGCCCCTTCCTCCACGCGGCCCTGGCGGTGGCGGACCCCGACGCCGGCGGCCACCCCACGGTCGACGACACGGCCCGCGTCCTCCGCGTCCTCCATGTCCCCGAGCAGACCGCCCGCATGGTCGCCGCGGCACTCGACACCGACGGCGACGGCAGGATCGGCGAGTCAGACATCGTCCCGGCGTTCGCGCGGTACTTCACGGTCTCCGAATAGAAGGGGCAGGCCCCGAAAAGCGCTCCCGCAGCTTGTACTTGAGCACCTTCCGCAGGGTGTCGTTGCGCGGCAGGGCGTCCACCACCTCCAGGCGTTCCGGGAGCTTGTGAACGGACAGCCCTTCCGCGCGGAGGTAGGAGACGGCCTCCGGCAGCGTCAACTCATCGGCGCCCGGCGGCTGTTCCACCACCGCGCAGACCAGCTCCCCTCTCTCCGCGTCCGGCAGGCCGATCACCGCCACGTCCGCCACCGCCGGATGCGCGGCGAGCAGGTCCTCGATCTCCTTCGCGGAGATGTTCTCCCCCTTGCGGATGATCACGTCCTTGAGGCGGCCGGTGAGGATCAGGTGGCCCGAGTCGGTCACCCGGCCGAGGTCGCCGGTGCGCAGGAAGCCGTCCTCGTCGAAGGCCGCGGCCGTCTGACGGGGGTTCAGGTAGCCCTGGCAGACGGCCTCGCCGCGGAGCCGTACCTCGCCTTCGACGACGCGGATCTCCATGCCCTGAGGGGGGCGGCCCTCGGTCGTCGCGAGGTTTTCGGGGGTGTCCTCCGGGTCGCCCATGGTGATCATCGGCACCTCTGTCATGCCATATCCGTGGGTGAGCTGAACCCTCATCTCGCGGACCACGCAGTGATAGACCTCGGGCGGCTTGGGCGCGCCCCCGCCGGCGAGGAGGCGCAGGGTGGGGATCACCTTCTCGCCCGGCTGCTTGCGCTGCTCGGCCAGGAACATCGAGTAGAAGGCCGTGGAGCCGCCCGCCACCGTCACCCCGTGCCGCCGGTACTCCGCCAGCGCGTCCGGCAGCGCGAAGTGCTCGAACATCACGGCCGGGAAGCCGTAGAGCAGGAGCATCACCGTGTAGTCGGGGCCCGCTATGTGGGCGTAGGGGAAGGCCATGGAGCCGACGTCGTCGGGGGTCAGGCGCAGGGCGTGCGCCAGGCAGGAGCCGCCCGCGATCAGGGAACGGTCCGTGTGCAGGACGCCCTTGGGGTCGGAGGTCGTCCCCGAGGTCCAGTAGATCCAGCGCACCGAGGTGCCCTCGGCGGGGGGAGCGGGAAGGGCGGACGGGTCGCCGTCGGGGAGGCTGTCGTACGCCTCGAAGACCCCCTTCGCGCCCAGCCGCCGGGCCATCTCCGTGTGGTCGTGGCCGCGCCACACGCCCGGTACGGCGAAGAACTCGGCCTTGGACTCGCGCAGCGCGAAGCCGACCTCGCGGTCCCGGTAGAAGGGGATGACCGGGGACTGTACGGCGCCCAGGCGGGCCAGGGCGAAGGAGAGCAGGGCCGTCTCGATGCGGGTGGGCAGCTGCCAGGCCACCACCGTGCCGGGACGGACGCCCATGTCGTACAGGCCCGCCGCGACCCGCTCGGACCGCTCGCGCAGTTCGCCGAAGGTCAGCCGGCGCTCGCCCTGCAGGAGGACGGGGCGGTCGGGGGTGAGGCCGGCGCGGCGTACGACCAGGTCCCACAGCGTGCGGGAGGAACTCAGGGAGTGCGGGGTCTCGTTCACGTATGCCCCCTGCTTGGCTGACGACTCGTCAGGTGACATGCTATCTGACGGGTCATCAGATAAGTATTGTCCGACGGAGGGGAACACGGAGGGGAAACCATGACCGAACTGCCCCGCATCATCAGCGTCGACGACCACGTGATCGAGCCCGCACACCTCTTCGAGACCTGGCTGCCGGCGAAGTACCGGGACCGGGGGCCCAAACCGCTGACCGCCGGGATCGGGGAGCTGGCCTACGTCGGCGGGAAGTACCAGATCACCATGGATCCGGAGGGCCAGCCGACGGACTGGTGGATCTACGAGGACCTGAAGTTCCCGTACAAGCGCAACATCGCCGCCGTCGGCTTCGACCGGGACGAGATGACCCTGGAGGGGATCACCCGGGAGCAGATGCGGCGCGGGTGCTGGGATCCCGTCGAGCGGCTCAAGGACATGGATCTCAATCATGTGGAGGCCTCGCTCTGCTTCCCGACCTTCCCGCGCTTCTGCGGGCAGACCTTTGCCGAGGCGCACGACAAGGACGTCGCGCTCGCGTGCGTGCGCGCCTACAACGACTGGATGGTGGAGGAGTGGTGCGGGGACAGCGGAGGGCGGCTCATCCCGCTCTGCCTCATCCCGCTGTGGGACGTCGAGCTGGCCGTCGCCGAGATCCGGCGGAACGCCGCGCGCGGGGTGCGGGCCGTCACCTTCTCCGAGATCCCCACCTACCTCGGGCTGCCGTCCATCCACTCCGGGTACTGGGACCCGTTCTTCGCCGTGTGCCAGGAGACGGGGACCGTCGTCAACATGCACATCGGCAGCAGCTCCCAGATGCCCGCCGCCTCCCCGGACGCCCCGCCCGCCGTCCAGGCGTCGCTCAGCTTCAACAACGCCATGGCCTCGATGATGGACTACCTCTTCAGCGGGGTCCTGGTGCGCTTCCCGACCCTCAAACTCGCGTACTCCGAAGGGCAGATGGGCTGGATCCCGTACGCCCTGGAGCGCGCCGACGACGTGTGGGAGGAGCACCGGGCGTGGGGAGGGGTCCGCGACCTGATCCCGGAGCCGCCGTCGACGTACTACTACCGGCAGATCTTCTGCTGCTTCTTCCGCGACAAGCACGGGGTGGCCTCCCTGGACGTCGTCGGCCGCGACAACGCCACCTTCGAGACCGACTACCCGCACGTCGACTCGACCTTCCCGCACACCAAGGAGGTCGCCCTCGACCATGTGAAGGGCCTGGACGACGAGACCGTCTACAAGCTGATGCGGGGCAACGCCATCCGCATGCTCGGCCTGGACTTCGACCGGTAATGGACCTCTCGTACACGGCGGAGGAAGAGGAGTTCCGGGTCCGGCTGCGCGACTGGCTCGCCAAAGCGCTGCCCGCCCTGCCCCCGAAGCCGTCCCCGGACGACTGGCCGGGCCGCCGCGCCTACGACCTCGGCTGGCAGAAGATGCTGTACGACGCCGGGTACGCCGACGTCCACTGGGACGCTTCCCCCACCCTCCGGCTGATCTTCCTGGAGGAGACGGAGAAGGCCGGGGCGCCCTATGTGGGGGCGAACTTCGTCGGGCTGCTGCACGCCGGGCCGACCATCGCCGCCGAGGGGACGGCTGCGCAGCGGGCCCGCTGGCTGCCGCCGATCCTGCGCGGGGACGAGGTGTGGTGCCAGGGGTTCAGCGAACCGGGCGCCGGGTCCGACCTCGCCGCGCTGCGCACGCGCGCGTGGCGCGACGGCGACGACTACGTGGTCAGCGGCTCCAAGATCTGGACCTCGCACGCCGAGGTCGCCGACTGGTGCGAGCTGCTGGTCCGCACCGATCCGCACGCGCCCAAGCACCGGGGTGTCACCTGGCTGGCCATGCCCATGGACGCCGAGGGCATCACCGTACGGCCGCTGCGCACGCTCGCCGGGTCGGCGGAGTTCGCCGAGGTGTTCCTGGACGAGGTGCGGGTGCCGGCGGCCAACCGGGTGGGGGCGGAGAACGACGGCTGGCGCGTGACCATGGTGACGCTCTCCTTCGAGCGCGGCACGGCGTTCGTCGGCGAGGTCGTCGCCTGCCGCCGGGTGCTGGCCGAACTCGCCCGTACGGCCCGGGAGAACGGCCGCTGGGACGACCCCGTGCTGCGCAGGCGGCTCGGGCGGCTCAACGCCGAGTTCCGCGCGCTGTGGCGGCTCACCCAGTGGAACGTGAGCGAGGCGGAGGCGAGCGGTGGGGTCCCGGGTGTCGGCGGCTCGGTCTTCAAGCTCCGCTATTCGCACGCCCGTCAGGAGCTGTACGACAGTGCCGCCGAGGTACTCGGGCCCGGCTCGCTCGACCTGGCCGTGCCCTGGACCCTCGACCGGCTCACCTCCCTCTCCTACACCATCGCCGCCGGCACCTCGCAGATCCAGCGCAACATCGTGGCCGAGCGCATCCTCGGCCTGCCCAAGGGGAGATGAGTGTGCGTTTCCAACTGACCGAGGAGCAAGGGGCGTTGCGGGACGGGATGCGGGAGCTGCTGGACCGGCGCTTTCCCCGCGAGGCACTGCGCGCTGCCGTCGAGGGCGGCCCGGCCTCCCTCGGCCGGGGGCTGTGGCGGGCGCTCGGGGACGCCGGGTTCTTCGCTCTGCGACTGCCGGAGGCCGAAGGCGGGGTCGGACTGGGTCTGGCCGAGGCGGTGTTGGTCTTCGAGGAGGCGGGGCGGGCGCTGGTGCCGGGGCCGCTCGTGGCCACGCACCTCGCGGCCGGGGTGGTGCCCGGCGCGGCCGAGGGGGAGACGGTCGTGGCGGCCGTCGACGGAACGCTGGTGGAGTGGCTGGACGCGGCGGACGTCGTACGCGGGGACGCCTCCGGGGCCTTACCGCTGCGCTCGGTCGACCCGCTGACGCCTCTGCACCGGGTGCCGGGTGCGAGGGCGACTGAGCGGATGGAACCGGTGGCCGTGCTCCTGACCGCCGCCGAGCAGCTCGGTACTGCCGAGCGGGTGTGCGAGCTGGCCGTGCAACACGCCCGGACCCGCGAGCAGTTCGGGCAGCCGATCGGGGCCTTCCAGGCCGTCAAACACCTGTGCGCCGACCTGCTGGTGCGGGCCGAGACGGCCCGCGCGGCCGTCTACGCGGCGGCCGTGACCGCCGACCCCGCCGACATCGCCGCCGCCCGGCTCCTCGCCGACGAAGCCGCCGTACGCGGCGCCCGCGACTGCCTCCAGGTGCACGGCGGCATGGGTTTCACCTGGGAGGCGGACGTGCATCTGCATCTGAAGCGGGCCTGGGTGCGGGCCGAACGCGGCGGCGGCGCTACGGAGAGTGAGGAGGTCCTCGCCGCAGAGCTGCTGCGCCGATGACGGAGCGTCGATATCGGGTTGTGTCCTACGCGCGACTCGTCACGGCCCGGAGTCGGGTGCCCCCTCCGGTACCTTGTGTGAGATGCGAGTGGTTCCGAGCGCGAGCCGTACCGGTGGTGCCTGTTCGACTCCCCGGCACAAGCGTCGCACAGTATGCCTCAGGCGTACTCCTTCGCGCTGGAATATGCCCGAAGCGCTTGTTGGCGTGACTGTACGTCAACCATGCTGTCTCATAAGGGAATCACGTTCCGTGACCCTTGCTCTGGCCGTTGTCCTGGCCATGCAGAAAATGGCTACGATCGTGGGCCTCGCCGTGATCGTCGCCGCGCAGGCCGCGGTGGCGTTCGGGCGGCGTGGCGTCATGTATCCGCCGGTTCGGATGGTGTGAGCGGTGCAGGTGCTTGAAGTGCAGCTGGAGATCCGGCCCGACCCCACGGAGGTGGGACGGGCGAGAAGATGGGCCCGCGCCCGGCTCGCCGGGTTGGGCGTGGCGGCCGACGAGCCGCTGGCCGAGACCCTGATCCTGCTCGTCTCCGAGCTGGTGACCAACGCCGTGGTGCACACCGGCCGCCCGGCGGTGCTACGGCTCCTTCTGCCGGGCGTGGGGGCGGAGTCGGCCCCCGCGGCCCCCGCGACCTCCTCGATCCCCGAGGCCTCCTCGACTCCCGCGGCCACCGTGCGTCTGGAGGTGGCCGACAGCAGCACCCGCGCGCCCGTCCCGCGCTGCGCCGGCGGTGACGCCACCGGGGGTCGGGGCCTGGCGCTGGTCGACTGCCTCGCCGACCGCTGGGGCTGGAGCCCCGAGGGCGCCGGAAAGAGCATCTGGTGCGAGCTGGACCGCTGTTCGCAGCCCAGGGAGGGCGCAGCGGTGGCGTACGGGGGCGGACTGTCCGCGTACGAGGATCTCGCGTTCGAAGCCGTGTAGTTCCGGAGTGCGGTGGTGCGCCCGTGGTGCACCCGTGCGCGGTCGCCGTACGCGGGGCATAAGTGATAAATCGCCGTACCGGTGTTGACGTCTTGTGACCGTATGAACACGCTTATGGGCAACGATTCGCCGTGAGGGGACGGCGAGGGCGCGGTCACGGCAGCCCTTGTCGAGGGTGGGTCGCGACCGGGCGGCGGCGCGAGGGAACCGGCAAGGGGGGCGCGCCGCCAACCGGACCAACCGGCCCGGGCTCAGAGGATCGCCACTGGTGCCACGGGGGTGCCGGTCGCGCCGACGAACGGCTCGGGCATCGCCGACAGCAGGAACGCGTACCGCTCCTCTTGTCCACAGGCTGTGGACAACTCTTCGAGATTCCAGTTCTGTCCCTGGAGCATTCCCATCTCCACCAGGTGCAGCGCGTGCACGGGCAGCCACAGATTCTCGATCTCGGGCGGAAATATCTCAAACGTGAGCGTGTCGTTCGCGACCGCCGCCACGTCGCGCGCGTGGAACCACTCCGGGCAGCGCACCGAGAGTCCCGGCGACGGATAGCCGTACCCGTGCTTGTCCCCGGCCAGATACACCTGCACCTGCCCGGTGCGTACGAGCACGATGTCGCCGGCGCGGACGTGGACGCCGCCGAACTCCTCGGCCGCCTCCAGGTCCTCCGGCGTGACCGCGTGACCCCCCGCCAGCCGGTCCAAGCCCCGCGCGCGTGCCACGTCCAGCAGCACCCCGCGCGAGACGAGGTGCCGTGCCTTGTCGATCCCGCTGAACTCGGCGCCGCCGTGCGCGCTCACGGTGTGCGCCGGGCGGCCGTTGTACAGCTTCCCCGAGTGCGAGACATGGGTCAGCGCGTCCCAGTGGGTGCCCGCCTGCAGCCCCATGGTCACCGCGTCGTCGCTGCACGCCACCGTGCCCGGCCCGAACAGCTCCTGGTTGATCTGCACCATCGCGTGCAGCGGGTTGACCCGCCCCGGGATCATCCCGGTCTGCACCCCGTCCTGCTGGAGCGGGAGGGCGAGGGGGACGCGGCGGCCCGTGCGGACGCAGGCGGCGGCCTCCCGTACGACCTCGTCGGTGATCAGGTTCAGGGTGCCGATCTCGTCGTCCGCGCCCCAACGCCCCCAGTTGCTGACGCGCTTGGCGATGTCGTGGAACTCGACGGGCAGTGACATCCGTGCCTCCCCGGGGCTTGTGTCCGCACATCCGACGCGCCATAAAATCTAACGGTCCGTCAGAAACCGCGGGAAGGGGCCGGGCGTGGGGAACTTCTTGGCAGGCAGGGTGGTCGCCGTGACGGGCGCCGGCCGGGGCATCGGACGCGCGGTCGCCCGAGCGGCTGCCGCCGAGGGGGCGAAGGTCGTCGTCAACGACTACGGCGTCGCCATGGACGGCGCCTCGCCCACCAGCGAGGTCGCGGAGGCCGTCGTCAAGGAGATCGAGGCGGCGGGCGGCGAGGCGGTCGCGGTCGCCGACGACATCTCCACGATGGCCGGCGGACAGCGGGTCGTAGACACCGCGCTTGCGGCGTACGGCCGTCTCGACGGGGTCGTCTGCGTGGCCGGGATCCTGCGCGAACGCATGCTCTTCAACATGACCGAGGAGGAGTGGGACCCGGTGGTCGCCACCCACCTCAAGGGCACGTTCACCGTCTTCCGGGCCGCCTCGGCCGTGATGCGCAAGCAGGGGGCGGGAACCCTGATCGGGTTCACCAGCGGCAATCACCAGGGGTCCGTTTCCCAGGCCAACTACAGCGCCGCGAAGGGCGGGATCATCTCGCTCGTGCGAAGTGCCGCGCTCGGCCTGCACAAGTACGGGGTGACCGCGAATGCCGTCGCACCCGTGGCCCGTACGCGGATGTCGGCGAACGTTCCCATGTCGCTGGCGGAGATCGGGGAGCCGGAGGACGTGGCCGCGCTCGTCGTCTACCTGCTGTCGGACCAGGCGAAGGAGCAGGGGATCACGGGGCAGGTGTACACCGTGGCCGGACCGAAGATCGCGGTCTGGGCGCAGCCGAGGGAACTTCGCGCGGCTTACGCGTCCGGCGGGTGGACGCCGGAGACGATCGCGGAGTTTCTGCCGGGGTCGGTGGGGGTGGATCCGATGCCGATGCTGGCGCAGTTGGCGGCGATGGAAAAGGCCGCGCGTGATGGGACTCGGCCCAACGCCTGACAGCTCGAGGGGTTGGCTGCCACCGGTGCTTTGAGGAGGCCCTGTGGACTTTGAATTCACTGCCGAGGACGAGGCGTTCCGGGCCGAAGTCCGTTCGTGGTTGGGCGCTCACGCCAATCCCGCGACGGATCGGCGGACTTGGGAACGTGCCCTCGGTGCCGCCGGCTGGATCGGGCTGGGCTGGCCGGAAGCCGGGTACGGGAACCGGACTGCCTCGCTCACTCGGCAGGTCGCCTGGGCCGAGGAGTACGCCCGGTCTCCCGCACCCCCGCGCTCCGGGCACATCGGGGAGAATCTGCTCGCACCTACCCTCCTCGCCCATGGCACGGCCGAGCAGAAGGAGCGGTTTCTGCCGCCGATCGCTGCCGGTGAGGAGCTGTGGTGCCAGGGGTACAGCGAGCCCGGTGCGGGATCGGATCTGGCCGGGGTGCGGACCTCGGCGGTGCGTGCGGGGGCGTCGTACCGGGTCAGCGGGCAGAAGATCTGGACCTCGCTCGCTCATGAGGCCGACTGGTGCTTCGTGCTGGCCCGTACCGATCCGGACTCCCGTCGCCACCACGGACTGAGCTTCCTGCTCGTCCCCATGGACCAGCCGGGCCGGATCGAGGTGCGGCCCATCCGGCAGTTGACCGGCGACAGCGACTTCAACGAGGTCTTCTTCGACGGGGCGCACGCGGAGCATGTCGTCGGGGCAGAGGGGCAGGGCTGGCGGGTCGCGATGAGTCTGCTCGGTTTCGAGCGCGGGGTGTCCACGCTGGCGCAACAGATCGGGTTCGCCGAGGAGTTGGCGCAGGTCGTCGAGGCGTCCATGAAGTCGGGCGCGGTCTCCGATCCCGTGGTACGGCGGCGGCTCGTGCGGCAGTGGGCCGAGCTGCGCACCATGCGCTGGCACGCGCTGCGCACCCTCGGTGGCTCGGGGGACGCGGGTGCGCCCAGCGCGGCCAAGTTGTTGTGGGCCAACTGGCATCAGCGGCTGGGGGAGTTGGCGGTCGAGGTGCGGGGCGCGGCGGCGGGCGTGGGGCCCGTGGACTGGTCGGCTTCGGCGCCGTACGAGCTGGACGCGGCCCAGCGGCTGTTCCTGTTCTCCCGGGCCGACACCATCTACGGCGGCTCGGACCAGGTTCAGCGCACGATCATCGCCGAGCGCATGCTCGGTCTGCCGAGAGAGCCGAAGGGGGTCGGGTGATGCGTGGCGTGGTGTTCGACGGCAAGCAGGTCCAGGTGGTGGACGACCTGGCGGTACGGGAGCCGGGGCCCGGCGAGGTGCTGGTCGGGATCAAGGCGGCCGGGCTGTGCCACAGCGACCTGTCGGTGGTGGACGGCACCATCCCCTTCCCGGTACCGGTGGTGCTGGGGCATGAGGGGGCCGGGGTGGTGGAGGCGGTGGGCGTGGGGGTCACTCATGTTTCTCCCGGCGACCATGTGGCC
Organism: Streptomyces sp. NPDC002671; assembly: GCF_053592475.1. Taxonomy (NCBI): domain Bacteria; kingdom Bacillati; phylum Actinomycetota; class Actinomycetes; order Kitasatosporales; family Streptomycetaceae; genus Streptomyces; species Streptomyces sp. NPDC002671. The sequence goes on from NZ_JBSFVU010000005.1 coordinate 238,185, forward strand.
CTGTCCACGCTAGCCAACTGCGGCACGTGCGCGGAGTGCGACCGGGGGCGCCCGACGATGTGCCGGCAGGCGATCGGACGCCCCGGGAAGCCGTTCACGCGGGGCGAGCGGCCGGTCCACCAGTTCGCCTCCAACTCGGCCTTCGCGGAACGCACGATCGTCAAGGCCGTCCAGGCGGTGCGAATCCCGCAGGACATCCCGCTGACCTCGGCCGCCCTGATCGGCTGCGGGGTGCTCACGGGTCTGGGCGCGGTCCTGAACCGGGCGCGGGTGGACCGCGGGGACAGTGTCGTCGTCATCGGCACGGGCGGGATCGGCCTGAACGTGCTGCAGGGCGCGCGGCTCGCGGGTGCGCTGCGGATCGTGGCCGTGGACGCGAACCCCGCGAAGGAGGCGGTGGCGCGGCGCTTCGGCGCGACGGACTTCCTGACCTCGACGGAGGGCGTGCGGGAGCTGCTGCCGACGGGTGCCGACCATGTCTTCGAGTGCGTCGGCAGGGTGGAGCTGATCCGCGGGGCGATCGACCTGCTCGACCGGCACGGGCAGGCCGTCCTGCTCGGGGTGCCCCCGGCGACGGCCGAGGCGTCCTTCCGCGTCTCTTCCATGTTCCTGGACAAGTCCATCCTGGGCTGCCGCTACGGCTCCTCGCGCCCCCAGCGCGACATCGCGCTCTACGCCGAGCTGTACCGGCAGGGGCGGCTGCTGCTCGACGAGTTGGTGACGGCGACCTATCCGGTGGAGGACTTCGAGAAGGCCCGGGCGGACGCGGAGGCGGGGCGGGTGGCACGGGCGGTGCTCACGTTCTGAGGGCCGGGAGCTGTCCACACTCCCGGAGTTATCCACAGGGCGGGGAAATTGCGGAGCCGGGTGTCGGTGCAGCCGCCTACCGTCGACGCATGAGTTATCGCGAAGTCGCCTCCAAGCGGGTGCTGACCTGGGCCTGTGTGGCCGTCGGCGCCCGCATGCCGGTGGCCATGACCCCGCTCGCGCTGGTCTTCCTGGTCCGGGACCGGCCGGGTGGCTACTCCCTGGGCGCCGCCCTGGCCGCGGTCTACGTCATCGGCGAGATCGTCGGCGCTCCGGTCCTCGGCATGCGCCTGGACGCCCGCCGGGCCCGCCCGCACCTGGCGGCCGGGCTCGCCGCCGGTACCGTCGGCTTCGCGGGCCTCGGGGCACTGCCCGGGGCGCATCCGGTGATACTCGGGGCGTTCGCGTTCCTCGCCGGTGCCGCACCCGCGGCGGCCTCGGGCGCCCTGCGCGCCCTGCTCACCTCGCTGGTCCCCGGGCACGCGGTCGCGCAGGCCCTGTCCGTCGAGTCGATGCTGACCTTCGGCATCTGGGCGGTGGCCCCGGCCACGGTCACGGGCCTCGCGCTGGGCGTCGCCCCGGGGCTCCCGCTGCTGCTCGCGGCGGCGCTGATGGGGTCGTCGGTGGCGGGACTGTGGCTGCTGCCGGAGGGCTGGCAGGCGGAGGAGCGGGAGGCGGCCGAGCGGGGCGCGGGCGGCTCACGGCTGCGGGTGCTGGCGGGAGCGTGGCCGGCGTACATCACCGGCGCCGCCGGCCTGTCCCTGCTGGCCCTCGCCGAACTGGTCCTGCCCGCTCTGCTGGAACAGCGCGGCATCGGCGTCGGCTGGGCGGGCCCGCTGCTGTTGGGCATGTCGGTGGCCTCGATGCTGGGCGCGTTCGGGTACGGGCTGCGGTCCTGGCCGGGCTCCCTGGCCACGCGCAGCGTGCTGCTGCTGTGCGGGATGTCGGCGGCCGTGACGGGGGTCGCGCTGATACCGGGCGCCGTCGGCATCGGAGCCGGACTCGCCGTGGCGGGTGTGCTCCAGTCGTGCGCGATGCTCACCCGCAACCTGTCCCTGCGCGAGTCCCTGCCCCCGGACGCGCTGGCCGCCGGCTACTCGGTCATGTACGCGGCCGTGGGCGCCGGATACGCGGCCACCGGCTCCCTGGCGGGGGCCTTGCTGGGCGTGACGACACCGTCGACGGCGATGCTGGCGGGGGTGGGCGTGACGCTGACGCTGGCCGGGGTCGGCTGGTGGGGGGAGAGACACCGGGCAGGCCGCAGGCCGGAAGCCCATCCGCCCACGGATTGCCGTACCTCCGCGACCGCGACCCCGACCTCGACGGCCGGCTAGGGCGCCCCGCCCACCCCCGTCCGGAACGTCCGCCGGTACGCCGTAGGTGTCACCCCCAGTGCCTGCTGCAAGTGCTGCCGCATCGACTGGGCCGTGCCGAAGCCCGCGTCACGGGCCACCTGGTCCACGGACAGGTCCGTGGACTCCAGGAGGTGGCGGGCGCGTTCGACGCGCTGCTGGGTGAGCCACTGGCCGGGGCTGATGCCGACCTCCTCGCGGAAGCGGCGGGTGAAGGTGCGCACCGACATGGCCTCCTGCTCGGCCATGTCGCGCAGCTGGATCGGCTCGTGGAGGCGGCCCAGGGCCCAGGCGCGGGCCGCCGTGGTCGTGGCCACCTGCGGGTCCGGGACCGGGCGCTGGATGAACTGGGCCTGGCCGCCGGCGCGGTGGGGCGGTACGACGGTGCGCCGGGCCACGTCGTTGGCGACGGCGGTGCCGAAGTCGCGGCGCACGATGTGCAGGCACAGGTCGATCCCGGCGGCCACCCCGGCCGAGGTCAGCACGTCCCCGTCGTCGATGAACAGCACGTCCGCGTCGACCTGGATCTTCGGGAACATCCGCTGGAAGCGCTCGGCGTCGGACCAGTGCGTGGTCGCCGGGCGGCCGTCGAGGTGACCGGCGGCGGCGAGGACGTACACCCCGGTGCAGATGGAGGCGAGCCGGGTGCCGGGGCGGATGTGGGCGAGCGCGGCGGCCAGCTCGTCGGTGAGCCGGCCCTCGTCGTACAGCGGGCCGAGTTCGTACGAGGCCGGGACGATCACCGTGTCGGCGGTGGCCAGGGCCTCCGGGCCGTGCGGGACGTCGATCGCGAAGTCGGCGTCCGTCTCGACGGGGCCCGGCGGCCGGACCGAGCAGGTGACGACCTCGTACAGGTGCCGCCCCTCCGGGTCCTTGGGGCGCCCGAAGATCCGGTGCGGGATGCCCAGTTCGAAGGGGAGCAGGCCGTCCAGCGCGAGGACGACGATCCGGTGCGGGCGGAAAACCTGGCCGGCAGTCGTGGCCCGATCCTGCGGCATGGCCCGATCCTCAGTCATGGCCAGATCCTAGCGAATGCTGTCCCTCGGGCCACTCGTTGCGCGGGGCCGGGTCCCGGAAGCTCTATGACGTGACTCAGACAAGCCCAGCCGCAGCCCCCGTCCAGGCCCCGCCCGCCCGGCGCAGCCGTGTGCACCGTGCGTGGTTCGTCGCCGCCGTCACGTTCGTCACGATCCTCGGCGCGGCGGCCTTCCGCTCCCTGCCCGGCCTGCTCATCGACCCGTTGCACCAGGAGTTCGGCTGGTCGCGCGGCACGATCGGCGCGGCCGTCTCCGTCAACCTCGCGCTCTACGGGCTCACCGCCCCCTTCGCCGCCGCCCTGATGGACCGCTTCGGCATCCGCCGGGTGGTCGCCGTCGCGCTGACCGTGATCGCGCTCGGCTCCGGGCTGACCGTCTGGATGACGGCGGCCTGGCAGCTGATGCTGTGCTGGGGCCTGTTCGTCGGCCTCGGCTCCGGCTCCATGGCGCTGGCCTTCGCCGCGACGGTCACGAACCGCTGGTTCACCGAGCGGCGCGGCCTGGTCAGCGGCATCCTGACCGCCGCCTCCGCCTCCGGCCAGCTGATCTTCCTGCCGCTGCTGTCCTGGATGGTGGAGAAGCACGACTGGCGCCCGGCCGCCGTGACGGTCGCCCTGGCCGCGCTCGCCGTCGTCCCGTTCGTCTGGCTCCTGCTGCGCGACCACCCTGCCGATGTCGGCCTGAAGCCGTACGGCGCCCAGGAGTTCATACCGAAGCCGCCCCCGGTCACCGGCGCCGCCCGGCGTACGCTCGGTGTCCTGTCCTCCGCGGTCCGCACCGGCCCCTTCTGGCTGCTCGCCGGCACCTTCGCGATCTGCGGCGCCTCCACCAACGGCCTGATCCAGACCCACTTCGTGCCCGCCGAGCACGACCACGGCATGCCGGTCACGACGGCGGCCTCGCTGCTCGCGGTCATCGGCGTGTTCGACGTGGTCGGCACGATCGCCTCCGGCTGGTTCACCGACCGCTTCGAACCGCGCCGCCTGCTGGCCGTCTACTACGCCCTGCGCGGCATCTCGCTGCTGTTCCTGCCCATGCTGCTGGGCCCGGCGGTCCACCCCCCGATGATCTTCTTCATCGTCTTCTACGGCCTCGACTGGGTGGCCACCGTCCCGCCCACCCTGGCCCTGTGCCGGGAACAGTACGGCGAGGACAGCGCGATCGTCTTCGGCTGGGTGCTCGCCTCCCACCAGGTCGGCGCGGCCCTCGTCGCCTTCCTCGGCGGCGTCGCCCGCGACGCCTTCGGCAGCTACGACACGGTCTGGTACGCCTCCGGCGCCCTGTGCGCGGCGGCGGCGCTGATGGCCCTGGTGATCAGGCGGACCCCGACGGCCGCGGCTCCCGCACTGGCCGTGTGAACCGCCCCCGGTGGAAGAGCAGCGGCTCGCCCGCCCCGTCCGCGCCCAGGGCCTTCACCCGGCCCACGACGATGAGGTGGTCACCGCCGGTGTGCACCGCGTGGATCGTGCAGTCGATCCACGCGGTGGCGCCGGTCAGGCGCGGGGCGCCGGAGACGGGGGCGGCGTCGTACGGCACGCCCGCGAACTTGTCGGCGCCGCTGACCGCGAAGGCGCGGCACAGCTCGGCCTGCTCCGCGGTGAGCACGTTGACGCAGAAGACGCCGGCGCGGGCGATGCGCGGCCAGGTCGTGGACGTACGCCCCACCAGGAAGCAGACGAGCGGCGGATCGAGCGAGAGGGAGGAGAAGGACTGGCAGGCGAAGCCGGCGGGGCCCTGTCCGCCCTCGGCGGGCGGCGCCGTGATCACCGTGACGCCGGTCGCGAAGTTGCCCAGCACCCGCCGGAACTCGGCCTGGTCCACCGGCGCCCGCTCGTCCTCCCGGACACACCGCAGCTCCGGCTGCGGCAGCGCCTCGACGGGCCCCGCACCGGGAGCCCTGAGATAACGGACGGCGGCGGAGGCCGCCCCTGCGTGTCCCATCACCCTTCCATTGAACCTGACGGAGCGTCAGGTGAGAAGCCTCGTGCAGTGGCCAGAAATCAGCGCCCCCGGAACTCCGGGTTCCGGCGATCCACGAACGCCCGCAGCCCCTCCCGCGCGTCCTCCGTCGTCATGTTGATCTCCTGGGCCGCGGCCTCCGCCGCGAAGGCGCCGGCCCGGTCACCGTCGAGGGAGGCGTTCACGAGCTGCTTGGTGAGGGCGAGCGCCCGGGTGGGCCCCAAGGCCAGCCGCGCCGCCCACTCCCGGGCCGTCTTCTCCAGCTCCCCGTCCGGCACCACCCGGTTGACCAGCCCCAGCCGCTCCGCGTCCGGCGCCGCGAGCGCGTCCCCGAAGAACATCAGCTCCTTCGCCCGCTGCGGACCGATCAGCCGGGGGAGCAGGTAGGCCCCGCCGCCGTCCGGTACGAGTCCGCGCCGCACGAACACCTCGATGAACCGGGCCGACTCGGCCGCGAGGACCAGGTCGCAGGCGAGCGCGAGATGGGCGCCGAGCCCGGCCGCCGTACCGTTCACGGCGGCTATCACCGGCTTCTCGCAGTCCAGTACGGCGGAGATCAGCCGCTGGGCGCCCCGGCGGATGGTCCGCGCCACATCGCCGGGGACACGCTCCCCGCCGCCCGCCCCGCCCCGCAGGTCCGCACCCGCGCAGAAGCCGCGCCCGGTGCCCGTGAGCACGACCGCCCGTACGCCGGGATCGGCGGACGCCTCGCCCAGGAGCTCGATGAGCCGCTCCCGCCCGGCGGGGGCGAGGGCGTTCAGGGCCTCCGGGCGGTTCAGGGTGACGTACGAGACGTGCTCGCGGACCTCGTGCCGTACCGAGTCGTCGCTCACCGGCACACCACCAGCGCGTCCAGCGCCACCGCGCCCTGCCCCCGGGGCAGCACCATCAGCGGGTTGATGTCCAGCTCGGCCATGGAGTCCCCGAGTTCGAGGGCCATGCGCTGCACGCGCAGGATCACCTCCACCAGCGCGTCGAGGTCGGCCGGCGGGCGGCCCCGGACGCCGTCCAGCAGGGCCCGGCCACGCAGCTCGGCCAGCATCGCGCGGGCCTGCTCCTCGCCGAACGGCGGCACGCGGACGGCGGCATCGCGCAGCACCTCCACCAGCACCCCGCCGAGCCCCACGGTCACGGTCGGGCCGAACAGCTCGTCGTGCGTGACCCCGACGAACATCTCCACGCCCTGCTCGACCATCTGGCACACCAGGACGCCGTCCAGCGAGACGCCCTCGTAGCGGGCGATGTCGGTCAGCTCGCGGTAGGCGTCCCGGACCTGGCTGGCCGAGGTGAGCCCGATCTTCACCAGCCCCAGCTCGGTCTTGTGGGCGATCTGCGCGCCGGACGCCTTCATCACCACCGGGTAGCCGACCTGCCCGGCCGCGCGTACGGCGGCTGCGGCGCTGGTCACCAGCTGCTCGCGCGGCACCCGGATGCCGTAGGCCCGCAGCAGCTGCTTGGCCGCGTGCTCGCTGAGCTGCTGCCCGGGGCTGAGCAGGGCCTCGGCCTTGCGGAAGGAGGGGGAGGGGGTGCGCGGGGCCTCGTCGAAGGGGGAGCGGTAGCCGCTCACGAAGCGGTGGTGGCCGAGCCAGGCGCGGACGGCGGTCAGGCAGTTGCCGACGGTGCGGAAGGTGGCCACGCGGGAGGAGCCGAGCAGGACCTCCCGGTACGCCGGCTCGGTGCCGACCGGCGACCCCCACACCACGCACACCAGCTTGTCCGTCTCCTCGGCAGCCTCCACCAGGTCCTTCACCAGCTTGTCGCTGAGCGGCGGGAAGGGCCCGGTGATCGGGCAGACGAGCACGCCGACCTCGGGGTCGGCGAGGATCGCGTCGATGATCTTCCGGCCGCGTTGGTCGCCGACCGGATGCCCGCCGTTGTCCACCGGGTTGGCCACGCTCAGGTACTTGGGGATCCACTGGTGCAGCTCGGCCTGCCTGGCCGGCGACAGCCTCGGCAGCGGAAGCCCCAGCCCGGCCGCGAGATCGGCGACATGGGCCCCCGTGCCCCCGGAGATCGAGTAGACGGCCACGCCCTCCGCCAGCGGGGCCCGCGCCCGCGCCAGCAGGGCGGCGGTGTCCTGGAGTTCGTCGAGGCCGTCGACGCGCACGACGCCGTACTGCCGCATCGCAGCGTCCACCACGTCGTCGGCGCCGGTGAGCTTGCCGGTGTGCGAGGCGGCCGAACGGGCGCCCGCCTCGGTGCGGCCCACCTTCACCGCGACCACCGGCACCTTGCGGCGGGCGGCGCGGTCGGCGGCGAGCAGGAAGGCACGCCCGTCCTTCAGTCCCTCCAGGTAGGCGGCGATGGCGCCGACCTCGGGCTGTTCGGCGAACCAGGAGATGAAGTCGGCGCTCTCCAGGTCGGCCTCGTTGCCGGTGGGCGCCCAGTGGGAGAGCCGGATGCCCAGCTCCTGGAGGGCGAAGACGGGCCGGCCCTGGTGCCCCGACTGGGTGACGAGCGCGATCGCGGGCCCCGCCAGATCGTCCCGGAACCGCTCGAAGGCGTTCAGGTTGGTGTTCGGCCCGAGCAGCCGCAGCCCCGACCGCCGTACGGCCTCGGCGAGTTGCTCCTGTGCCTCGGCTCCCTGCGCACCGCTCTCGGCGAAGCCGGAGGCGAAGGCGACGGCGAACTTCACCTTGGCCTCGGCCAGTTCCCCGATCACCGGCAGCGGATCGGCCACCAGCAGCACGGCCAGGTCGACCGGTCCCGGCAGGCCGGCGACGGAGGCGGCGCAGGGGACGCCGAAGACGGACGGCCGGGTCGGATGCACCGGGTGCACCCGCGCCCCCACCCGCTCGGCCCAGCTCAGCAGTTGCCGGGTGATCCCGGTGTTGGGGCGCCCCTCGGTGTCCGAGGCGCCGATCACGGCCACCGACTCGGGCCGGAAGAACCGCGCCAGATCCGGTACGTCCGCGTACAGCGGCCGTCCGCTGACGTCGAGGTCGTCCACCTGATCGTGGACGACGGGTCCGGGCCGCTGCTCACCGCAGGCGATGACCCGGGCCCGGCGGGAGTCGGTGGTGAGGGTGCCGTGGGTTGATCCAAGCATCGTTCCGCCCGCTCCTGTGTGGACGGCACTGCGCGACAGCGCCGTGTGGCAACAGATTTCAACTGACGCAGTGTCAGATTACTGAACTGACGGAACGTCAGGAACGGGTCGGACCGGCAAAAGTTACTGCCGGGTGCTCACGGCCTTCGCGATCTTCCCGGCGTCGATGGCCAGCTCCCGGAGCATTCCGCTGATCGGGTTGGTGTACCCGGTGAAGTACAGGCCGGGCGCCCCGTCGGGCGTACGGCCGCCGTGCACCACCGGCTTCCCGCGCCCGTCCAGCACCCCGAGATGCCCGACCAGCCCCTCCAGGGCCCGCTCGTACCCGGTCGCCGCGATCACCGCGTCCGGCTCGATCCGGGTGCCGTCGGCGAGGAGGACCTTGTCGCCCTCGAAGCCGGTGACGGCGGCCACGATCTCGACCTTCCCCTTCCGTACGGCGGCGATCAGGCCGACGTCCTGGACCGGGACGGCACCCTGCCTGACCCTGCTGTACAGGCCGGTGTCCGGGCGGGGCAGGCCGTGGGCGGACAGGTCCGGCACCTCGACCCTCGCCAGGAGCCGGCACAGCTGGTCCACGAGCCGTACCGGCAGCCGCCGGGCCAGCACGCCCGAGTACTGCGCGGCCCAGCCGAGGGTGGAGCGGCGCACGAGGTGCGGGACGGTGCGCACGGCCAGCCGTACCCGTGCCGCGCCGCCCGCCACCAGGTCCACGGCGATCTCGGCACCGGTGTTGCCGACGCCGACGACGAGCACGTCCCGGCCCACGTAGGGCTCGGCGTTGCGGTACGCGCCGGCGTGCAGGAACTCCCCGCCGTACCCCTCCCGGCCCGGCCAGTCGGGCACGTGCGGGGTGTGGTTGCAGCCGGTGGCGACGACCACCGCGCTGCCGGTCAGCTCCCGCCCGCCGGAGGCGTGCAGCAGCCAGCCCTCCCCGTCCGCGGCCCGCTCGATCCGGTACACCTCGACGCCGGTGACCAGCTCCAGCTCATGGTGCTCGGCGTACTTCTCCAGGTAGCGGACGACGTTGTCCCGGGACACCCAGCGCCCGAACCCGCGGGGCATCGCGAGGCCCGGCAGCGCGGACAGCCGGCGGGTGGTGTGCAGGTGCAGCCGGTCGTAGTGGCGCCGCCAGGACGCCCCGACATGGCCGGCCTTGTCCAGGACCACCGCCCGTACGCCCCGCGCCCGCAGCGCATACGCGGCGGCGAGGCCGCCGGGGCCGGCGCCGATGACGTAGACGGGGCGGTCGTCGGTGGTCCGCGTCAGGGTCGCGGGGGAGGAATCGGGGGCTGCCATGGGCGCGAGCGTAATCACGCACCCGGTTGATGGGTCTCGGTCAAGACCGGAATTGGTTGCGGATTGATCACGGCTGTACGGGAATGGCGTGCGAGTGGTGAAGAAGTGATTCGCCCGGCCTGCCCAACCCCTCGGCAATCCCCACTATCTGACGTACCGTCAGATTCATGGATGCGATATGGCTCGACGGTGCTCAGTGGCTGGCGGTGCTGCGGATCGGCCTCGGACTGTGGTGGCTGGAGAGCTGGCGGCACAAGGACAAGAAGGCCTGGTTCGAGCGCGGCACCGGCATCGCCTGGGCGGCGGACGTGGCGGCCAAGCACCGCTGGGCCCCGGTCCGGACGGGCTTCGCGACGGTGGTGCAACCGCGGCCGAAGCTCATGGCGTACGTCGTGGCCTACGCCGAGCTGGCCCTCGGCCTCGGCCTGATCCTGGGCTTCCTGACCCCGGTCGCCCTGGTCGGCGGCCTGCTGCTGAACGCTGTCTACTTCGTCCTCATGATCCACGACTGGGCGGAGCAGGGCCAGAACTCGATGATGGCGCTGATCTCGGCCGTCGGTTTCTTCGGCATGGCCTGGCAGAGCTGGTCGGTCGACGCGTGGCTGGGGTGGTTCTGATGCGAGCGACGGGACGGTTCTGATGAGCGGGGTCCGCTACGACATCCCCGAGGCCGACGTCTTCACCCGCCCCTACTGGGACGCGGCGCGGGCGGGCCGCCTGCTGATCCGCCGCTGCGCGGCCTGCGGCCGGGCCCACCACTACCCCCGCGAGTTCTGCCCGCACTGCTGGAGCGAGGAGGTCACCTGGGAGCAGGCGAGCGGCAGGGCGACCCTCTACACCTGGTCCACGGTCCACCGTAACGACCTCCCGCCCTTCGGCGACCGTACCCCGTACGTCGCCGCGGTCGTCGAACTCGCGGAGGGCCCGCGCATGATGACGGGACTGGTGGGGTGCGCGCCGGAGCGGGAGCCGGTGGCCGGGATGGCCCTGGCGGTGACGTTCCGGGAGGGAAAACCGGTGTTCAGGCCGGCGGACCAGGCCTGACCATGGCGGCATGGAATCTGCTGATCGGCAACTGGACTCTGCCGACTGGCGCCTGACCGGCGACCTCGACGAGTTCCTCTCCCGCGCGGGTGACTTCCTGCGCTCCCGCCCGGCGCTGCACACGGTGCCGCTGACGGTGACGGACGCGCTGCAACGCCGTGGCCTGCACGTCTTCGGCGAGCAGCCCCCGCTGTTCGGGACGCTCGGGGAGCGGGACGGCGGCCCGGTCCGCGCGGTGCTGTTCCACACGCCCCCGTTCCCCGTCAACGTCACCCCGGTCACCGCCGAGGAGGCCGACGCGCTGGCGGCCCGCCTCGCGGACCTCGGCCACCCGGTCCCCGGCGTCTGCGCCGAGCGGGACACGGCAGCCGCGTTCGCCGAGTCCTGGCAGCGCCGTACCGGAGTGCCCGCCGACGTCCACCAGCGCCAACGCCTCTACCGACTCGGCGAGTTGGCGATCCCCGCGCCCGCACCGGAAGGCCGTGCGCGGATCGCGGGCCCCGAGGACCGGGAGCTGCTGGCCCGCTGGTACGGGGAGTTCATGGACGCGGCCGGACTGCCCGTCAACGAGGGCGCGGGCGCATGGGCCGACGCCCGCATCGCCTACGGCGGCATCACCCTCTGGGAGTCCCCCGACGGCACCCCCGTCTCGATGGCCGGCGTGACCCGGGACATCGCCGGCCAGGTGCGCGTGGCCCCGGTGTACACCCCGGCGCAGCTTCGCGGCCATGGTTACGCGGGCGCGGCGACCGCCGAGGTGAGCCGGGCCGCGCTGGAGCGCGGGGTGGGGGAGGTGCTCCTCTTCACCGACCTCGCGAACCCGACGAGCAACGGGCTGTACCAGCGGATCGGTTACCGGAGCGTGGCGGACTTCGCGGTGTGGGAGTTCGAGGCCTCGCAAGCCTGACAACCGGGGCCAAGTTCACCGGCCCCCACGGCAACCGGACACCTCACGGCCACAACAACCCCCTGCTCCAGCCGGACTCCGTACGCCGGTACTCCAACCGCACGTGCCGTCGCTCGGCATCCCCCTGGAAGAACTCCACCGTCTCCGGGCGCAGCCGGTACAGGGTCCAGGTGGGGGAGGGATCCGTGGGATGGCTGCGGGCCCGCTCCCAGGCGGCCTCCGAGGCCTGCCGCAGTTCCTCCACCGAGGACAGCTCCTCGCTCTGCCGCCCGGTGAGTGCCGCCGCCAGTGCTCCCGTCGACCGTGCGTGCAGGTCGGCCTGGCTCTCCGCCGAGGGTGCCGCCGTCACCGGTCCGCGCAGGCGGACCTGGCGGCCCAGCACCGGCCAGTAGAAGGCGAGGGCCGCGTACGGGTGGGCGGTCAGGGCCCGGCCCTTGCGGCTGGTGGCGTGGCCGGCGAAGGACCAGCCGTCGGCGTCGGCGCCGTGCAGCATCACGATCCGTACGTCCGGCTTCCCCTCCGCGTCCGCTGTCGCCAGCGACATCGTGTGCGGCTCCGGCTGCCCCGCCTCCACCGCCTCCGCGAACCAGCTCGTGAAGAGGGGCAGCGGTGCCGGGGGAGCCGTGTCCGGGTCGAAGGGCGGCAGCCGCGTCGCCTCGGGAGCCCAGACGCGCAGGGTCCGGAGCAGTTCGTGGAGATCGGTGTGTGCCATGGGCCGAGTATCCCGTTCCCGGTCTCCCTCACCCGTTCGGGTCGCCCGGCGACCCGCATGAGCGCATCGGAGTGCGGGGCCGCCCGACCGCGAACAGGCTGGGACCGTGGGCGACGGGACCGACGGTGAGGGCGGATGATCGTAACGGCGGTGTCGATGCCGGAGGGGACCGGCACCCGTGTGGACGTGTCGGAGGCGCGCCGGCGCCTCGCCACCGCTCGCTTTCTGCTCGTCGACGTCGAGCTGCCGGCGGACGGCCCGGAGCAGCCCGAGCCGCTGGCCCGGACGCTCGGGCTGGGGACCGAGGAGCTGCCCTGGTTCGGCAGGGCGGAGGAGCCCGCCCGGGCCGACTTCCTGGGAGACGTCCTCGGCCTCGTCGTACCGGTGGTCCGTGACGACCGGGTCGCGTACGTCCACGCCGTGACGACCGAACGCTTCCTGGTCACCGCGCACCATGGCCCGGCGGTTCTGGGGCCGGACATCTTGGCGCAGGTGCGGCGGGAGAAGCCGCACGATGCGGTGGATCTGCTGTTCTTTCTGCTCCAGGAGTCCCTGGCGACCTACCGCCGGGCCGCGGTGGCGGCGCTGCTGGAGGTGGAGGAGCTGGAGGACGCCATGTTCCAGCAGCGGCGCCCCGAACAGGTCTACCGGCTGGCGCAGCTGCGTCGCCGCTCCGCCCTGCTGCACCGCTCGCTGCTGCCCTTCCTGCAAGCGGTGGACGAGGTCATCACGCGCAGGCTGGTGAGCCGCGACTTCCCGGAGGAGCGGCAACGGCTCGCCAGGGAGTTCCAGCAGGCGTCGCGGCTGGTCCTCGCGACCGTCGAGTCCCTCCAGGAGGCCGCCCGCCGGGCCTTCGCCAGCTACTCGTCCCTCATCGCGGGCGAACAGAACACGGTGATCAACCGGCTGACCATCGTGTCGGTGATCTTTCTGCCGCTGTCGTTCCTGACCGGGTTCTTCGGTATGAACTTCACCTTCCTCACGAACAAGCTGGAGAGCAGGAGCGAATTCTGGCTGCTCGCCGTGGGGCTGCAGGTGGCCGCAGTATTCGGCTCCGTCTACGTGCTGCACCGCACGCGGATCTGGCGCAGACTGCGCGAGGACGACTAGCGAGTGCGAGGGTCATCGGCCCAGCACCACCGTCCCCGACGAGCAGAACCACCCCCCGGTCCCGGAGGCGACGCCGAGCCGCGGCAACCCGCCGTCCCGCCGCCGTACTTGGCGCTCGCCCGCCTCCCCGCGCAGCTGCCGCACGGCCTCCACCAACAGGAACAGCCCGCGCATACCCGGATGTTGGGCGGACAAGCCACCTCCGTCCGTGTTCACGGGGAGTTCCCCGGACACCAGCAACCGGCCCTTCTCCACGAACGCACCGCCCTCGCCCTTCGCGCAGAAGCCCAGGTCCTCCAGGGTCACCAGGGTCATGTAGGTGAAGGCGTCGTAGATCTCCGCGAAGTCGATCTCGGCCGGGCGCACCCCGGCCCGCTCGAAGGCCAGCCGGCCGCTCACCGCTGCCGGGGAGACGGTGAAGTCCGCCCACTCGGACATCGTGGCGTGGGAGACGTGCTCGCCGGTGCCGAGGATCCAGACGGGGGCCGTACGGCAGTCCCGTACGTACTCCTCGGCCGCCAGCAGCACCGCCGCGCCGCCGTCCGAGCGGATGCAGCAGTGGAGCTTGGTGAAGGGGTCGGCGATCATCGGGCCGGACAGGACGTCGTCGACGGTGACCGGGTCGCGGAACATCGCCTCGGGGTTGAGGGCCGCGTTGGCCCTGGCCTGGACCGCGACCTCCGCCAACTGCTCGATCGTCGTGCCGTGTTCGATCATGTGCCGGCGGGCCGCCATCGCGTACTTGGCGATCAGCGTGTGGCCGTAGGGGACCTCGAACTGGAGGGGGCCGCCTGCGCCGAACGACAGGTTGCCCGTCCTGCGGCCGGCCTTGATGTCCGCCCGAGCCGTCGAGCCGTAGACCAGCAGGACGGCGTTCGCACGGCCCGCCGCGATCGCGTCCGCCGCGTGGGCCGCCATGACCTCCCAGGTCGAGCCGCCGACCGAGGTGGAGTCCACCCAGGTGGGGCGCAGGCCCAGGTACTCGGCGACCTCGACGGGCGCCAGGGTGCCGAGCCCGGCGGAGGCGAAGCCGTCGACCACCGTGCGGTCCAGGCCCGCGTCGGCCAGGGCGCGGCGGGCGGCCTGGGCGTGCAGGGCGTACGCCGTCGCGTCGTCCACGCGTCCGCAGTCGGACAGGGCCACGCCGACCACGGCGACTTTCCGGCTCCCGCGCGTCATGAGAGGGCTCCTCCCCCTGGGCATCTCGTTCCGTCCCTCCTAATATGACGGTCCGTCAGATGCGGAGGGAAGAGTCATGGACACCCGCCTCACCGCCGAGCAGGACGAGATCCGCCGTACCCTGCGCGAGCTGCTGCACAAGCGCTGTGGCTCCGCCGAGCTGCGGGCCGCCGTCGACAGCCCGGCCGGGTACGACCCCGCCCTGTGGACCGCCCTTGCCGAACGGCTCGGCCTGCCCGGGCTCGCCCTGCCCGAGGCGTACGGCGGTGTCGGCTGCACGGTCACCGAACTCGCCCTCGCCTGCGAGGAGGTGGGCCGGGCCCTCGCCCCCTCCCCGCTGTTCGCCACCGCCGTCCTCGCCGCCCCGCTGATCCTCGCCCTGGGCACGGAGGCCCAGCGCGCCGGCCTCCTGCCCCGGCTGGCCGCCGGCACCCGCACCGCCGCCCTCGCCGTCCCCGGGCCCGCCCTCGCCGCCGCGCTCGCCCTGACCGGCGGCAACGGCGGGCAGTGGGCCGGTGGCGGGCGGGCCGGGGGAGTGCAGGCCCGGCGCGCCGCTGACGGGTGGCGGCTGTACGGGCAGGCCGACCAGGTGCTGGACGGGCACAGCGCGGACCTGCTGCTCGTCGCCGCGCACACCGGCGGCTTCGCCCGGTACCGCACCCTTTTCTTCCTCGTGCAGGGGGACGCGGAGGGGGTCGTACGGACCCGGCAGACCGCCCTCGACGCCACCCGGCCGCAGGGCAGGGTCCAACTCCGAGACACGCGAGCCGAGTTGCTCGGTGAGGGCGAGGGGGTCGACGTACTCGGCGCCCTCGCCCGGCTCGGCGACGGCGCCGCCGCCGTGCTGGCCGCCGAGGCCGTGGGGGCCGCCGACCGGGTGCTGGAGCGGACCGTGGAGTACGTCGGGCAGCGCGAGCAGTTCGGGCGGCCCGTCGGATCCTTCCAGGCCGTGAAGCACCGGCTGGCGGACGTGTACGTGGCCGTACAGGCGGCGCGGTCGGCCGCGTACTACGCCGCCTGGGCGACGGCGCAGGAATCAGGAGGTGCGGCGCGATGGGGGTCCCCCCAGGCGTCCAGCACTGGGGGAGCCTCGCTGGAAGGGCGGTGGCGGGAGACGGGCGGGCCGGTCGGCGGGCTCGCGCTCGCCCAGGCGCTGGAGGCGCTGCGGCTCGCCTCCGCCGAGGGCATCCAGCTGCACGGCGGCATCGGGTTCACCTGGGAGCACGACGCCCACCTGTACTTCAAGCGGGCCGCCGGTGACGAGCTGCTGTTCGGCCCGGTGCACCGGCTGCGGGACCGCGCCGCCGAGACCGCGGGGCTCTTCGCGCACGGGGAGGTGGCGGTGTGAGGGCCGGGAGAGATGACGGCGTGCGGGCCGGAATCGGCGTGCGAGCGGTTCAGAAGGTGTCGTCCACCCGCTTCTTCGCGAAGACCGCCCCGCACCTCGTCCCCGCCCTGGACCGCGCCGTGCACCGCCTCACCCGGGGAAAGGTACTGCTCAGCGCCCAGCTGCTGCCGGGTCTGATCCTCACCTCCACAGGCGCCCGCAGCGGGCAGCCCCGCCGGACCCCGCTGGCTTGCCTGCCGGAGGCGGACGGGCGGAGCTGGGTCCTCGTCGGCTCCAACTTCGGGCGCACCGGCCACCCCGCCTGGACCCACAACCTGCTCGCCCATCCGCGGGTCTCCGTCAACTGGCGGGGCGAGGACATCCCGGTCACCGCCCGCCTGCTCACCGGCGAGGAGCGGGCCACCGCCTGGAAGGCCGCCCTCGCCTTCTGGCCGCCGTACGCCGCCTATCAGGCCCGGGTGGAGCGCGAGATCCGGCTGTTCCGGATCACCCGGGACGAGGGGCCTGCGGTCGGCGGTGTCGGTGTCGGTGTCGGCTAAAGCGTCGCCAGCCGCTCCACCAGCAGGAACGCCCCGATGCCGAGCATCGCCGCGCCCGAGGTGCGGGTGACCGCGCGGGCCGCGGCCGGGCGGGCGGCCAGCAGGGCGCGGGCGAGGGTGCCGACGGTGAGGTAGACGGCCGCGCAGCACGCCATGTGCAGCAGGCCCAGGGCGGCCGTCTGCGCGGGGACGGGCAGATGGGCGCCGCGCAGGGTCAGGAACTGGGGCAGCACGGAGAGGTAGAGCAGCAGGCCCTTGGGGTTCAGGCCGCTGATCGTGGCGCCCCGCAGGAAGAGCCGCCGGTCGGTGCCGGGAGTCTCGGCCGCCGCGTCCGGGACCGCCGGGCGGCGCAGCACCCCCCACCCCAGCCACAGCAGATACCCGGCGCCCGCCACGGTCAGGGCCGTCAGCAGCCGCGGCGAGCCCGCCACCAGGACCGCGAGGCCCGCCGTCGCCAGGACCGTGTGCAGGGCGTACCCGCTGACCAGGCCCGCGACCGCGCGGGTCACCGGCCGGCCGCGCAGGGCGGTGGCGATGACGTACGCCCAGTCGGCGCCCGGCACGCACACCAGCAGCAGGTCGACGGCGAGGAAGGAGAGGAGCAGTCCCGAGTTCATGAGGGGGACATTAGGCGTGAATGGCCCAAAGGTGTTCCTGAAATTTGCCCATGATCGTGGGATCTGGGCAAATATCTTCCTCATGGACGACGTGGACCGGAAAATCCTTGCCGAGCTGCAACAGGACGGGCGGCTGACCGTGACCGAGCTGGCCGCGCGGGTGCGGCTCAGCGTCTCGCCGTGCCACCGGCGGCTGCGCGAGCTGGAGCGGTCCGGCGCCATCCAGGGCTACCGGGCGATCGTGGACCCGGGCTCGCTCGGGCTGAACTTCGAGGCGCTGGTCTTCGTGTCCATGCGGCAGGAGGACCGGGACACGGTCGCCGAGTTCGAGCGGGCCATCAGCGAGCTGGAGCACGTCCTCGACGCCCAGCGGCTGTTCGGGGAGCCCGACTACCTGCTGCGGGTGGCCACCGCCGACCTCGCCGCCTTCCAGCGGCTGTACGACGAGCGGCTCGCGACCCTGCCGGGGGTGCAGCGGCTCACCTCGACGCTGGTGATGAAGCACGTGGTGCGGGACCGTCCACTGCCCGCATAGCAGCGCAGGCGGCGGCTCACCGAGTGTGAACCACCGCCTGCCAGACAGGACTTGGAACCGGACGAAAAATGGTGTTGCTTCGTCCTATTTCGTCGGCTTCTTACCGGTCACGCCCAGGTGCACCAACAGCGCCAGGTTCGGCTTCAGTTCGGCCTGCTTCACACCCCAGGTCTGGAAGCCCTTCTGGTGCGAGGCGACCGCCGCGAGCATCGCGACCAGTGAGCCGGCGATCGCGGCCGGGTTCACGTCCTTGTCGACCCTGCCCTTGGCCTGGAGTTCGGCGATGGCCTCGGCGAGGGAGTTGTTCACCGAATTGAGGATCTTCATGCGGAGCTTGTAGAACCGTTTGTCCCCCTCCGCGGCGCCGAGGTCGACCACGCGCAGGATGGCGTCGTGCTTGCGCCAGAACTCCAGGAACCCGTCCACGAGTTCCTGGGCGGTCTGCCAGCCCGCCTTGCCGCCCCAGGTGCGCCCTTCCAAGAG
Organism: Streptomyces sp. NPDC002671; assembly: GCF_053592475.1. Classification (NCBI taxonomy): domain Bacteria; kingdom Bacillati; phylum Actinomycetota; class Actinomycetes; order Kitasatosporales; family Streptomycetaceae; genus Streptomyces; species Streptomyces sp. NPDC002671. The sequence continues at coordinate 256,162 of NZ_JBSFVU010000005.1, forward strand.
TTCGGTCAACCCGGCGCCCTCGGCGGCCATTTGATCCGCGATCTCCAGGACGGCACCTTCGACGTCCGGGAAGTACTGGTAGAAGGTCGCGGGTGAAGTCCCCGCCTTCCGGGCGACATCGATGACCTTGACGTCCCGGTAAGGGGAGGAGCTGAGCATCTCGCTGAGGCAGTCGAGCAGCTTCTGCCGGGTCGCCTGCCCACGCCGGCCGGCCACGCGGCCGTCGACGGTACGCACTTGTCCTGTCATGCCGTCAGCTTACCGAGGGGTGATCGGAGCGCGATTCGGCCGACTGCAAATGGGGTGCACGGGCGCACTGAGGGTGGTGTGGCTGGTCTGCGCGGTGCGGGCGGCCCGGTTACTTTGGCGGCATGGCCGAAAACAGGGCATCCGTGAACGAAGGGGCGTACGGACGGGCCGGGCCGTACGGCGAGGGCGTCCCCTGCTGGGTGGACGCCCGGCTTTCCGACGTCGAGGCGGGCAAGCGGTTCTACGGTGAGCTTTTCGGGTGGACCTTCGAGGACGCGTACGGCTCCTCCGTGTGGGCCCGGCTGGCGGGGGAGCCCGTCGCCTCGCTGGCCCCGAAGACGGACGGCCGCATGCCCACCGTCTGGACGGTCTCCTTCGCCACCCCGGACGCCACGGCGCTGTGCCGGCGGATCACCGAGGTGGGCGGGCAGGTGGTCATGGCCCCGTTCCCGGTGGGCGCCCTCGGGGTCGCCGCCCTCGCCGCCGACACCGAGGGCGCGGTGTTCGGCCTGTGGCAGGCGGGCAGGCACCGGGGCTTCGGGCGCCGGCACGCCCCCGGCACCTTCGTCTGGGCCGAGCTGTACACCCGGGACACCGCCGCCGCCAACGCCTTCTACGGCAGCCTCTTCCACGACGCCCTGTTCGGCACCGACGCCGAGCCCGACTTCGGGCGCGCGCACGTCACCGAGGTGTTCCCCGCCGAGATGCCCCCGCACTTCCTCACCCACTTCCGGGTGACGCAGCTGGACGACGCTCTCGGGGCCGTACAGCGGCTCGGCGGGCGGGTGCAGGCGCCACCCTTCGAGACGTCGTACGGACGGGTGGCCGTCGTCACCGACAATCAGGGGGCGTCGTTCGCGCTGCTGCAGCGCTGATACGTCCACTCTGTCCGGAGACATCCGGAGACACCCCGATTTCTCACCGGGTTCGCAACCGGGGGCCCGGCCAGGAAGAATCAGGGTGCGTGCCGCCACGGCGGTGAGGTGGTGAGACGCTGCACTTCGGCCGCGTCCAGATATGGATGGCGCGGCTCGTACGGGGAGGTGGCAGGCAAGTGGTGGATCAGCTGACGCAGCACGATCCGCGGCGGATCGGGCCGTTCGAGGTGCTGGGCCGGTTGGGTGCCGGCGGCATGGGGCTGGTCTATCTGGCACGCTCCGCGTCCGGCCGGCGCGTGGCGATCAAGACGGTGCGCACCGAACTGGCCGAGGACCAGCTCTTCCGCGTCCGCTTCACCCGCGAGGTGGAGGCGGCTCGCGCGGTCTCCGGCTTCTACACGGCGGCCGTGGTGGACGCCGACCCCCGGGCCGCCGTGCCCTGGCTGGCCACCGCCTACGTTCCCGCGCCCTCCCTCGAGGAGATAGTGAACGATTGCGGGCCGCTCCCGGCCCAGGCGGTGCGCTGGCTCGCCGCGGGCGTCGCGGAGGCCCTCCAGTCCATCCACGGCGCGGGCCTGGTCCACCGCGACCTGAAGCCCTCCAACGTCCTGGTGGTCGAGGACGGCCCCCGGGTGATCGATTTCGGTATCGCCTCCGGCGTCTCGAACACCCGTTTGACGATGACGAACGTCGCCGTCGGCACCCCCGCCTACATGTCCCCCGAGCAGGCCAAGGACTCCCGCAGCGTCACCGGCGCCAGCGACGTCTTCTCGCTCGGCTCCATGCTGGTCTTCGCCGCCACCGGCCACCCGCCCTTCCACGGCGCCAACCCGGTCGAGACGGTCTTCATGCTGCTGCGCGAGGGCCCGGACCTCACCGGCCTCCCGGACGAGCTGCGCCCGCTCATCGAGGTCTGCATGCAGATGGAGGCGACCGGCCGCCCCAGCCCCGCCGACCTCCAGGCCCAGCTCGCCCCCCACCTCTTCGGCTCCGGCTCCGACGACAGCGGCACCGCCTCCGCCTGGCTGCCCGAGAAGGCCGTCGCCCTGATCGAGGCCCGCCGCGGCGGCCGTCCCGCCGCCAAGCCGGCCCCTACCGCGCCGGGCCCGCGCCGCGGCGGCATCGGTGGTGGCGGCATCGATGGTGGCGGCCGAGGGCCTGTCCCCCCGCCGCCGCCCTACGACCCCGCCGTCCCGGTCCCGGCCCCCGCACCGGTCGGTGTGGGCGCGCCCGACACGGGTCCGGTCCGGCTGGCCGGCGCCCAGGTGCCCATCGGCCCCGGCCCCCGGGTCGCCGACGCCCGCGCCGCCGCCGTCAAGGCACCCCCGCCGGAGGCCGGCCTGGTCGCGAGCTGGTCCCGCCCCCGCCCCGGCGTGGCCGCCGCCGACCCTGCCGTACCGCCCGCCCCGGCGGCACCCCCGGAGTCCCCCTCCGGCTGGCGCCCCTGGCGCTTCCGCATGTCCAACGACGTCTGGGGCACCCCCGCCGTCGACGACGACCTCGTCTACGTCACCTCCTTCGAGGTGCACGCGCTGGACGTGTCCACCGGCCGCCGCCGCTTCAAGACCCGCGACGTCGCCTGGTCGATGGCGGTCGCGGACGGCCGTATCCACGCCTCCGACGGCCCGACCCTCTTCGCCCTGGACGCCCGCGAGGGCACCGACCTGTGGCGGCTGTCCACGGACTCCTGGGTGTACTCCCTGAACGCCGACCACGGCACCGTCGTCACCGGCACCCGCGGCGGCGGCGCCCAGGCCTGGGAGGCGTCGAGCGGCCAGAAGCTGTGGGAGATCTCCGGCTGTCAGACCGACTTCGAGTCCCCCGAGGCCGGCCCGCTCGTGCACGACGGCACGGTCTACGTCTGGCAGGACGCCCGGCTGCGCGCCCTGGAGGCCCGCACCGGTGAGGAGCGCTGGTCGTACCCCATCGGCGATGCGGCCTCCTGCGGCGGCGTCCCGGTCCGCATCGCCCCGGCCCCCGACGGCTACGTCTACGTCTCCGCCGGCACCCGCGTCCTCGCGATCGACGTGGCCAGCGGCATGGTGCGCTGGCACTTCGAGGCCCCGGCGGTCTTCCTGTGCCCGCCCGCCTTCGTCCCCGGCCCCGCGGTCACCGGCGGCGGCGTCTACCTCGCCGACTACCTCGGCACGGTCTACGCCCTCGACGCCACCGACGGCCGCGACCGCTGGCGCATCGCCACCGAGGCCCGCTCGTCGATAGAGCCGGTCCTGGTGGCGGCGGGCCACGTCCACGTGGGCAGCGGCAAGGGCCTCTACACCCTGGACGCGGTCACCGGCACCCCGAAGTGGCGGTTCCAGGCGGGCGGTGAGGTCGTCGGCGCCCCCGCGGTGGCGGAGGGCCGCATCCACTTCGGCTCCACCGACCACCTTCTCTACACCCTCAAGGCCGACGACGGCCGCCTGCGCTGGAAGCTGGCGACGGGCGGAGAGATCACCGGCTCGCCCGTGGTGCAGGACGGGGTGGTGTACGCGTGCAGCAAGGACCGGTGCGTGTACGCGCTGGACGCGGAGAAGGGCACGGGAACGGCACGTACGGCCTGATACACCCCCTGGGGGGACGGCCGTCGTACCGGTTCATACGGAAGGGCCCCGAACGGCGGCCGTCTCACGGCTGACGCTACCTCCGGCGCGGGACACCCGCCAGGTGGTTCCACGCGGTGGACGGTCAGCGCAGCCGGAACCCCGCTCGCCGCCCGGTGAACAGCCGGTCCTGCCGCTCGGCCGGCAGATTGCCGAGCGCGATGAGCTGCGGCGCCTGCGCGTAGGCATGCGCACGCGCGGCCTCCTTGGCCGCCCACAGTGCCCGTACGGTCCCCTGCACGGCCTCGGCGGGATGCCCGGCGACGACGGCGGCACACCGCAGGGCGGCGTCCAACGCCGCGCCCTCTTCGGCGACTTCGGAGACGAGCCCGATCTCGTAGGCCCGCTGGGCCGAGATCCGCTCGGCGCTCCCCATGAGCATCATCCGGGCGACCTCTCCGTACGGCATCCGCTGCTGCATCAGCACGGACTCATAGGCGCTGACCATGCCGTACGTCGTGTGCGGATCGAAGAAGGTGGCGGTGCTGTCGGCGACGACGAACTCGCTCTCCCCGAGCAGATAGAAGGCCCCGCCGCAGGCCATGCCCCGCACGGCGGCCACGACCGGCTTCCACAGGTCGTTCGCCTTCGGCCCGACGGCGAGCAGCGGATCGTCCTGCATGTACGGCGACGAGGGCTGCGGCACGACGACGTCCCGGTCGATCCCGGTGCAGAAGGCCCGCTCCCCGGCGCCGGTGAGGACGACGGCGCGGACGGAGTCGTCGAACCGCAACGCCCGCCAGACATCGGCAAGTTCGCGCACCATGACCAGATCGATGGCGTTGAGCCGCGCGGGCCGGTCCAGGGTGACGACCGCGACGCCGGTGTCCTTGTCGACGGTGAGGCGGAGGGTGTTCACGCGGGCACCCACTGCGGAAGCCCGTCGTGGAAGACCACCCGAACCCGGGCGCCGATCCTCAGACCGTGCGGATCAAGGGAGTTGAGCTCTGCTCCCGCCTCGCGCACGACGTTCCCCACGAGCCGGATGCCCGGGGCGTCCTCCAGCTCCACGAGGACGACGTTGTACGGCGCCTGGGCCGCGTAGTCGGGCAGCAGCGGGGGATGCGGCACGACGTACGACCACACGCGCCCGCGCCCCGAGACCGGCCGCCACCCGCTCGCGAAGGACTGGCAGTGCGGGCAGCAGGGCCGGGGCGGGAAGCGGGGCGCGGCGCAGTCGCCGCAGACCTGGACGCACAGCTCGCCACGGGCGGCGTACTCCCAGAAAGGGGCGCCGTCGGTGTCGGTGACGGGAGTCAGCATGCTGGGGTTCAACTCCTCAACTTCTCAGTTCCTCAGTTCCTCAGCAGAAGGGCGGAGGTGGGGACGCCTTCGCCGGCGGTGACGAGACAGGTGGCGGCCCCGGGAACCTGCGCGGTACTGGCGCCCCGCAGCTGCTTCACCCCTTCGTTGATGAGGTTGAAGCCGTGCACGTAGGCCTCGCTGAGCCCGCCGCCCCCGGTGTTGATCGGCAGCCGCCCCCCGATCTCCAGCGCCCCCTGCTCGGTGAACGCCCCGCCCTCCCCGCGCCCGCAGAACCCGTACCCCTCCAGGGAGAGGGGCACGAGGGGGGTGAACGCGTCGTAGATCTGGGCCACGTCCACGTCGTCGGGGGTGAAGTCGGCGTGCTTCCACAGGTGCCGGGCGGCGGTCCAGGCGGGCCCGGTGAGCGGGTCGTCGGTCCAGTAGTTGACCATGCCGTGGTGCTGGGCGGGCAGCCCCTGGGCGGCGGAGTGGACGTACACGGGCCTCTTGGCGCAGTCCCGCGCCCGCTCCCTGCTGACGAGTATGCAGGCGAGTGCGCCGTCGGTCTCCAGGCAGTTGTCGAAGAGGCAGACGGGTTCGCTGATCCACCGGGAGGTCATGTACATCTCGCGGGTCAGCGGCCGTTCGTACATCACGGCGGCGGGGTTCTGGTTGGCCCGGTTCCGGCAGGCGAGAGCGACGTTGAACAGATGATCCCGGGTGGCGCCGTACTCGTGCATATAGCGACGGGCGAGCATGGCGATCTCGTCGGCGGGCCGGAGCAGCCCGAAGGGCCGGGTCCACTGGGCGGGTGTGGGGAGTTGGGCGGTGGTGTTCGTCCAGGGCCGGGGCCCGGATCCCCGCTTCCGCGACCGCCAGGCGACGCCGACGGTGGCCTGCCCGGAGGCGATGGCGGCGGCGAGATGGGCCACGGTGGCGCATGAACCACCGCCTCCGTACCCGACCTTGCTGAAGTAGGTCAGATCCCCGAACCCGACGGCCTTGGCCAGCTCCACCTCATCCGTCTCCTCCATGGTGTAGGAGGCGAGGGCGTCTACCTCGCCGGGTGCGATCCCGGCGTCGTCGAGGGCGGCGAGGACGGCACGGCAGGCGAGGGTCTTCTCGCCTTCGGGGAGGTGCTTGGCAAACGCAGTCTGCCCGATCCCGACGATGGCGGTGGCGTCCTTCAACCCGGATCCTGCCATGGTGTGGGCCCCCTTCCACTGGCTGACAGTCCGTCAGATTACAGCTAATCTGACGGACAGTCAGCTATGCCGTAGGGGGCTGCTATGAGTGACTGGGACACCATCCCGGAGCTGATCCAGTGGTCGGCCGAGCGGTACGCGGACACCGAGGCGGTGGTGGAGGGCCGTACGCGGGTCACGTACGCGGAACTGGGCGCCCGCGTGGAGCGCGCGGCGGCGGCGTGCATGGCGAGCGGGGTGCGGATCGGCGACCGGGTGGCGATCTGGGCCCCCAACTCCCTGGACTGGATGGTCGCGGCGCTGGGCGCGGTGTCGGCGGGCGCGGTCCTTGTCCCGCTGAACACCCGCTTCAAGGGTACGGAGGCGGCGGACGTACTGCGCAGGAGCGGCGCGCGACTCCTGTTCGTGACAGGAACCTTCCTGGGCACGTCGTACGTGGCGTCGCTGAGGAGGGCGGCGGGTGCGCAGGGTGACACGGGCGGCTGGGGCCCGCTGCCGGGCCTGCCGGCCCTGGAACAGGTGGTGGTCCTGTCGGACGACGCCCCCCAGGACTTCCGCACGTGGAAGGACTTCCTGGCGGGAGGGGAGGGGATGGCGGGACCCGAAGTGCGCGGCCGGGGCGCTGATGTGGACGGCGACTGCCTCTCGGACATCATCTTCACGTCGGGCACGACGGGCCGCCCGAAGGGCGCGATGATCACGCACGCCCAGACCCTGCGAGCGTACGAGATCTGGTCGGACCTGGCGGGTCTACGCGCCTCGGACCGCTACCTGATCATCAACCCCTTCTTCCACACCTTCGGTTACAAGGCCGGGGTGCTGGCCTGCCTGATGCGCGGGGCGACGATGATCCCGCAGCCGGTGTTCAACGTGGACACGGCGCTGGCGAACATAGCGGCGGAACGCATCTCGGTCCTGCCGGGCCCACCCACCCTCCACCAGTCGATCCTGGACCACCCTTCCCGCAACACCCACGACCTCTCGGCTCTCCGTCTGGTGGTGACAGGCGCGGCGGTCGTACCGCTCCGACTGGTGGAACGCCTGCGCGGCGAACTCGGCGTGGACACGGTCCTGACGGCGTACGGCCTCTCGGAGGCGAGCGGCATCGTCACGATGTGCCGCCAAGGCGACGACCCCGAGCTGATCGCGACCACGTCCGGCCGGGCGATCCCCGGTACGGAACTGAAGGTGGTCGACCCGCAGGGGACCTCCGTACCCCCCGGCACCCCGGGCGAGGTCCTGGTCCGGGGCTTCAACGTCATGCGCGGCTACTACGAGGACGAGCAGGCGACCAGGGAGGCCGTGACCCCGGACGGCTGGCTGCACACGGGCGACGTGGGCGTCCTGGACCCGGCCGGCAACCTCCACATCACCGACCGTATCAAGGACATGTTCATCGTCGGCGGCTTCAACGCGTACCCGGCGGAGATAGAACGCCAGCTGGGCCTCCACCCGGAAGTGGCCGACGTGGCGGTCATCGGCATCCCCGACCCCCGCCTCGGCGAGGTCGCCAAGGCTTTCGTGGTCCGCCGCCCCGGCTCCCCCCTGACCGCGGACGACCTGATCGCCTGGTCCCGCCGCGAGATGGCGAACTACAAGGTGCCGAGGGCGGTGGAGTTCGTAGGGCAGCTACCGCGAAACGCAAGCGGAAAGCTGGCGAAGCTGGAGTTGCGGGCTCGGGGGTGAAGGGGGAGTTACGGAAGGGCGGTGTTGGTGAAGTGGCCGTTGGGGCCGCCCGCTTCTCGGCCAGTGTCGTGCTTCCGCGGGCCGCGTCAAGGGCGCTCCAGCACGGGTGAGAAGCGAGCGGGCGGCCGGGGGAGCAGTGGGCGGCTGAGGCTTGCTGGGCCCTTGGGCGAGCTGCGTTCGTGCCGTTGGCGTGGCGGCGCGGCGGGCGGTCTGGGGCACGCCGGGCCGGTTCAGCGGCTTGCGGTGAGTGGGTGGGTGGAGGCGGGGCGGGCTGCTGTGGGCTGGTGGGGCAGGGGGCGCCGGGCCTGGTCCGGGCACCACGCCTCATCTCACCCGTCACACGGACCCCATCAGCCGTGCTGGGATGGGTGATTGGCAGAATTGGGCCGTCCTCCCGCCCACCCCATCCCTGTGACCTGGGCTTTTGTCTTGACCCTCTGGCACGAATCTGCCAATCACCGCCCCTGTCCCCGTGGCGGGGGCGATGGCGTGGTCGGTGGTACGGACTGTCGCCCGCCGCGCCCCCACCGCCAACGGTGCCTGGGCAACTGGCGGAGCGGTCCCACGCCGGTCAGGGCCACGGCCCCAACGATCACTGGGAATCACCGGCCAGGTCAGTCAGGGCGGCCCTGATCTCCTCGACCATGTACACAGGCCGGTGGAAGACGTCCTCGGCGCTGAAGCGGAGGAGGCTGCGGATCTCCGGGCAGCGGAGGAGCTGGTTGTAGCGATTGATGTCCTGGCGGTGGGCGTCACGGGTGCCGTGATAGGCATAGCCCTCGATCTCCACCACCAGCCCTGCCGCCCGGAACAGGAAATCGACGATGCAGCAGCGGCCGTCCGGGGTGCGCAGCTCGGCCTGGGCCTCCGGACATAGCCCAGCGTCGAACATGCGCAGTCGGGCCACCGTCTCTGCGGGTGAGCCCGTCCTGGGATCGGCGAGCCGCAGCCAGTCGCGGGCCCGGGTGGCTCCGTGGAGCGGGGCTTGGAGGGCACGGGCTAGTGCGACCGGGGTGGTGAGCGGTGCACGGCGCACCCCGTCGACCCGGCGGTGGCCGAGCGCGGACTCCACGGCGACCAGCGCGTCGTCCCTCGATCCGGCTCGGAGTAGGTCGGCGAGGGTACGTGGGACTCCGGTGACGCGCAGGCCGGACCGCTCCACAATGTCGGTTCCGGGAAGGGGAATCCGGTGGATCCGGACGTCGGCCAGACCGTTCCGGGTACGAAGACCGGGATCGGTGAACTCGAGGCGGTTCGATGCCCCGGCGTCCTGGGTCTCGATCATCCAGAGGCGAGCCGCCGACCGGTGACTGACAACGAGTCCCGGCTTGAGCAGTTGGGCCGCCCGCAGCCGCAGGAGCACGCCGACCGCTCTCCCGGGCTCCGCCCAGGCGCCGCTCCTGATCCGGGTCCACCCTTCGGCACCAAGCCGCCGCGAGAGGGAGCACCGGGGCCACCCGGCCGCCAGCGCCCGCGAGGTGAGCAGCACACCCCCCTCGACGAGCCCCCTCAGTTCACACAGTTCCACGCTCCCACGATGCCCGAACCGCTATTCCGGGCGCCGCCCCCTGTGGACAACTCCGTCGCTGGCTCGCCTGGAGGCCAGGATTGGCAGATCCGTTTCACCACAGGCCGCGCCGGCCTCGGTAGTTGCCACACGCACATGGAACGATTCTGCCAATTTCCGGGCGGGATTAGCGGGATCAGCGGCGCCGACGGATCAGCGGGTGCTCATGGCTCTCTTGCGCCATACGGCGGTGTTCAGGGTAATCCCGGTGCTTGCCAGACACGACGAAGCTGTGTGGATCAGGCGTGCGGGTTGTTGCGCTTTAAGTCGTCCGGTGGTGAGTGACCTCCGGACACACCTCGGCCGCGACGGCTCCCCCTCCGCGCCGCCGCGGCCGATCTCCCCCGTGTGACGGAAGGCCCTGTCAGGCCTTCTCGTCGGTGGCGTGCGAGTTGTCCGGCGTCGCCGTACCAGTGGTGGCCTCTGTGGTGGAGGCGGTGATCTTCGGCGAGCCGATGGTGGCGTGACTGTTCATGGTGGTGATCTGCGCCGGCTCGATCGTGGCGTGGCTGTTCATGGTGGTGACCTCAGCCGGCGTCTCGGTGTTTGCCGGCGCGGCCTCGTTCGGCTTGTCGTTGCTCATGACTCCGCTCCCCTGAAAGTGCGTTGCGATGGGTCTTGCAAGGCCCGTCCGGCAGCTCCCCCGAGGGCCGCCGGACGGGTGTTCTAGGCCGGTACACCTTACGGCGCGGCCACGTGACGACCCGTCTGCCCCCCGACACGACGGATCGACAGAAACGAGAGTGCCGTGGGGCGATAAACGAACGATGAACGCATCCCTCCGCCGCCTCAGGCGATGGCGTGCGACCTGAGAAGGATGCGAACCTCCTTCGCCTCTGCGGCGTTGAGGGCCTCGAAGATCTCGAGTGCCTCCTGCCAGCAGACCTGAGCGCGGCCGGACTGGCCGATACCGCTCAGGGCGCGGCCCAGTAGTGTGAGCGCGTTCCCGCGCCGCCAGTCTCCGCCGATGCCACGAAGCAGAGCCAGTGCCGTCTCGGCGTTGGTCGCGGCGTCGGTCGGGCGGCCGGCCGCGAGGTCGAGTTCGGCGAGACGGAAGAGGGACATGCCTTCCCACAGGCGTTGTCGGCTGTCCCTGAACACCACCAGTGCCTCCCCGAGGCGCTCGGCAGCCTCCTCGTACCGACCGCACTGGGTGAGCGCGAGTCCCAACGCATAGCGCCCGTTGGCCGCCTTGAACCCATGTCCCATGTCGTCGTACATGTCAGTGCCCTGCTCAGCCAGAGAAACGGCACTTGCCGTCTGTCCCATGGCCAGGTGGATGCGCGAGAGGTTGCAGAGAGCGCTGGCCTCCCCGGGGCGGTCACCGCAGGAGCGAAAGCTGTCGATGGCGCGACTCAGGTGTTTCTCGCCGTCTTCGAGTCGACCGTGGTAGAGCGCGATGATGCCCAGCATGTTGGACGCCCAGCACCTGGGGAGTGGATCTCCTGCGGCATCCGCCAGCCGCAGTGCCTCCGTGGCTCGGTCGTCGGCCAGCTCGAAACGGCCCGTCAGGTGGTGGCCGTTGGCGAGGGTGACGAGGGCTCGGGCCTCCGCGCGCTGATCGGCCGCAGCGCGAGCGGCGTCACGGATCGACGACCCGGTCGCCAGGTACTCCCGGGAGTTGGCGCCGGACTCCGTCAGGTCGACGGCGGCCCACAACAGGTCCACGGCTCGCCGAAGCCGGTCAGGAGACGTTGACTGGCGTACGCACGCCAACAGGCTCATGGCCTCCGTGTACAACCAGTCCTGAGCACGGTGCCGGTCTACGAAGGTCAGACCCGGGTACTCCGCCACCTCCAGGTGATCCACCAACCGGTCCCCCGGGCGCTCGATCGCGTAGACCTGGGCTGCCGTGGCCAGATAGAAGTCCAGCAAACGGGACATCGCAGCCACCCGCCCGCTCGGCGGCTGCTCGTCCCGCTCCGCGCACGCACGCGCGTAGAGCCGGACCAGGTCGTGGAAGCGGTAGCGGCCAGGCGCTGCCGACTCCAGCAGTGACGTGTCGACGAGGGCCTCCAGCAGGTCCTCCGTCTCCTCCGGGGGCAGGTTCAGGACCGCCGCCGCAGCAGCCAGGGAGATGTCCGGGCCGTCCGCCAGGCCCAGCAACCGGAATGCCCGTGCCTGGGCCGGTTCCAGCTGGCCGTAGCCGAGTTCGAAGGTGGCCTTCACCGCCAGGTCGCCCGCCTGCAGCTCGTCCAGGCGGCGCCGTTCGTCGCCCAGCTTTGCCGCCAGGACCGACACCGTCCAGGTGCGGCGCGCCGCCAGGCGGGAGGCTGCGATGCGGATCGCGAGGGGCAGGAAGCCGCACGCTGCCACCACGTCCAGCGCGGCCTCGCGCTCCGCGGTGACCCGCTCCTCGCCGACGATCTTCGTGAACAGCGACAGCGCCTCGTCGGGGGACATCACGTCCAGGTCCACCAGGTGGGCCCCGGCCAGGTCCAGCATGCGGACCCGGGAGGTGACCAGGGCCGCGCAGCCCTCCGTGCCGGGCAGCAGGGGACGTACCTGCGCCGCGTCCTTCGCGTTGTCCAGCAGGACCAGCACCCGGCGGCCGTCCAGCACGGACCGGTACAGGGCCGCCCGTTCCTCCAGGGAGTCCGGGATCGCCGAGTCCGCCGTTCCGAGCGCGCGCAGGAAGGAACCCAGTACCGTCTCCGGTTCCGCCGGGCGGGGGCCCGCGCCCTGGAGGTCCACGTACAGCTGGCCGTCCGGGAAGGCCGGGCGGGCCCGGTGGGCCACGTGCACCGCCAGCGTCGTCTTGCCCACGCCGCCGATTCCGGCCAGCGCCGAGACCGCCATCACCCGGCCCTCGGCCTCCGACGCCGAGGCCAGTACGTCGCTCAGCTCGCCCACGAAGGCCGCGCGGCCCGTGAAGTCCGGGACGGACGCGGGAAGCTGGGCCGGGCGGACCGGGACCACGGACGGTTCCGCCACCGGGGCCGAGGGTTCGGCCAGGGCCGGGTCCGCCTGGAGGATTCGGTGTTGCAGTTCGCGGAGGCCCGGGCGCGGGTCCACGCCCAGCTCGTCCGCCAGGAGGCGGCGGGTGTCGGCGTAGACCGCCAGGGCCTCCGCCTGGCGTCCGCTGCGGTACAGCGCCAGCATCAGCAGCTCGCGCAGGCGCTCCCGCAGGGGGTGCGCGGCCGTCAGGGCCGTCAGTTCCGAGACCGCCTCCGCGTGGCAGCCCTGCTCGAGGTCCATGTCCAGGCGGGACTCCAGCAGCACCAGGCGCCACTCCTCCAGCCTGGCCCGCTGTCCCTCCGCGTACGGGCCGGGGACTCCGGCCAGGGGTTCGCCGTCCCACAGGGACAGGGCCCGGTTCAGTACCGACCGCGCGTGGCCCAGGTCGCCGGCGCCCCGCGCCTTCTCCGCCTGGGCGGCCAGGTCCTGCGCCTCCGCCAGGTCCAGGGCGCCCTCGCGCAGGCCGCGCACCGCGTAGCCGCCCGACTCGCTCACCAGGACCCCGGGGTCGAGGATCTTCCGCAGGCGGGAGGCGTACGTGCGCAGCGCCGCCAGCGCCTGTGACGGCGACTCGGTGCCCCACAGCGCGTCGATCAGCTCCGACGCCGTCGCCGTACGGCCCTCGCGCAGCAGCAGGGCGGCCAGCAGGGCGCGCTGCTGAGGGGAGCCCGTGCTGAGCGCCTCCTCGCCGCGCCAGGCTCGCACCGGACCGAGCACGCTGAAGCGCAGCGCCGCCGGCTCCGCAACGGTCACGGAGTCGGCGCGCCGCTGCTCCGGCACTCGCGGCCCACCGTCCATGCGTTGGCCCCCCTTAGGCACTCGAACAACTCCGCCAGTTTGCCTTGTTCCGGACGGTTGCGTCAGCCGTGCGAGACGCCGATCACAGATGGGCGCACTTCGGTCCACAAGGCCCTCACACGGTCTTTGCATCGTGGTTGCCAATGAGCGACCGGCACGACAGCTGACGGACCGTCAGATCGGCGCTACCGTGAGCGCCATGGACACCCAGAGCGACAGCCAAGAAGCCATGGAAAGTCCGTTCCCGAAGATCATCTCCGTGGACGACCACACCGTCGAACCGGCCACCGTCTGGCAGGACCGCCTCCCGAAGGAGTACCTGGACGTGGGGCCGCGGACCGTCCGCGCCCCCCTGAAGGAGATGACCTTCCTCGGCGGGCGGTTCAAGCCCGTCATGGGCGAGCCCGGCAGCACGGACGGTCCCCTCGGCGACTGGTGGGTCTACGAGGACCTGCGCCGGCCGCTCACCCGCCTCGACACCGCCGTCGGGTACGACAGGGACGAGATCAAGCTCGAAGTCATCACCTACGAGCAGATGCGCGCCGGGTCGTACGACGTCCCCGCCCGCCTCGCCGACATGGACCTCAACCACGTCCAGTCCGCCCTCTGTTTCCCCACCTTCCCCCGCTTCTGCGGCCAGACCTTCACCGAGGCCCGGGACCGGGAGCTCGCCCTGCTCTGCGTCCGCGCCTACAACGACTGGATGGTGGAGGAGTGGTGCGGGCCCGAGGCGCGCGGGCGGCTCATACCCCTCACCCTCATCCCCCTCTGGGACGCCGAGCTGGCGGCCCAGGAGGTACGGCGGAACGCCGCGCGCGGGGTGCGGGCCGTCGCCTTCTCCGAGATACCCCCGCACCTCGGACTGCCGTCCGTCCACACCGACGACTGGGACCCCTTCCTCGCCGCCTGCGACGAGACCGGCACGGTCGTCGCGATGCACATCGGCTCCAGCAGCCGCATGCCCTCCACCTCCGCCGACGCCCCGCCCGCCGTCGGCTCCACCATCACCTTCGCCAACTGCTGCTTCTCGATGGTGGACTGGCTGATGAGCGGCAAGTTCGAGCGCTTCCCGAACCTCCGGATCATGTACGCCGAGGGGCAGATCGGGTGGATTCCGTACATCCTTGAGCGCGCGGACGTCGTGTGGGAGGAGAACCGCGGGTGGGGCGGGGTCGCCGACAAGGTGCACCGGCCGCCGTCCGAGCTGTTCGCGGACCACGTCTACGGCTGCTTCTTCGACGACGCCTTCGGGCTCAGGAACCTCGACTCCATCGGCGTCGGGAACGTCCTCTACGAGACCGACTACCCGCACTCCGACTCCACCTGGCCGAAGTCACGGCAGGTCGGCGAGGCCCAGATGGGGCATCTGGCGCCGGACGTGGTCGAGCGGATCGTGCGCGGGAACGCCATCGAGTTGCTGGGGCTCACCGCCGACGGGCTCTGGCCGGGGGCGGGAGCGGGGTCCCGGTGAGCCGCCTGGCCTACGGCATCCAGCTGCCCGTCCAGTCCCAGAGCACTCTCTACACCGAGGGCTGGGAGGCCGTCGGGACCCCCGCCGACCTGGTCGAGGTCGCCCGCGCCTGCGACCGCGCCGGGTTCGACTACGTCGCCTGCTGCGACCATGTGGCCATCCCGCGCCGGCTGGCCTCGGCGATGAGCACGGTCTGGTACGACCCCGTCGCCACACTCGCCCATCTCGCCGCCGTCACCGAGCGCGTCCGGCTGCTCAGCCATGTCGCCGTGGTCGGCCTGCGCCATCCGCTGCTCACCGCCAAGCAGTACGCCACCCTCGATCACCTCTCCGGCGGGCGGCTGGTCCTCGGGGTGGGTGCCGGGCATGTGCGGGAGGAGTTCGAGGCGCTGGGGGTCGACTTCGAGCGGCGCGGGGCCGTGCTGGACGAGGCCGTCGACGCGCTGCGGGCCGCCCTCGGGCCCGGGGAGTTTCCCGAACACCACGGGAAGTACTACGACTTCGAAGGGCTCGGGCAGCGGCCCCGGCCCGCCCAGGCGCACATCCCCCTCTGGGTCGGCGGCTCCTCGCCCGCCGCCGTGCGCCGGGCCGCGCTGAAGGGCGACGGCTGGCTGCCGCAGGGGGATCCGCGGGAGCGGCTGCCCGCGCAGATCGCCACGCTCAGGCGCATGCGTGCGGAGGCCGGCATCGAGGCCCCCTTCACCGTCGGCGCCATCACCGAGCCGCTGTACGTCGGCCGGGCCGGCTGGGACGTCGGACGGCGCACCCTCACCGGCGCGCCGGAGGAGCTCGCCGAGTCGCTGCGGGCGTACCGCGCGATGGGCGTGCACCAGATCCAGGTCCGCTTCCGCAGCCGGAGCCGGGCCGAACTCACCGACCAGATCACCGCGTTCGGGGCGGAGGTCGCGCCCCGGCTGGACTGAGGAAGAGGAGCGAGCGGACATGGGCAAGCTGGACGGGCGGGTCGTCATCATCACCGGGGCGGCCCGCGGACAGGGCGAGCAGGAGGCGCGGCTCTTCCGGCAGGAGGGCGCCCGCGTGGTCGTCGCCGATGTGCTGGACGACCTGGGGGAGGAGCTGGCCAAGGAGATAGGGGCGTTGTACGTCCACCTCGACGTCGGTACGGAGGAGGGGTGGCGGGAGGCCGTCAGTACCGTCAAGCGGGCGTACGGGCGCATCGACGGGCTGGTCAACAACGCGGGCATCCTGCGCTTCAACTCCCTCGTGGACACCCCGCTGGACGAGTTCATGCAGGTCGTACAGGTCAACCAGGTCGGCTGCTTCCTGGGCATGAAGACCGTGGCGCCGGAGCTGGCCGACGGCGGGACCATCGTCAACACGGCCTCCTACACCGCGCTCACCGGGATGGCCGCCGTGGGCACGTACGCCGCCACCAAGCACGCCGTGCTGGGGCTGACCCGGGTGGCCGCGCTGGAGCTGGCGGGCCGGCGGATCCGGGTGAACGCCATCTGCCCGGGCGCCATCGACACCGCCATGTCCAACCCGGCCCGCCTGGACCCGGACGCCGATCCGGAGGAGATGAGCCGGGCCCTGGACGAGCTGTACCGCAAGCTCGTGCCGCTCGGCCGGGTCGGGCAGCCGGAGGAGGTGGCCCGGCTCGCCCTCTTCCTCACCTCGGACGACTCCTCGTACATCACCGGGCAGCCCTTCGTGATCGACGGTGGCTGGCTGGCGGGGGTCAGTGTGATCTGACAGGCCGTCACCTATTGACGAATCTGACGCAACGTCAGAAAGTTCGTAGCACTCGTGAGTACCTGAACCGGGGAAGGTGAACCGCCGTGGAATTCGGGCTCTTTGTACAGGGATACGTGGGCAAGCGCGCCGAGACCGACCCGCTCGCCGAGCACAAGGCGCTGATGGAGGAGACCGAGTACGTCATCCAGGCGGACAAGTCCGGGTTCAAGTACGCCTGGGCCTCCGAGCACCACTTCCTGGAGGAGTACTCCCACCTGTCCGCCAACGACGTGTTCCTGGGGTATCTGGCGCACGCGACCGAGCGCATCCATCTCGGCTCCGGGATCTTCAACCCGCTCGCCCAGGTCAACCACCCGGTGAAGGTGGCCGAGAAGGTCGCCATGCTCGACCACCTCAGCGAGGGGCGCTTCGAGTTCGGCAGCGGGCGGGGCGCCGGCAGCCACGAGATCCTCGGCTTCCTGCCCGGCATCACCGACATGAACTACACCAAGGAGATCTGGGAAGAGACCATCGCCGAGTTCCCGAAGATGTGGCTCCAGGACGAGTACGTGGGCTTCCAGGGCAAACACTGGCAGCTCCCGCCGAGGAAGATCCTGCCGAAGCCGTACGGCAAGTCGCACCCGGCGATGTGGTACGCGGCCGGGTCGCCCCCGTCGTACGCCATGGCGGCGAGGAAGGGGCTCGGCGTGCTCGGCTTCAGCATCCAGAAGGTCTCCGACATGGAATGGGTGCTGGAGCAGTACAAGACGGCGATCGTGAACGCCGAGCCGATCGGGGACTTCGTCAACGACAACGTGATGGTGACGACGACCGCGATCTGCGCGCCGACGCACGCGAAGGCGATCGAGATCGCCGTGAACGGCGGGCTGCACTACCTGCCCTCGCTGGTGTTCCGGTACCACGACACGTTCCCGCGGCCCGAGGGCTTCCCGGTGTGGCCGGAGACGCTGCCCGAGTACACCCCCGAGTTCGTCGAACTCCTCATCGAGGAAGAGCTGCTGATCTGCGGGGACCCGGACGAGGTGCTGCGGCAGTGCAAGCGGTGGGAGCAGGCCGGGGCCGATCAGCTGAGCTTCGGGCTGCCGGTGGGGGTGCCGAAGGAGGAGACGCTGCAGACGATCCGGCTGATCGGGGAGCACGTGATTCCGAAGATCGACACGGATCCTGTGCACCGGACGTCCCGGTTCCGGGCTGCCGTGTAAGCGGCCTGCAGAAGGGAGCCCCCCATGCTCGATCACCTCATCAAGGGCGCCACCGTCGTGGACGGCACGGGGGCGCCCGCGTTCACCGCCGACGTCGGCATACGGGACGGCCGTATCGCCGTGCTCGGCAAGGTCACGGACGAGGCCCGGACCAGCGAGGACGCGAGCGGCCTCGTCCTCGCCCCCGGCTTCGTCGACCCCCACACCCACTACGACGCCCAGCTCTTCTGGGACCCGTACGCCACCCCCTCGCTCAACCACGGGGTGACGACCGTCGCCGCCGGGAACTGCGGGTTCACGCTCGCCCCGCTGCACCCCGAACGGCCCGAGGACGCCGACTACACGCGCCGCATGATGTCCAAGGTCGAGGGCATGTCGCTGGTCGCGCTGGAGGAGGGGGCGCCCTGGAGCTGGCACGGTTTCGGGGAGTATCTGGACGCCCTGGAGGGGCGGATCGCCGTCAACGCGGGCTTCATGGTGGGGCACTGCGCGCTGCGGCGGTACGCGATGGGGCCGGAGGCGGTGGGCGGGCAGCCCAGCGAGGCGCAACTGGCCGAGATGGTACGGCTGTTGCACGAGGCGATGGACGCCGGGGCCTGGGGGCTGTCCACCACCCAGTCCAGCACGCACTCGGACGGGGACGGGCAGCCCGTGGCCTCCCGGCACGCCCGGCCGGCGGAGCTGCTGGCGCTGGCGAAGGCCGTCGGCCAGCACGAGGGCACGCAGCTGGAGGCGATCGTCGCGGGCTGCCTGGACCAGTTCAGCGACGCCGAGATCGATCTGTTCGTGGAGCTGAGCGCGGCGGCCGGACGCCCCCTGAACTGGAACGTCCTGACCATCGACGCGGCCGTCCCCGAGCGCGTGCCCCGGCAGCTGGTCGCGAGCGAGCGGGCGCGGAAGGCGGGCGGCCGGGTCGTGGCCCTGACCATGCCGATCCTCACGCCGATGAACATGTCCCTGGGCACCTTCTGCGCGCTGAACCTGATCCCGGGGTGGGGGCCGGTCCTGGGCCTGCCCGTGCCGGAGCGGATCGCCCGGCTGCGCGACCCGGAGGTGCGGGCGGAGCTGCTGCGGCGGGCCCGGTCGAAGGAGGCCGGCGTCTTCCGGCGGCTGGCGGACTTCGGGCGTTACGTCATCGGGGACACCTACAGCGAGGCCAACCGGGGGCTGACCGGGCGGGTGGTGCGGGACATCGCCGAGGAGCGGGGGCTGGACCCCTTCGCGTGCCTGGTCGAGATCTGCGCGGCCGACGACCTCCGTACGGTGCTGTGGCCGATGCCGAGCGACAACGACCCCGCCTCCTGGGCCCTGCGCGCCGAGACCTGGCAGCACGAGGACGTCCTGCTCGGCGGGTCCGACGCGGGCGCGCACCTGGACCGGATGTGCGGGGCGCCGTACACCACCCGGTTCCTCGGGGACTGTCTGCGCCGCCGGAAGCTGGTCGGGCTCGAACAGGCGGTCAAGATGCTGACCGACGACCCGGCGCGGCTCTTCGGGCTGCGGGAGCGGGGACGGATCCGGGAAGGCTGGCATGCCGACCTGGTCCTCTTCGACCCCGAGCGGATCGACGCGGGCCCGGCCACCCTGGTGCACGACCTGCCGGGTGACAGCCCCCGGCTGGACTCCAGGGCGCTCGGGGTGCGGGCCGTATGGGTCAACGGGGTCGAGGCGATCCGCGACGACGTGGTGTGCGGGGCCGTACCGGGGAAGGTGCTGCGGTCCGGGCGGGACACGGAGACGGTGAGCACGCGATGAGCGACGAGCAGCAGCGGTTGTTCATCGGCGGGGAGTGGGTGGAGCCGGCCTCCGGGTACTACCCGGTGACCGACCCGGCCACCGAGGAGAGGGTCGGCCTGGCGCCGGAGGCCTCGCCGGAGCAGGTGCGGGAGGCGTGTGCGGCGGCCCGGGAGGCGTTCGGGGCGTGGTCGCGGAAGCGGCCGGAGGAGCGGGCGGCGGTGCTGGGCCGGGCGGCGGAGATCATCCGCGACCACCTGGTGCCGTACGCCGAGCTGGCGCGGGCGGAGACCGGGGCGACGACCGGTACGGCCCGCGCGATGCAGGTCGGCGTGGCCGCGGCCCGCTTCCGCCGCTATGCCACGGTCGAACCGTCCGAGTGGCCGATCGCCCCGCAGATCAACGAGGCCGGTGGGGGTACCTCCCACGCCCTTAAGGCAGTGGGGGCAGGGAAGGCGGGCGTGATGGGCGCGCTGGCCGTGCGGCAGCCGGTCGGGGTCGTCACCTGCATCACCTCCTACAACAACCCGTGGGCCAACCCGGCCGGAAAGGTCGCCCCGGCGCTGGCGATGGGCAACACGGTGGTGGTGAAACCGGCCCCGCAGGACCCCCTGTCGGTGTACCGGATGGCGGAGGCGCTGGAGGCGGCCGGGGCGCCGCCGGGCGTGGTGAACGTCGTCTCGGGGCGGGACGTGGCCGTGGGCGAGGCGGCGGTGGAGTCCGACGACGTCGACATGGTGAGCTTCACCGGCTCCACGGCCGTCGGCCGGCGCATCGCCGAGGTGTGCGGGCGGGACATGAAACGCCAGTTGATGGAGCTGGGCGGGAAGGGGGCGGCGGTCGTCCTCGACGACGCGGACCTCGCCTCGGCCGTGGCCGGGATCGGCACCACCTTCTCCTTCTACAGCGGCCAGATCTGCACGGCCCCGACCCGGGTGCTGGCCCAGCGGAGCGTGTACGACCGCCTGGTCACGGAACTGGCCGCCTACGCAAGCCGGTTGAAGGTAGGAGATCCGCGCGAACCGGACACCGCCGTGGGCCCGGTGATCTCGGCGGAGCACCGGGCCCGGGTGGAGTCGTACGTCGAACTGGGCCGCAAGGAGGGCGCGACGGTGGTCGCGGGCGGCGAACGCCCTCCGCTGGAACGGGGGTTCTACGTCTCCCCGACCCTCCTCGCCGACTGCACCAACGACATGCGGGTGGCCCGGGAGGAGATCTTCGGGCCGGTGGTCACGGTGATCCCCTTCGAGGACGAGGACGAGGGCGTGGCCCTCGCCAACGACTCCGACTACGGACTCATCGACTACGTCTGGTCCGGCGACGTGGCCCGGGCCTTCCGGGTGGCGCGCCGCCTGCGGGCCGGAGGCGTCGGCGTCAACACGGTCGGCCGCAACATGGAGGCGCCCTTCGGCGGCTTCAAGAAGAGCGGCGTCGGCCGGGACGTGGGCTCCTACGCCCTGCACGCGTACAGCGAGGTGCAGGCGATCGTGTGGCCCGGGTGAGCGGCAGGTTCAATCCGCTCAGTCCGTCAGGTCGACTCGTACCGTCAGCAGGTCCGCGCCCAGCGCCCATACCGCCGCGCTGTTGAGGCGGGGCAGGGTGCGCAGGCGGGCCATGGGGTCGTCGTCGGGGAGGAGGTGGGCGGTGCCGTGGTGCCAGCGGCCGGCGATGCGGACGCGCACGGACGGGTCGGCCTGGATGTTGCGGACGTACTGGGACTTGTAGCCGTACTCCGAGACGAGCCAGAAGGAGTCGCCGACCCGGCGCCCGCCCACCGGTGTCTGCCGGGGCCGGCCGGACTTCCGGCCGGTGGTCTCCAGGAGGACCTGGAAGGGCAGGCGCCGGTTCAGCGGGTTGGCGACGTGGCGCTGGAAGCGGGTCACGATGCGCTGCTTCAGGCCGGGGGTGCTGGGCATGTCCGGGGTTCTCCTGGTCTCGGTCCGCCGTGAGCGGTTTCGGTCAGCCATGAGCGGTGATGCGGGCGCGTGCTAGCCTCCCGGCGATCGAGACCGTTCGCAACAGGACTGACCGTGCGTATACCGAAATCGGCCCGCCACCTGGCGGTTTGGGCCCTCCTCCCCTTCACCCTGACAGGCTGCGGCCTCCTCGGCGGTGGCGCGGGGCAGGCCGAGTACGGCGTCCGGCAGCGCACCATTTCGGTCGACGCCGGTGCCAAGTTCACCCTCAAGGTCCCGGCCAGGCCCTTCATGGGCGAGCACTGGTATCTGGCCTCCCCGCGGCCCGACGCGGGCGTCCTCGAGTACCGCGGCACGCGGGAGGACATCCACGGCAGCCCCGAGGGTGTCGCCGGCGGCGGTGACGGCACGGCGTACTTCGACTTCACCGCGGTCAAGAAGGGCACGACGACGGTGAAGCTGCTGCACTGCGCGATGGGCCGGTGCGCCGACCCCACCCGGCCCGCCCCCTCGACGAGCCCCGTCCCCACGGCCACCGGCAGCCCGGACGGCACCCCCGCCTACTACCTCTACACCGTCACCGTCCGCTGACCCATACCTCCCAGGCCGTGTTGGCCTAGCCCTCCAGGTCGGCGAGCCAGTTGCCGTGGAAGCCGAACGGCACCCGGGTCGGGAGGTGGACGGTGGCGACCGGGGGCGCGGCGAGATCGCCGGCGTCCAGGACGACCAGGTCACTGCGGTCGGTGGCGGCGTCGTGCACGTACGTCAGCAGCCAGCCCGGGCCGCCCGGCGTCCGGTCGGCGGGGGCGAACGCCGCTTCCCCGGGAGTGCGGCTGGGGCCGAAGTCGTGTGTGGCCGCGGAGCCGGTGGCCAGCTCGTAGCGGACCAGCGAGGTGCCGCAGGTGATGTGGCCGTGGCCGGAGTCGAGTCCGGTGAGCCGGTCGTCCACGCGCGGGAACTCGCCCGGGCGGTCGTCGACCTGCTCCTCGCGGACCGTGCCGCGGACCGGGTCGACGGTCCACTTCCACAGCACGGCCTGCTGCGCACGGGTGCTGCCGTCCCGGTCGCGCCGCCACAACTCGGGGTAGCGCATCACGTGCAGGACGATCGTGCCGTCGGGCGCGTCGTGGGCGTTGAGGGTGTGGAAGACGTAGCAGGGGTCGACCGGGAACCAGCGGACCTCGCCGTAGGGGTCGTCGCGGCGCAGCACGCCGAGCCGGGCGCCGTATCCGTCGTCCCAGCTGTAGGGCATGGTCCCGCCGGACAGGGCGAGTTCGACGTCGAAGACGACCGGCAGGTCCATGAAGACCACGTGCCCGGCGGTGAGGGCGAAGTCGTGCAGCATGGTCGGGCCGGGCACCTCGATCGGCCTGCTGATCACCAGCTCGCCCTCGGCGTCGGCGCGGTGGTAGGTCAGGCGGGTGGGCTCCACCATGCCGTACCCGAAGAAGTGCAGTTCGCCGGTGGCCGGGCAGGCCTTCGGGTGGGCGGTCATCGCGGTCCGCAGCCGGCCGTCGAAGTCGTACGGGCCCAAGGTGTCGAGGTCGCAGGTCAGCTCGTAGGGCAGGGCGGTCTCGACCAGGGCGAGGGTGCGGCCGGCGTGCCGGACGACGTGGGTGTTGGCCGGGCCGGCCGTCAGGTCCCGGCGGCCCTGGGCGTCGTACATCGGCGTCCGCTCGGTGAACTGTGTGGTGCGCACCCAGCGGTTGCGGTAGGAGACGGCACGTCCGCCCTCCAGGCGGACGCCGTGGACCATGCCGTCGCCGAAGAACCAGTGGCCGGAGGCGGCGTCGGCTGGGTTCGGGCCGTTGCGCAGGTACCAGCCGGACAGCTCGGGCGGGAGAGTGCCGGTCACGGGCAGGTCGTACGCGGTGAGTTCCTCGGCGACCGGCGCGTAGTTGCCCCGGAGGTGCTTCGGCGCGGTGGTCATCGGGTCACCTGCCCGGCGGCCTGGGCCTTCGCCTGGACGTGGGCGACGTAGCGGACGGTGAAGAGCATCGGCGCGACGAAGCCGGCGATCTGGACCAGGGTCGCGGGCGTCGAGTGGGCGTGCCCGGCGTGGTCCAGCAGGGCGAGCACGCCGGCGGTCACGGCGAAGCCGGCGGTCCAGACGGCGGTGATGATCACGTTGGTCCGGATGAACGGCTTCAGGCCCCAGTACTCGCGGGGTGTGGTGCGCTTGGCGATGCCCAGGGTGAACGGCCGGCCGATGGCCAGCGAGACGCCGGCGATGACGGCGAGAGTGCCCGAGGAGAGGGCCGCGGAGTAGTCGTGCACGCCCGAGTGCGGGTCGGCGAAGGCGATGGCGGCGAGGGCCGCGAAGAACACCGCCGAGCCGGACTCGATGATGAGCGCGTCAAAACCGGCGCCGGACTTCTTTTCCTGGGCGATGATCCCCAGAGACAGCGCCAGGGCGGCGAGCGCGCCCCATTGCCAGTCCGCCGAGGGGATGACGGCGAA
The DNA here is from genome assembly GCF_053592475.1 of Streptomyces sp. NPDC002671. Taxonomy (NCBI): domain Bacteria; kingdom Bacillati; phylum Actinomycetota; class Actinomycetes; order Kitasatosporales; family Streptomycetaceae; genus Streptomyces; species Streptomyces sp. NPDC002671. The sequence continues at coordinate 279,847 of NZ_JBSFVU010000005.1, forward strand.
GACGATCCACGGCAAGAACGAGCGCAGGTACGACATGAGATCCCCCGTTGGTCTGGGTGTGGCTGGTCCGGGTGTGGCGCCGAGTTCCTCTCTCGACATGTCAAAAGTAGAAGGTCGACTCGTGACATGTCAATCCTGGAATGTAGAGTTGAGGGCATGAGCCTCAGACACGCACTGCTCGGCCTGCTCTCCGAGCGTCCCGCCAGCGGCTACGACCTGCTGAAGACGTTCGAGACCTCGCTGGCCAACGTCTGGCCCGCCACCCAGAGCCAGATCTACACCGAGCTGACCAGGCTGGCGGGCTCCGGGCTGATCGCGGTGACCGCCGAGGGGCCGCGCGGGCGCAAGGAGTACGCCCTCACCGACGAGGGCATGAGCGAGCTGCGCCACTGGCTGACCGAGACCAAGCCCCAGCGCAACGCCCGCAGCGACATCCTGCTGCGCGTCTTCTTCCTCGGTGTGCTGCGGCCCGAGCAGGCGCGCGACTATCTGACCGAGCTGACCGAGATGTCCCGGGAGGGGTACGAGCAGCTGCGGCAGCTCGCCGACTCCATCGACTGGGACGACGACAACCTCTCCGTCTACGGCCGGATCGCCCTCGAATACGGCCTGCGCTTCAACGCGATGCGGCAGGAATGGGCCGAGTGGGCGGCGGAGCAGATCAAGTAGCCCCGAGGAACACGGGATTCGTGAACGCGGCCAGCGCCCCCGGCACCGGCCCCGCCGCCGTCTCGTGCCTCAACTCCGCCCGTACGTAGGCGGCGTAGGAGGGGGTCGTGCACCACTCGACCACGCCCGCGCCCGACACCGGCAGCGGGCCGCTCGTGAACAGCACCCCCTGGTCGGTCACGAAGCGGACCGTGCAGCGCGGGGCGCCGGAGACCTCCAGGCGGACGGTCACCGGGGTGTCGTCCTGCGGCACCGCCAACCGCTCGCCGATTCCCGCCTGTCGGCCGGACTCGGCGGTCGCGCCGAAGTCCAGCCGCACGTAATGCGACTCGGCCACGTAGGAGCGGCCGGCGCGCAGGCCGTCCTGGATCGCCTCCCGGGTCAGATCGTCGGCGAGGACGACCGTCTGGGGCAGGCCGACCTGGTCCGGGTCGCGGTGGGCGTCGCTGTTGCCCATGGCCGGCAGCCACGTCCGCCGCTCGCGCACGGAGGCGACGAGCCCCGCGTCCCACGCGGCCAGGGCCAGCTCGTCGTCGGGCGTGTACGGACCGTTCCACACCTCGACGACGTCCGCCTCCGCGAACCCGAACTTCCAGGCGCACCCGACGCATGTGCCGTACGGATGCGCCGGTACGACCAGGCCCCCGGCGCGGCGGATCTCCCGCGCGAAGTGGCCCCAGCGGCCGTCCCGGGCGCGGTAGCGCCAGTCGACGAAGGTCCCGGGGTCGGTCCCGAGGGCCAGCGCATGGCCGTTGCGCGTGGTGACCTCCTCGCCGAGCAGGACGAGCAGGTCCTCGCCCGCAACGTCGGCCCAATGGGCGTGGGAGGACGTCGTGTTGTGCTCCGAGCTGTTGATGAAGTCCAGCCCGGCCGCACGGGCCAGCGCGGCGATCTCGGCCGGGGTACGGCGCCCGTCGGAGTGCCAGGAGTGCAGATGACAGTCCCCCCGGTACCAGTCCCGCCCCCGGCCCGCCGCCCGCGCGGGCGGATACACCGGGCGGGGGGTCTCGCCGGGCTCCCCTTCGGTGAGCGTGACGGTCAGTTCGTACGACAGGCCCTGCGGGGCGACGGTGTAGGGGCCGAGCGCGATGTGCCAGGTGCCGGGGGTGAGCGGGCCGGGGAGGTAGCCGGGGGTGGCTTCGTCCGCGCGGACGAAGAACTCGGTCCGGGCCCCGCCCGACCAGCCCCTGAAGCCTGCTTCGGTACCGCACTCGTCGAAGAGCCCGATGTCGAGGGCGTTGCCGGGGGTGCCGGGCGGTACGGCGGGCTTGTCGTAGCTGTACGAGACCCGCAACTCGGTGATGCCCGGTGGTACTTCCACGGGTACGTAGACATAGTCCGGTGAACCTGGAGCGAGAGTGCCGCGCAAGGTCGTCACACCTCCAAGGTAAGTACCGAAAAGGGGCGGGTACAGATAGCCCATGCGTATCGCCGTCACAATCTTCCTCACCGACGAGACCGTCACCCCCACCCGGCTCGCCCGGGAACTGGAATCGCGCGGCTTCGCGGGGCTGTACCTGCCCGAGCACACCCACATCCCCGTGGAGCGGAGCACCCCGTACCCGGCTGGCGGCGAGCTGCCGCGCGAGTACGGCCGTACCCTCGATCCCTTCATCGCGCTCGGACAGGCGGCGGCCGTGACGGAGCGGTTGGGCCTCGGTACCGGGATCACGCTCGTGGCCCAGCACGACCCGATCGACCTCGCCAAGCAGGCCGCGACCCTCGATCACCTCTCCGGTGGTCGCCTCACCCTCGGTGTCGGCTTCGGCTGGAACGCCGAGGAAGCCGCCGACCACGGCGTTGAGTGGCGCACCCGACGGGAGCTGGTCCGCGACCGGATGGGCCTGATGCGGGCGCTGTGGTCCGAGGAACCGACCGGCTACGAGGGGGAGTTCGGGAGCGTACGGCCGAGCTTCGCGTTCCCCAAACCGGTGCGGAAGCCGCGCGGGCCGGTCGTCGGCCCGCGCATCCTGGTCGGCGGCTCCGCCGGACCCGGGCTGTTCGCGCACATCGCCGAGTACGCCGACGGCTGGCTGCCGATCGGCGGGCGCGGGCTGACCGAGTCGCTGCCCGTACTGCGCTCGGTGTGGGCGGACGCCGGCCGCGACCCGGCCGCCCTCCAGTGCGTCCCGTACGCCGTCCACCCGACCTCCGGCAAGCTCGCGCACTACGCCGAGCTGGGCATCGAGGAGGTCGTGGTCCAGCTGCCGCCGGCGGGGGAGGCGGAGGTGCTGCGGGCGCTGGACGAGTACGCGGGCATGCTCTGACTCCTCATCCTCGACCGGCTCTCCTCCAGCTCCTCGACCCTGATCATCGCGAACGTATCCTCGAAGGATGACGACTTCCGCGACCTCCGGAACCGGCCCCACCGAGAACTCCATGCGTCGCGCCCTCAAACGCGCCCGGGACGGCGTCGCCCTCGACGTCGCCGAGACAGCGGTACTTCTCCAGGCCCGCGGCGAGGCCCTCGCCGACCTCGCCGCGTCGGCCGCCCGGGTACGGGACTCGGGTCTCGAAGAGGCGGGCCGCCCCGGCGTCATCACGTACTCGAAGAGCGTCTTCATCCCCCTGACCCGGCTGTGCCGGGACAAGTGCCACTACTGCACGTTCGTCACCGTCCCCGGCAAGCTGCGCCGGGCGGGCCACGGGATGTTCATGTCCCCGGACGAGGTGCTGGACATCGCCCGCAAGGGCGCCGCGCTCGGCTGCAAGGAAGCCCTGATCACCCTCGGCGACAAGCCCGAGGGCCGCTGGCCGGAGGCGCGCGAGTGGCTCGACGCGCACGGCTACGACGACACGATCGCCTACGTCCGCGCCATCTCCATCCGCATCCTGGAGGAGACGGGCCTCCTGCCCCACCTCAACCCCGGCGTCATGACCTGGACGGACTTCCAGCGGCTCAAGCCCGTCGCCCCGTCCATGGGCATGATGCTGGAGACGACCGCCACCCGGCTCTGGTCCGAGCCCGGCGGCCCGCACTACGGCTCCCCGGACAAGGAACCGGCCGTACGCCTGCGCGTCCTGGAGGACGCGGGCCGCTCCTCGGTCCCCTTCACCTCCGGCCTGCTGATCGGCATCGGCGAGACGTACGAGGAGCGCGCGGAGTCCCTCTTCGCGCTCCGCAAGGTCTCGCGGGCCTACCACGGCATCCAGGAGCTGATCATCCAGAACTTCCGCGCCAAGCCGGACACGGCGATGCGCGGTATGCCGGACGCCGAACTGGACGACCTGGTTGCCACGGTGGCCGTCGCCCGGCACATCATGGGCCCGTCCGCCTGCCTCCAGGCCCCGCCGAACCTGGTCGACAGCGAGTACGAGCGGCTGATCGGCGCCGGCATCGACGACTGGGGCGGGGTCTCCCCGCTGACCATCGACCACGTCAACCCCGAGCGCCCCTGGCCGCAGATCGAGGAGCTGGCGCAGAAGTCGGCGGCGGCGGGCTTCGAGCTGCGTGAACGTCTCTGCGTCTACCCGGAGTTCGTCCGCCGCGGCGAGCCCTGGCTGGACCCGCGGCTGCGCCCGCACGTGAGCGCGCTCGCGGACCCGGAAACCGGGCTGGCCCTCCCGGACGCGGTGGTCGAGGGTCATCCGTGGCAGGAGCCGGAGGAGGCGTTCACCCCGTCCGGCCGTACGGACCTGCACCGCACGATCGACACCGAGGGCCGCACCGCCGACCGCCGCGACGACTTCGACGAGGTCTACGGCGACTGGGAGGCGCTGCGCGAGGCGGCGGCCCCCGGCATGGCACCGGAGCGCATCGACACGGACGTACGCCAGGCCCTGCGCACGGCGGCCGACGACCCGACCCGCCTGACGGACGCCGAGGCCCTCGCCCTGCTGCACGCGGACGGCCCGGCGCTGGACGCCCTGTGCCAGGTCGCGGACGACGTGCGCCGGTCTGTGGTGGGCGACGACGTGACGTACATCGTCACCCGCAACATCAACTTCACGAACGTCTGCTACACCGGCTGCCGCTTCTGTGCCTTCGCGCAGCGCCGGACGGACGCGGACGCGTACACGCTGTCGCTGGAGCAGGTCGCGGACCGAGCCCAGCAGGCCTGGGACGTGGGCGCGGTCGAGGTGTGCATGCAGGGCGGCATCCACCCGGACCTGCCCGGGACGGCGTACTTCGACATCGCCAAGGCGGTGAAGGAGCGGGTGCCCGGGATGCACGTCCACGCGTTCTCGCCCATGGAGGTGGTGAACGGCGCGACCCGCACCGGCATGTCGATCCGCGAGTGGCTGACGGCCGCGAAGGAGGCCGGCCTCGACACGATCCCCGGCACGGCGGCGGAGATCCTCGACGACGAGGTCCGCTGGGTCCTGACCAAGGGCAAGCTGCCCACGGCCACCTGGATCGAGGTGGTGACGACGGCCCATGAGCTGGGCATCCGCTCGTCCTCCACGATGATGTACGGCCATGTCGACCAGCCCCGCCACTGGCTGGGCCACCTGCGTACGCTGGCACGCATTCAGCGGGAGACGGGCGGCTTCACGGAGTTCGTGACCCTCCCCTTCATCCACACGAACGCGCCGGTGTACCTGGCGGGCATCTCCCGTCCGGGCCCGACGACGAGGGACAACCGGGCGGTCACGGCGATGGCCCGCCTCCTCCTCCACCCCTGGATCCCGAACATCCAGACAAGTTGGGTCAAATTGGGCGCGGAGGGTGCGGCGGAGATGCTCCGCTCGGGCGCGAACGACCTGGGCGGAACCCTCATGGAGGAAACGATCTCCCGCATGGCCGGCTCGTCCTACGGCTCGTACAAGTCGATCCGTGACCTGGTGGCGGTCGCGGAGGCGGCCGGCCGCCCGGCGAAGCCGCGTACGACCCTGTACGGCGAGGTCTCCGAGGAGCGGCAGCGGGCGGCCGAGGCCTCGGACGGGCACCTGCCGGAGCTGCTGCCGGTCCTGGATTAAGTGCGGACTGAGTACGATGATCCGACCCCGGTGCTGAGACGGGGGACCCGTAGCGGAGGAGATGCGTACCCGTGGCTGCCCGACTGCCCTCGTGGGCCTGGGTCTCCGGACTGACGGTCGGAGCGACCGCCGCCGTCATCGCCCTGGCTGTGCAGGCGGACCACGGGCCGCATCCCACGGCCTCGACGGTCCACCACCCCGGCCCGTCGGCCTCGGCGGGCGCCCACGCGCCCGCCGCCCCGCATCAGACGGCCCCGCCCGCGCTGCCGGACGGGTCCGGCACGGGCCGCCGGATCGTGTACGCGCTCGGCGAGAAGCGGGTGTGGCTGGTGGACGCGACCGGCAAGGCGAGCCGGACGTTCACGGTGTGGCCGGGGACGGTGAGCCCGCAGCCGGGTAGCTACTCGGTCGGCGATCGCATCCAGTCCAAGCAGGGCTCGGACGGCGTCCAGATCGAGCACGTCATGTTCGTCACCAAGGTGCAGGGCGTGAGCATAGCCTTCTCCAACGCCCTCGACGGCTCCTCGCCGCCGCCCGCGAACGGTCAGAAGCTGGGCGGCATCCGCATGCACAAGGAAGACGGCGCCGCCCTGTGGGCCTTCGGTGACGACGGCACGAAGGTGACGGTCGTCAAATAGCCTCTCCCTGCCGGGCGGGCAGCTGGTTGACGATCAACGCGACCCCGCTGAGCAGGAACACCCGGGTCGCCGCCTCCAGCCCGTTCCAGGTCTTCGACTGCCACATCGAGAACCACTCACCGCCGATGGCGATGAACCCGGCGCCGAAGAGCAGAAGCAGCATCAGCAGCCCGTAGGTGGACCAGCGCCGGGCCTGGTCGGCGTCCCGCCGCGCCCAGAGATACGTCCCCCAGATGAGCACCAGGGCCGCCACCGACTCCCACACGATGATCGCGACGTACGCGGTGTCCTGAAGTCCCTTGCTGGTGATCGCCCGCCACATGAGGTCGTCGTCATTGAACGTGGTGTCCATGGCGAGCACATGCCGTACGAACTGCTGGTTGGTGCCGAAGTCGGTGATGTTCCCGAGTGCTACGAGGGTGATGTAGAGGGCGAGGATGCCCGTGAGGACACCGGCGGCGAGGCCGAGGCCGGTCTGACGTGTGGGGGTGACAGTGGTGCGTGTGGGGGTGGTGGTCATTGCTGGATTCTCTCGCGGCCGGGGCCTCCAACTCCCCCCTGCTTTGCGCCGATTCCGGTGCCTGGTCACATCTGCGAGGCCGGGGGCGATCAGCCCAGCGGACGGCACAGCAGTGCGTCGGGGACGCCGTAGTGGAGCCACTTCCAGGTGTAGGCGACGCCGGCGAGGTACTCGTTGTCGGCGCACTGGCCCTTGTAGTGGCCGGGCGCCCAGTCGCTGTCGACGGAGCCGCCGCCGGCAGGGCGGTTGTCGCCGTGGTCGAACCAGACGTTGTGGCCGGTGGTGGGCAGCGCCTTGGCGGACGGGGCGCAGAGCAGGGCGGCCATCGAGTTGTCGTGCACGCTGTAGCCGACGGCGTAGGTGTTGTCGGGGCACTGGAGCTTGTTGTAGCCCGAGGCCCAGTCGCCCTCGGTGACGTAGCGCTCGTCGGTGACGGTGGTGAACGGCCCGCCGGTGCCGGCAGGCCGGCCGGCGTCGGTGCACAGGCCCCGGCTGTTGCCGCGGCCGAGGCCGATGAGGCGCTCGGTGTCCGGGCAGTTGCCCTTGCGGTTGCCGTTGGACCAGTCACCCTGGGCGAGCATGGTGGCGGAGACGTTGTAGTCGCCGTGATCCAGGTCGAGCATGTTCCAGTGGTCGGCCTGGGGAACCGGGCCGCTCAGGCCGGGTGCGGTGATCAGCTTGTTCCAGGCGGTCGCGCGCCAGTCGCCGGGGTCGTTGAGGCTCAGCTGCCTTCCCGCGCTGTCGTAGTCGAGCAGGGCCCAGTTGTCCATCGGCGTGCCGCCGCTGTCGGTCCAGCCGACCAGGGGCCAGACGGCGAAGTCGGTGTCGTTCTTGGCCAGGATGGTGGTGAAGGCGTCGAACCAGGCCTGTTCCTTGGTGTCGGTCGAGCCGCGGCCGGCGGCACCGAACTCGCTGATCCACACGGGGGCGGTGAAGTGCTGGCCGGTCCGGGTGACGAACAGGGCCTCGTCGTTCACCACCTGGGCGAGCTGGTCGGGCGTGAAGTCCTCGTAGCGGGGGTCGCTGGTGGAGCCCAACCCGCCGGAGGCCCCGGTGTTGGCCGGGCCGGTGTAGCCGTAGAAGTGGGCCGAATAGACCAGTTTGCCGGACTCGATCAGTGTGTGGGACAGCGTCGCGACCGGGGTGAGCATCGGGCGGCCGTGGCTGAAGAGGGCGGACGGGATTCCCTGCCAGTTGATCCCTTCCATGATGATCAGGAGGTCCGGGTCGGCCTGGAGGATCCGGTTGCCGGCCTCCTCGAAGGCGGCGTACTCGTCGTGGCCGTCGCCCAGGCCCCAGTTGGGGTCGTCCCAGGTGTCACGGCGGACCTCGTTGCGCAGATCCGCTCCGACCACGCGCTTGTTCGCCCGGTAGCGGTCGGCCATGAACAGCCAGTCGGATTCCCATTGCTGGGTGCTCTGCCCGCTGTTCCAGCGCTCGTTGCCGTCGAGGCCGCAGCACCAGCGGTAGCCGGTGGTGTGGTTGTTGAGGACGACCGCGAAACCGTCGGCGGTCAGGGCGGCGACCACCGCGTCGTACACCTGCAAGGGCGTCTTGCCCTTGAGCTGCGGATTGGCGGCCACCGCCGCGTCCGGCACCGTAGTGGTGTCGTGGATCATCGCGTCGGCGAACGGCAGCCGGATCGCGTTCAGGCCGAGGCTGTGGAACCCGGCCAGGATCGTGCCGATCGGCGCCCGGTCCAGCCCCAGCGGGATGTTGTACGAGACCTCGCCGTGCTCGTTGTTCGCCGGATCGCCCGGATCGCCGCTGCCGAGGTAATGGCCCTGTGCGCCATCCCAGTTGCCCGCCTTCAGCTTGAACCGGTCGCCGTGCGCATCGACGATGTACCGCCCGCGCGTGCTCAGCGGGCCCGCCCACGAGGAGGCGAGCTGGGTGCCGCTCAGGACAGGTGCGGTCGGCGCGGCGGTCGCACCCGTTGTGGCTGAAACCGTACTGGCCTGGGCGGAGGCGCCTGCCATCACGGCCAGCAGAGCGACCGCGGTGACGGCGGCCGTGCGGAGACGGCGGCGCCGGACCCGGGGCGAGCGGGCTGAACTGGTGGAATTCACGGCGTCTCCAGGGTGGGGGCGGGAGGCGAGGGTGCCGGCGCTGCGTTCGCGCCGGCCTGACCGGTGCGCGGAGCAGAAGCTATCCGGGAACGGAAACCCGCGGTATGCAGAAAATCGCCATGGTGCCGCGCCATCGGCACTCCCGCACATTGAGCCAGAATGAATGGGCGGGCCAAGGGGGAGGGGTGTGCGGATGGCGCAGGCACGGCTGTCGATGCAGGAGCTGATCGGGCGGCGGAGGCGGGCCGGTTTCATCGGGCGGGGCGACGAACGGGCAGCGTTCCGGGAGAACCTGGACCTTCCGCCCGAGGATGAACGCCACCGTTTCCTTTTCCACGTCCACGGCAACGCCGGTGTCGGAAAGACGTTCCTGGTGCGGGAGTTGGAGCAGGTCGCGCGGGAGCGGGGGGCGCTGACGGCGTACGTCGACGAGGGCGTGGGGAGTGTGCCGGAGGCGATGGCGGCGATCAGCCGTGAATTCCTGCGGCAGGGCCGGGAGTTCAAGAGGCTCGACAAGGCGTTGGGCATGTACCGGGAACGGCGGCACGAGGCCGAGGTGGTGCTGGCCGGGCTGGAGCCGGAGCCGGAGCGCCCCTCGGCGGTGACTGCGACGGCCGTACGGGCGGGGCTGGCCGGCCTGGGCCTGCTGCCGGGCGCCGGTCCCTTCGTGGGTGCGGTCGATGCCGCTCAACTGGCCCAGTACGCCGACAGGTTGCGGCGGGGCCTCAGCGCCCGGTTCGGCAGCCAGGAGGACGTGCAGCTGGTGCTGTCCCCCGAGCGGGAGCTGACCCCCAGACTGCTCGACGAGCTGGCCGCGGTGGCGGCCTCCGTGCCGTGGATCGTCCTGTTCTTCGACACGTACGAAAGGACGGGGCCGTTCGCCGACAGCTGGCTGCACGAGCTGATGACGACCGACCGGCACGGGGCGCTGCCCGCCAATGTCGTCGTGGTCACGGCCGGCCAGCGGCCCTTCGACACCGCCCGCTGGGGCGGCTTCGCGGACTTCATGACGGACCTGCCGCTCGGGCCGTTCACGGAGGCGGAGGCCCGGGGACTGCTCGCGGACCGGGGGGTCCGGGACGAGTCGGTCGTCGCGGAGGTCCTGCGGCTGACCGGCGGGCTGCCGGTGCTCGTCTCCACCCTCGCGGAGGCGCGGCCCGCCGATCAGGGCGACGTGGGGGATCCGAGTGCGGACGCCGTGGAGCGGTTCCTGAAGTGGGAGCGGGATCCGGTGCGGCGGGGCGTGGCGCTGGCCTGTGCGCTGCCCCGGCGGCTCGACGCGGACGTGTTCCGGGCGGTGGTGGAGTGCGACGAGACGGAACTCGACGCACTGTACGGGTGGTTGAGGGGGCTGCCGTTCGTCGACGGGCGCGGTGACGGCGTGCGGTACCACGACGTCGTACGGGCCCCGATGCTACGGCTCCAGCGGGCACGCTCACCCCGGGGCTGGGGCGAGGTGCAGCGGCGGCTGGCGGGGGTGTTCGGGCAGTGGCGGGGCGAACTCGAAGGAGCCCGGGACACCGAGGAGTTGTGGGCCGACGAGCAGTGGCGGGAGCTCCGGCTGGCCGAGTCGTACCACCGGCTGTGCGCGGGGGACCGGGACGCGTTGCCTTCGGCGCTGCGGGAGTTCGTCCACGCCTGCGTCGCCGGTGACGCCACGGCCCAGCGGTGGGCGCGGGCCCTCGTGGACGCGGGCGAGGACGCCGACCTGGGGCCGGTGGCCCGCTGGGGAACCGACCTGACGCAGGCCCTGGAGGACGGCGGAGTGGCCGCCGCACTCGCCCGGCTGCTGCACCGGGCGGCGCTGGACGACCCGGAACGGGCGCTCGCCCACGTGGCACGGGGCAACGCACTGCGGCGCGGCGGGGCGTACGACGAGGCGCTCGCCGCGTTCGAGCGGGCCATCGCGCTGGACCCCGGGCTGGCCCGGACCTACCGTGGCCGGGCGCTGACCTACGGCGAACTGGGCGACTACGAGTCCGCGCTCGCGGACATGGAACAGGCCGTGGCGCTCGCCCCGGACGACCCCTGGAGCCACGCGGTGCGCGGCGAGTACCACCGCATGCTGCGCAACCAGGACGAGGCGATCCAGCACCTGGACGAGGCGATCCGGCTCGACCCGACCAGCGACTTCGCCTGGGCCTCCCGAGGCGCCACCTGCCTCGCCCGGGGCGAACTCGACAGGGCCCTCGACGACCTGAACCACGCCCTGGAACTCAACCCGGACTACGCGTGGGCGCTCGCCCGCCGCGCCCGCGTATGGCGCGCCCGTGGCGAGCCCGCCCGTCGGCTCGCCGACCTCGACCGTGCCCTCGCCCTCCATCCGGACTGGGCCTGGGGCCGCTGCGAACGCGGCGACGCGCTTCGCGTGGCCGGCCGCGACGAGGAGGCCCTCGCCGACTACGACCGCGCGCTCGCCCTCGACCCCGAGTACGCGTCGGCGTACGCGAGCCGGGGGGTGTCCCGGTTCAACCTCGGCCGCCACACGGAGGCGCTGGCCGACCTCGACCGCGCCGTCCAGCTCAAGCCGGACTACCCCTGGGCACAGTGCCGACGGGGAATCGTCCTCCTCGAGTTGGGCTCCCGCGACGCCGCCCTGGCCGCGCTGGACACGGCGAAGACCCTGTCACCGAACGACGAATGGATTCTCACGTGGCACAGCAGGGCGCTGGACGCACTGGGCGATGTCCCTCGATCATGAGCGGTGCCAGTTGAGTCAGCTGGTCACCCGGTTCGCACTCGCCAACGCGGCCCCTGCCGGCCGGCCCGCGCAGCCCCTCCCCACGACGGTCCCGGTCCGCATGCTGGTCAGGGTGGACCGGGCAGGCGTTTGCGGTGCTAACGTCTCCCCCATGCAGCGCACCACCACCCTCGCCATGATGCGAATGATGCCCCGAATGTCGGAGGCGCTTCGCTAGCGAAGCCGTGTGCGCGCAGGACGCGACGGACCCTCCGGCAACGGGGGGTCCTTTTTGTTGTCCCCGTTGCCTCCCGCGCTCCTTCCCCACCCCCAGTCGTCCCCGTGGCTGCCGCGTGCGGCCGACTCCATCCGCAGGAGAAGCTCGCCATGACCCACCCCCCGGTCATCTCGCTCACCGATTGCGCCGACCCCAACGCGGTGGCCCGACAGTCGGCCAGGATCGCCGCCCTCTTCGGGGCCACGCCGAGTGTCCTTCCGCTGACCGGGCCGGACCCGGAGGGCGTCGCCGCGCTCACGCTGCTCGACCTGCTGCGCGCCACCGATCTCGTCGGCGGGCCGACGCACCCGGTCGTGGTGCTGGTCAATATCGCGCCGCGGGACGGCTCCTGGCCCAACGGGGCGCCGTTCTGCTACTTCCGCCACAAGCAGCACCTGGTGATCAGCACGTTGAATCCCCGGGTCCTCGCGCCCCTGTCGACCTACCTGGAGCTGACGGAGGTTCAGGTCACCGACGTGCGCGAGGTGGTGGAGGCGGCAGCCGCCCAGTGGGCCGAGCTGTCGCCGGCCGAGGCCGAGGAGATCGGACGGACCCAGTTCCGCAGCCTCTGGTACGTGCCGCTGCTGGCCCGCTGGCTGGTGGACGGTCGCCCGGTCCCCGCGCGGCCGCACGTCGTGGGCGGGCCCGACCAGCGGGCGGCGGGCGCCGAGGCGGCTGGCGGGGTGCGGGTCGCCGTGGTGGACAACTTCGGCAACTGCAAGCTGGACCGCCCCGTCGCCGCCATCCCCGGCCACCGGGCGGCGGCCGGTCTGTCCGTCCACAGCGCCCGTGACGGCCGCCGGATCCAGGTGCGCTGTTACGACCGGCTGCCCGATGTGCCGTACGGCGAGCCGGGCATCACCACCGGAAGTTCGGGCCTGGGATTCGCCGAACTCGTGGTGCGGGGCGGTTCCGCAGCCGAACTGTTCGGTCTGCGCGAGGGCGACCGGGTCCTCCATCCCACCAGCTGACGCGTTGTCGCGGCGTCTCGAATGACGGCCGCCTCGATTGACACCGCACCGCACCGCCCGGAATGCTGAAGCGCATGTCCGGAATCCTCCGCCTGGTGCGCCGTCGCCACGTTGACCACGTGCGTTGCGCCGCCGATCTGTGTCGCTGAGCGCACTGCCCCCGGTTTTTCTTTCGCACCGTCCGTTCCGGACAGCATTTCCAAAGGAACCCCCATGTCCCTTTTCCGTACGTCCCTCGCCGCCTCGCTGGGCGCCGTCGTGGTGCTGGCAGCCGCAGCCTGCGCGCCCCAGCCCCAGAGCACGGCCAAGGCCACCGCGACGGCCTCCGGCAACTGCGCGACCAGCCCGAGCCTCCACCGGCAGGGGCAGCTGACCGTCGCCACCGACTCCCCGGCCTACACGCCGTGGTTCGACAACAACGACCCGTCCGACGGCAAGGGCTTCGAAAGTGCCGTGGCCTACGCGGTGGCCGGCAAGCTCGGCTTCAGCCGGAGCCAGGTGAAGTGGGTGGTCGAACCGTTCGACAACTCCTACGCCCCGGGACCGAAGAACTTCGACTTCGACATCAACCAGATCTCCAAGACCCCGGAGCGGGCGAAGGCGGTGGACTTCTCCACCAGCTACTACACGGCCAACCAGGCCGTCCTCGTACTGAAGAAGTCCAAGTACGCGGGCGCCACCTCACTGGCCGCGCTCAAGGACGCCAAGATCGGCGTGCAGGTTGCCACCACCAGCTACCAGGCGGTGCTCGACGAGATAAAGCCCGGCCACCAGCCGAGCGTCTTCAACACCACCAACGACGAGGTCCACGCCCTGGAGAACGGCCAGATCGACGCGCTCGTCACCGACCTGCCGACGGTGTTCTACCTGGCCGGCGCACAGGTGCAGGGCGGCAAGATCCTGGGCCAGTTCAACTACGACCATGGCACGCCGGAGCAGTTCGGCCTGCTGCTGGGCAAGGGCAGCGGGCTGACCCCCTGCGTCAACCAGGCGCTCGCCGCGCTCAAGGCCGACGGCACGCTGGGCAAGATCACCTCCAAGTGGCTGTCGGCCTCGGCCAACGCCCCCGAGCTCAAGCCGTAACGGGTCGCACAGTGGAGCACGAGACCACGGCCGAGCTGGAAAAGCAGGCCAACCCGCAGGACGAGCAGTACCGGCCGAGCGAGCGGCAGCGCGAGCGGGAGCGGTTCCGCCGCGCCCGCCAGCGGCGCAACAGGTGGATCGCGACCCTGTGCACCCTGGTCAGCCTGGTGGCGGTGGCGGCGGCCGTGGTCGCCTCGCCCGGCTGGGACCGGCTGCACAGCCGGTTCCTGGACGGCGCGGAGTTCCGCAAGACGTTCCCCGCGATCCTGGACGGCTTCTGGCTCAACGTCCAGATGTTCCTGGTCGCCGAGGTGCTGATCCTGGTCCTGGGCCTGCTGATCGCCCTGGTGCGGGTCACCCGGGCGCCCGGCCTGCAGCCGTTGCGCCTGGCCGCGACCCTGTACGTGGACGTCTTCCGCGGGGTGCCGACCCTGCTGCTGGTCTTCCTGGTCGGCTTCGGCCTGCCGGCGCTCCAGCTGCAGGGCACCCCCTCCCAGCCCTGGCTGCTCGGGGTGATCGCGCTGGTGCTCTCCTACACCGCCTACGTCGGTGAGGTGCTGCGGGCCGGCCTGAACTCGGTTCACCCCGCGCAGCGCAACGCCGCGCGGGCGCTCGGGCTCAGCGAGTCGCAGACCCTCCGGCGGGTGATCCTCCCGCAGGCGGTGCGCAACGTCCTGCCGCCCCTGCTCAACGACTTCATCGCGCTGCAGAAGGACACCGCGCTGGTGGCTGTCCTCGGGCCGTTGGAGGCGCTGAGGGTCGCGCAGATCAAGGCGGACTACGACTTCAACTACACCCCCTACCTGGGGGCGGCAGCCCTGTTCATCGCGGTGACCATCCCCTTGACGAGGTACGCCGACCGACTGCAGCGCCGCGCCGCGCAGCGCACCTGGGCGGAGGCGGGACAGTGAACGAGCCACTGCTGCGGATCAGCGGCCTGCGTAAGGCATACGGCTCGCGCCTGGTCCTGCGCTCGATCGACCTGGATGTCGCCGAGCACCAGGTGGTCTGCCTGATCGGCGGATCGGGCTCGGGCAAGTCCACCCTGCTGCGCTGCATCGACCTGTTGGACGTCGTCGACGACGGCACCATCCATCTGGGCGGGACCGAGCTGACCGATCCCCGCCTGGACGCGAACCTGGCCCGCCGACGGATCGGCATCGTCTTCCAGGCGTACAACCTGTTCCCGCACCTGAACGTGCTGGACAACATCACGCTCGCCCCGCGCCAGGTGCACAAGGTGCCGCGCAGGCAGGCCGAGGAGTCGGCCCGCGAACTGCTCGCCAGGCTGGGCCTCGCGGACAAGGCGCACGACTACCCGGACCGGCTCTCCGGCGGCCAGCAGCAGCGGGCCGCGATCGCCCGGGCCCTGGCCACCGACCCGCAGGTGCTGCTCTTCGACGAGATCACCTCGGCACTCGACCCCGAACTGGTGGGTGAGGTGCTGGACGTGGTCACGGACCTGAAGGAGCGCGGCCTGACCATTCTGATGGCCACGCACGAGATGGGCTTCGCCCGGCAGGCCGCCGACCAGGTCTGCTTCCTCGAGGACGGCGTGATCCGCGAACAGGGCACCGCGGAGCAGGTGCTCACCGACCCCCGCCACGAGTCGACCCGGCGCTTCCTGTCCCGCGTGCTGGAACGCTAGTGCCCTGAAGTCCTTGATCGGAGAGACTGGCCTAGCGATCCGCCGCGAAGGCCAGGAACTCCGTCCACGAGGTGCCCTTGACGGCGAGCTGGGCGCGGTCCTTGTCCTTGGAGTCGCGGATGTGGATGGTGGCGGGGGTTACGGCCACTTCGACGCAGTCGGGGCCCTCGTTGCTGCTGTAGCTGCTCTTGAACCAATTCAGCGGGGTGGAGGTCATCTCTCTTCTCCGATCAGCTGCTCGATGAAGGCCAGAGACTCCCGTGGCGGGAGAGCCTGCGACCGGATGATCCCATAGCGCGATTCGAGAAGCTGTACCTCCCGGGGATCGCTGACCACCCGGTTGTAGGTCTGCCCCTCCTCGTGAGCCACTGTCTTGCCGTCTCGTAGCATCAGCAGGCGGATGGGTCCTCCCATTCCCGCGTGGTCGTCGCGATCGGTCGGCATCACCTGGATCTCGACGTGCCTCAACTGGCCGACGTCCAAGAGGCGTTCGAGTTGCTTGCGCAGGACCAGCCGACCCCCGATGGGCCGCCGCAGGGTCACCTCCTCCTGGACGAAGGTGAGCGTGGCTCGTGGTACCCGCTCGAAGATCGTCTGCCTGGCCAGGCGTGCGTTGACGTGGCGGTCGATTTCGTCCTCGGTGTACGACGGGCGCCGCATCGTGTACAGAGCCCTTGTGTACTCGGGGGTCTGCAACAGGCCATGCACGTAATGGTTCGCGTAGGCCCCGAGTTCGGCGGCCTCGTCCTCCAGCTTGGCCAGATCCCGAACGTTCTTCGGGTAACGGGCCTTCTCCACGTCCTCCTTCATCGCGGACACCTTGCCGCCCGCGCCGACCACGTCATCGGTCTTGTCGAGGAAGTCGGGCTTGGGAAGCCTGCGCCCGCGCTCCACGGAGGAGACCATCTCCTCGCTGTACCCGATCCGCGCGCCCAGCTCTCCCTGCTTCAGCCCGGCGGCCTCTCGCCACATCTTGATCTGCCGTCCGACCGCCTTGAGTACGGCCTCGGCCTCCTCGTCCTCCACGTTGTCCCCTTGCGACGTACGAGCCGTACGACCACGTCAGACGCCCGGACAGTCACGTTGCGTACCGTGGTCATCACTGTTCAGGGTAGGGACAAACGGCCACGCTGGGTGACATGAACGAGAAATCCCGCCTCCGGGTCCAGCTGTCGGCGACGCGCAGAGGCGCCCGCCTCGCCCGCCTCCTGGCCGAGCGTCAACTGGACGAGTGGGGCGTGCCGTTCTGGGAGGCGGCGCAGGTGGTGGCGGAGCTGGCGTCCAACGCCGTACGGCACGGGCGGGTCAGAGGCAGGGACTTCCGGCTTGGCCTGGAGCTGCGCGACGACGGCACCCTCCGCATCGCCGTGACCGACGCCCGGGGCGACCGGGTCCCGCGTCTCCCGGACCCGGTGACCGAGGACGCGGAGGGCGGCCGGGGACTGCTGATCGTGGCGGCGTACTCGGACCGCTGGGGCGTGGAGGAGGCGCCGGCGGGGGCGAAGACGGTCTGGGCGGAACTCGTACCGGGAGCACCGGGACGCGGCGGTCCATGACCCGGCGGCGCCCGACGCCAAAAGACCAAAGAACCGGGGAAAGAACCAAACCCTCCCCCACCGCCCCCGTCGCTCACTCGCCGGAGTGAATATGCCCAACGCAACTGGCGTGGCGGGACAGTTGTGGTGCAGCGTCGGCAACGACAGCAAGTCCGCACATGCATCGGCCCTCGCCGGGACTGGCATCCCAATGCGAGGGCCTGATCACCGAGGAAGAAGAGCCTTCCCGATGACTGACAAGCAGCGTAACGCGCCCAAGCGCGCGAAGTCCGCCCATTCCACGTCCGGGGTAATCCACGTCAACGAACCCCACCACGACAACTTCACGGTGGTCGGCAACCACCTGGCTCAGCACCCGGAGTTGTCGCTGACGGCGATCGGCCTCGCGACCCACATCCAGTCGCTGCCCGCGGGCACCCCGATCGGCATCAAGGTGCTGGCGTCGAAGTTCCCCGAGGGGGAGATCCGGATCGCCTCGGCCCTGCGGGAGCTGGAGGAACACGGGTACCTGTCACGCACCAAGGAGCGTCTTCAATCGGGCCGAGTGACGACCCGGACGACCTCGTTCAACAAACCCCGCCTCGCAGTGACCGCAGCCGCGGCGGCAGTCGTCGCCCCGCCCGCGCCTCCCAAGGCTGACGACCGGTCGCCGGGCCGGCCGACGGCAACTGATCTGCTGACCCGCCTGCGCGCCCACGACTCCCGCCTGCTCCTCAGCGAGCGGGACGTACACCGCCTGGCCCCGGCCGTCACCGAGTGGCTGGACCGAGGGGTGCCGTCCACCGCCGTCGTACGCGCCCTCACGACGGACCTGCCCCAGGACCCGATCAAGCACCCGGCGGCCTTCCTGGCCCACCGTCTGGCCGCCCAACTGCCGCCGCGTCTCCCCACCCCACCCCCGACGGCAGCCACGCCACCGCGCTTGGCCCCCCTCCAGAACTGCGACGGCTGCGACCGGGCCTTTCGCGCTCCCGAGCCCGGTCGCTGCCGCAAGTGCCGTTCATCGTCGGCGGTGGCATGAGCGTGGAGGCGGGGTCGACGACGAGCGCCGCGTCAGCGACCTACCGCCGATTCCACCGGTACCGTACGAGGACCGAGCCACCTGCACCGGAGGTCACCGTGAGCGCCCAGACCGACGGCCCGTACGAACCGCTGATCCCCATGCCCGAGCTGACGCCGGACGCGTTGCGGGCTGCGGTCACGCGCATCGCTCCCAGCAGGATCCCCGCGCTCACACAGCATCTCTTCGAAGCCACGACGAACGCTCAGCAAACCCAGAGTCTCGCGCCGCTGCGTGCGTTCGTGCACTCCTGGGCCGTGTTCGTGGCGATCGAACGTCACCCGGAACGCGCCGCCCGGCTGCGTGAACTGGAGCACGTCGTTGACGCCGGGGAACAGGACCCGTCGGCGGCCATTGCGGAGATCCGTGCGCTCCGTGTGGCGGCCGAGGCGGAGGCCGGGCTGTGACGGACTGGGCCTGGGACTACAACCCGAGCGCCGAGTACGTCACGGGAGGGCTGCCGCCGGGAGCGGTCGCGGAGGTGGAGCGACTGGCCACCGAGCTGGCCGCCCTTGGACACGACGCCGTCAAGGTGGGCCGACCTGTGGACCGAGAGGGCGGGCTACGCGAATTCGACATCCTCGGTGGACGTGGCTTCATCAGCTTCCTCGCCGTACCCCGCCACCAGTGCGTCTACGTCTGCAACGTCACCTGGTACGGCTGACCCCTCTGGCGCAGGGCCGCGGTGGGGCAGCTCGGTCGGATACGCATACGGGCGGTCGCGTCGCGCTGGGCTCACCTCTCCGCGGACGGGACCAGGGCCGGGGCGAAGCGGTAGGAGATCGACTCCATCAGCGGCTTGCGCTTGGTGTTGTGGAAGGCCGCGATGCGCCACTCGCCGTCGAGCCGGCGGACCAGGGTGTACGTCTGGATCTTGGTGAGCTTGCGCGGTCGCTTGCCTTTGTAGGTGTCGCCGCGGCCGTTGACCACCGCCAAGTCCGGCCCGGGGAAGCGGATGTCGAGGACCTCGTCCGCGAGCTTGGTGCCCTTGAGGAAGGCCCCGAACAGGGCGCGGTGACTTTCCACGATGTCCTGGCGCCCCTGGTAGAAGGTGCCGACGAAGGTGACGTAGGTGGCGTCCTCGGTGAACAGGCTGCCGTATGCGTCGGCGTCGTGCCGCTCCCAGGCGGCGACGAGTTCGTCCAGGACGGAGGTGATGGCGGCGACGTCGGTCGTGGTGGTCGACATGGTGCAGGTCTCCTCTACTCGCTAGACTGCATGCAGATTCTGAACGTAAGCAGTATCTGCGTCCGTGCAGATAAATTTAGGAGAGGGCTCCGGCGATGGCAACCCCCTTGCGCGGCGGGAACGAGCATGTGATCTTCCGTCAGTACCTCGACGCGGTGGGCCTCCAGGGCCTGGCCAGCGCTGAGGCCGCCGGTCTGCACACGTCGGAGTGGTACGCGCTCAGCCTGATCGCGGCGGAGGGCGGGCTCAGCTCGGGTGAACTGGCCACCAGGACCGGGCTGACCACCGGCGCCACCACGCGCCTCATCGACCGCCTCGAACGGGCCGGGTACGCGCGCCGCGCCTCGGACCCCAAGGACCGCCGGCGGGTGATCGTCGAGCCGGTCCCGGACGCGCTCGCCCACGTCGAGGAGGTCGTGGGCCCCGCCCGCCGCCACATCGCCGAGGTCCTGGCCCGCTACAGCCCCGAGCAGCGGGCGTTGCTCTTCGACTACTTCGAGCACGCCGCACCCGCGTTCCGCGCCGCCACCGAGGAGATCCGCAAGGCGGTGGCGCCGAGGCGGAAGAGGGCGGCCCGGCCTCAGAGCGACGGCTGACCCGGCCGAAGCGCTCATCGCTGTGCAGGAATGACCCCACCATGGCCGATTTGCCCCAGTGAACTGTTCGCCTCCGGTCGATTACAGTGCTGAGCGTCGTACATACGGACGGTGCCGTCGGGAGGTCTGGGTGGGTGCGACGACCGGGGCCGTCTGGGGCCGGGCCGAACAGCAGGACTTCCGCAGCAGGGTGCGCGGCACGCTGCTCGGCGGTGCCGTCGGGGACGCGCTCGGCGGGCCCGCCGACGCGCTCGCCCTGGAGGAGATCCGCTCCGTGTACGGCGGCGAAGGCCTGCTCGACCTGGCCTTCGGGCACGGCGAGCGGGGCACCGTCACCCACCACACCCAGCTCACCCTCTTCACCGTGGACGGGCTGATACGCGCCCAGGTACGCCGCGACACCGGCGCCTGGCACCCGCCGACCGACCTGCACCGGGCGTACCGCCGCTGGGCCGCCACCCAGCGGGACTGGGGGCCCGACGAGCGCCGTAAGGACGACGGCTGGCTG
This sequence comes from Streptomyces sp. NPDC002671, assembly GCF_053592475.1. Lineage (NCBI taxonomy): Bacteria > Bacillati > Actinomycetota > Actinomycetes > Kitasatosporales > Streptomycetaceae > Streptomyces > Streptomyces sp. NPDC002671. The sequence continues at coordinate 300,230 of NZ_JBSFVU010000005.1, forward strand.
GCGCGTGAGGAGTGGCTGTACGCCCGCCGTGAGCCGACCCGGGCCCTGCTCATCGGCTTCGGGGACGACAACATGGGCACCCTGGAGACCCCCAAGAACCCTGGCGAAATGGGCCCGGAGGCGGTCGTCCGTTCCGCGCCCTTCGGGCTGCTGGTCGGCTGGGAGCCGCAGCTCGTCGTCCAGCTGGCCGTGGAGTGCGCGGCCCAGACCCACGGGCACCCCGTCGCCTACCTGTCGGCGGGCGCGTACGCCGTGATCGTGCACGCGCTGGCCCGCGGCGAGAGCCTGGACGGCGCCGTGCAGCGTGCCCTCGCCCTGCTCACGGCCCGCCCCGGCCACGAGCCCGTGACCGACGCCCTCCAGCACGCGCTCGGCGCGGTACGGCAGGGGCTGCCGACCCCGGCGCGGGTGGAGGAGCTGGCAGGGGACGGCACGGCGGACGGTCTGCTCGCCGCCTCCGTCTACTGCGCCCTGGTCGGTGAGGACGTACGGCACGGCCTCTGCCTGGCGGTGAACCAGAGCGGCCCCTCCGCCGCCGCGGGCGCCCTCACCGGCGGACTCCTCGGCGCCCTGCACGGCGAAACGGCCCTCCCGCCGGCCTGGCTGGCCGAGCTGGAGGGCCGCCCGACCATCCTGGAACTGGCCGACGACTTCGCGATGGAGCTGACCCAGGGCCCTGCGCTGCACGGTCCCGCGGGGGCGTCACCGGGCTGGCTGGCGAGGTATCCGCGAGGCTGATCACCGTCCGCAACCTCCCGGGGTAGGACCTAGCGCATCAGCTCCCCAGCGTTGACCAGCAAGGACTGCCCCGTGATGGCCCGCGCCCGGTCCGAGGCCAGGAACACCGCCGCGTCCGCCACGTCACCGTCCGTCGCCAGCTCCGGCAGCGCCATCCGCTCCGTCAGCCGCCCCAGCACCTCCGCCTCCGGCACCCCCTCCGTCTGCGCGGTGAACCGGACGTACGCCTGGACCGGCGGACCCCACATCCAGCCCGGCAGCACGGTGTTGACCCGGATCCGGTACGGGCCCAGCTCCCGCGCCAGCGAGTACATGGCGCTCGTCAGCGCCCCCTTCGAGGCGGCGTACGCGGCCTGCTTCACCTGCGAGGGCGCGGCGACCGCCGACTGCGTCCCGATGAAGACGACGGACCCGCCCCCGCCCTCCTTCAGTGCGGGCAGACAGGCCCGGGTCATCCGCAGCGTCCCCAGCAGGTTCACGTCGAGGACCGACTGCCAGGTCGCGAAGTCGGCGTCCTCGACCCCGCCGAAGTACGAGTCCCAGGCCGCCACGTGCACCACGGCGTCGACCGAGCCGAAGCGTTCCCGTGCCAGCCCGGCCAGCGCCGCGCACTGGTTTTCGTCCGTGATGTCGGTCGCTCGGTACGCCGTGCGCGTGCCGCCCGGGTCGATCTCGGCCGCGGACTTGGCGAGGTTCGCCTCGGTGCGGGCGCCCAGGACGGCGTTCCCTCCGTCCCGTACGACGGCCGCGGCGACCTGGTGGCCGAGTCCGGACCCGACGCCCGAGACGACGACGGTCTTGCCGGTGAGCAGGGACATCGGAGCCTCCCGGGGTATGGCGTTCTATCTGACGGAGCGTCAGAGTATGGGCGACCGCAGGAGGACGGAAGGGTACGGAAGAGAACGGACGCGAACGGACGAGAACGGAAGGGGAACCGCATGAGCGAGGACTCGCGCAGCGAGCCGTACGCCGAACTGGCCGCCGTCGGCCCGTACGGCGTCCGCCCCGGCCACGCCCTGATCACCATGGTCGAGCCGCACCCCGGCCACGAGTACGCGTACAACCGCTGGTACGAGGACGACCACTACTACGCCGGCGCGATGGCCATGCCCTGGATGTACGCCGGGCGCCGCTGGGTGGCGACCAGGGAGCTGCAGCTGCTCCGGTACCCCGAGAAGTCGGCCGTGGCCCAGCCGGTCACCGCCGGCTGCTACCTCTCCACGTACTGGATCACCGACGGCCGCTACGACGAGCACATGAAGTGGACCGTCGCCATCAACAAGCGCCTCAACCGGGACGCCCGCGTCCACCACGCCCGCACCCACGTCTTCACGGCGTTCCAGGACCACGAGACGACCGTCTACCGGGACGGCGCGGCGGGCCCGAGGGACTTCCACGCCCTCGACCATCCCTACGCGGGCCTGGTGCTGGAGGTCGTCGACGCCGAGTCACCGGAGCAGCGGGCCCAGCTGCTGGAGTGGCTGAGCCGCCGCCACCTGCCCCGCCGCCTCGCGGGCTCCCCGGCGGCCCTGGTCACCCTCTTCCGCCCGACCCCGCTCCCCGGCGACCGCATGACCTACGTGAAGCAGGTCGAGGGCACCGACACCCGCCTGACCCTGCTGTGGTTCCTGGAGAGGGACCCGCGGGAGTGCTGGGCGGAGCACTTCACGGGGCTGGACACCGAGATCGCGGAAGCGGGCCTGGGCAGGCTGGAACTGCTGGCCCCGTTCATCCCGACGATTCCGGGCACGGACCGCTACGTGGCAGAACTTCGCAGCTGAAACGGACCTCTGGGGGCGGAGCCCCCAGAGGGTCACTTCAACTCGTCCGGGCAAGGAGTACCGCGCGGCAGCTGATACGGCGCCGCCAACCGATACGTGCCGGCCCGCGGAGCGAGCAGCATCGTCCACTTGTCGCCGTTGAGGTCCTCCGGCGTCTCCATCAGACACCCGTTGACGTTCTCGTACGACCGTCCGTCGGAGAGCTTGCGCGGGGGCTTCAGGCTCTTGCCGTGATCGTCCACGACGCTCAGCCAGGGCGAGTACGGGATCCGGATGAGGATCCGCCCGGCCTTGTGCACCTCGATCGTCAGCTCGCCCTGATCGGCCCGGTCGACCACCGCGTGCGGCTCGGCGAGCGGCGTCGGGTCGGTCACCTGGAACAGCTGCCAGTTGGCGTCGCCCCAGATCTGGCTCAGATACGGCATCCCGCGCTGCAGCAGCTGCCGCTCGCGCTGGCCGCCGTCACCGTCCGGATTGTCCTTGGGCAGCACCACGAAGTGCACGGCCCAGCGCTGGAGCCACTCGTGGTAGTTCGCCGAGTTGAGCGTGTCGTCGTAGAAGAGCGGGTTGCGCTCCATGTCGGCCTGGCGGTTCCAGCCGCGCGCCAGATTGACGTACGGCGCGAGCGCGGAGGCCTCGCGGTGCGAGCGGGCCGGGACGACCTCGACGCGGCCCTTCTCGGCGCCGACCTTCTGGAGCTCGTTCACCAGCGGGGCGAGTTCCCGGGCCCAGGACGCCGCCGGGGTCGTGTGGATGATGTCGTCCACCGACTTGACGCCGATCCAGGCGACCATGCCCAGGAAGGCCAGCACGGTCAGGTACCACTTGCGCGACTTCCGTACCTGGAACGGCAGCGCCGCGATCAGGGTCGCACCCGCGAACAGCATCGGCAGCCGCGAGATGTTCGACCCGATCTGCGAGCTGATCAGCCACACCAGGACGACGCCGACGCTGTACACGGCCGCCGTCAGCCGTACGGTGATCCACTCCTTCGGTACGAGGAAGAGGACCAGCAGGCCGTACAGCAGGGGCAGGATCACCGAGAAGATCGTCATCGGCTGGGTGCCGGAGAACGGGAACAGCCACGCCGAGACGCCGACCACCACCGAGGGCGCGAGACCCAGCGCCCAGGCGCCCGGCCGCCGCTTCTGGAGGAAGAGCGCGACCGCGACCAGGCCCACGAACAGCCCCGCGACCGGTGAGCCCATGGTGGCGAGCGCGGCCAGCGGGGCGGCGACCAGAGCCTTCGCCCAGCGTTTGTGGCGCCAGCGGTACGGCCAGCAGAAGACCGACGCGACCGCGCCGAGCGCGAACATGGTGCCGAGCCCGAAGGTGACCCGCCCGGAGATCGCGTTGCAGACGAACGCGAAGAGCCCGGCGAGCGAGGCCCACAGCGGGTTCTTCACCGCGCGGCTGCGGATCAGGATCAGGGTCAGCAGGCCCGCCGAGACCGTACCGGCGATCACCATCGTCGTACGGACGCCGAGCAGCGACATCAGATACGGCGACACCACGCTGTACGACACCGGGTGCATGCCCCCGTACCAGGCGAGGTTGTACGCCGAGTCCGGGTGCCGGCCGACGAACTCCGCCCAGGCGTCCTGGGCCGCGAGGTCGCCACCGCTGTTCGCGAACGTGAAGAGCCAGATGATGTGCAGTACGCCGGCGAGGGCCGTTATGGACAGCACGGGGTGGACGAGCAGCCGCTGCCGGAGGGGTTCGGCGGCGGTGAGGAGACGCGCGAGCGTGCCGCCGCGACTGTTCGCGCCGGTCGCGCCGGTCGCGTCAGTGGTGTCGGTCGTGTTGATCGCGTCCGTCGCGTCCGTCGCGTCAGTCGGCGACAGGCGTATTCGCGGGCCGGACCCGGGCATGGATCCCGGGCCCGGATCGGTGTCGTCGGCGCGTGTCGGCTCCGCAGTGGCCACCTGAAGGCACTCCCCGTGTCCCGTCTTCTGTTCATCCCGGCCGCGTCCCGGCGACCTGCCCCGATTCGTGACGCTAGCACGCACCCCGCCGCCAGGCCCCCGGGTGGGGGCTCCGACGACGGGGTGCGCGGGCGCTCTGGTCAGCCCAGACGGGTCAGCTTGGCCGCGAAGCCGGGCTCGGTCAGAGCCTGCTTCAGGGCCACCGGCACCTTCACCGCACCGGCCGAACCGTCACCCACGGTGAGCGTGCCGACCTTGGTGCCGGCCTTCGCCGTGTGCGGTACGTCATTGGCGGTGAACGACAGCTTCACCTTCAGGCCCGCCCAGCCGGCCGCGGTGACGTCCTCGGTGACGACGACCGGGGTACGGCCGCCGAGACCGTCGTCCACGTACCCGACGATGTCGCCCTTCTTCAGGATCGTCGCCGACTTCAGGGCGCCCTGCGCGGCCCGGATCAGCTTGTCGCTGCTGTCCAGGGCGGCGCTGAGGATCGTGTGCTCCGGGCCGCCCGCGGGCTGGCGCAGCACGGCGCCGACGATGGTGCGGGTCTCGCCGCCGGTCTGCTGCTTCGCCGCGAAGACGAGGTTGCCGAGGGCGGAGGTGGTGGTGCCGGTCTTGATGCCGACGACGTTGTTGTGGCCGACCAGCTGGTTCCAGTTGGAGCGGTAGACGCCCTTGTAGTCGGTGTACGACATCATCGCCGCGACCTCGCGGAAGGCGGGCAGCGTCATCGCGGCCTTGGCGAGCTTCACCTGGTCCACGGCCGTGGAGACGGTGGAGTGCGTCAGGCCCGAGGGGTCGGTGTACGTCGTGTTCGTCATGCCGAGCTTCTTCGCGGCGGCGTTCATCTTCGCCACGAACGCCTGCTCCGAGCCGGCGTCCCAGCGGGCGAGGAGGCGGGCCACGTTGTTCGCGGAGGCGATCAGGATGCCTTCCAGGGCCTCGCGCTGGGTGATCGAGTCGCCCTTGGTGACCTGGACCGTGGACTCCTGGCCGGCGTTCGACTGGTCCTCGGCGGGCTGGTCGATCTTGATCTTCGGGCCGTCGGCGCCGCTCTTGAGGGGGTGGTTGCTCAGGATCAGGTACGCGGTCATCACCTTGGCGACGCTGGCGATCGGTACGGGCTTCTGGTCGCCGGAGCTGCCGAAGGTGCCGATGCCCTGGACGTCGAGGGCGGCCTGGCCCTGGGAGGGCCAGGGGATGTCCGTCTTCGCGCCGTCGAAGGTGTACGTGTCCTTCGCGGTGAGGTCGAGGGTGGGCCGGGGGAGCGGGCGCAGGGTCTGTACGACCGCGAAGATGATCGCCAGGATGATCACCAGCGGGGTCCAGATCTTGACCCGGCGGATGAGCGTGCGGACCGGGGTCTGCGGCGGCGGAGGCGTGTTGGTCAGCTCGGCCAGCAGGTCCAGCGGAGGCTTCGGCGGGAGCGGCTGCTGGGTGGTGCGCTCGGGGCCGACCTGGGGGAGGTTGGTGGTGACGTCGGGCTTGAGCGCGACGAACTTGCTGGTGCGCTCGGGGTCGGTGGGCTTGGGCGCCTTGGGGGCACGGTCGACCTTGAGCATGGTGGTCGGCTGATCGACGCCGGGCTTCTTGGGCCGGAGGGCCTTGAAGGCGGTGGTGGGCTGATCGATGCCCTTGGCTCCGCCCTGGGCGCCGTCCGTCTTCGCCTCGGCTTCGCCTTCGGCGTCCTTGTTCCCACCCGCACCGCCCGTGCGGGTTTCGTTGTCGGCTGCGGGTGGCCCCTGCGGGGCGTCCTCGCCGTCGGCGTCCTCCGGCTCGTCGCCGGACGCCTCCGCCTCGGTTTCGCCATCGCCCACTTCGGCCTCGGCTACGCCCTTGTCCGCCTTCGCTTCGGCGTCCGTCTTTGCGTCTGCGTCTGTGCCCGCCTCGGTGGCCGCCTCGTCCTCGTCCTCGGCCTCCGGTTCAGCCTCGGGACCCGCCTTGGCCTCCGCCGCATCGGTGTCCTCGGCCTCCTCCTCAGCGGTCTCCTCGGCCTCCGCGTCAGCGTCGCTCTCGGTGTTCGCCTCAGCGTCGCCCTTGGCCTCCGCCCCAGAGGCGTCCTCGGCCTCCGCGTCAGCGTCGCCCTCGGCGTTCGCCTCAGCGTTGCCGTCGGCCTCCGCCCCAGAGGCGTCCTTGGCCTCCGCCGCAGCGGTCTTCTCGGCTTCCGCCTCAGTGCCGCTCTCGGCGTTCGCCTCAGTGCCGCCCTCAGTGTTCGCCTCAGCGTCGCTCTCGGGCTCCGCCCCGGCGGTGTTCTCAGCGCCCGCCTCAGCCGTCTCCTCGGCCCCCTGGCTCGGCCTCGCCGTGCGGACCCAGGCCGAGACCGCCTCTCGGAGGTCGGTGTCCTCCGTGGAGGCGGGTATGGGCTTCGGGGGGCGTACCGAGAGGATCTTTGTCGCCGTGTCCGCCTTCGCGGCGGCGGTGTCCCGTTCGCGGGACATCTCCAGGCGCGGATCGCGCGCCTCGGGAACCGGAACCGCGCTCCCCGACGTCGGTTCCGCCGACGACTCGCGCTGCTTCGACCTGTCGGGGGACTCGCCCGCCACCAATGCCTCCTCCTGCGCCGCACGCCCACTCGTGCGCCCTGTCCGAACCATGTACCAGTGTCCTGTGTGAGGACTTGGCCCCTGCGGTAGACGAGAACGACATACCTGCCGGTTCCCTCACGAACCGGTCACGTGCCCTCGACAGACCAATGTGAGAGGGGTCACCCTGTCATTCATCCACGCGGGGAGGCATGGATGGGCAGGAGCCGCAGAACAATTCCGGAGGAGCTTCTGTTGCTGGCACTGGACCCGACCACGGGTACCACTGCACAGCCGCAGTCGCTCGACCTCGGTCTGGCCGGAGCGCAGCTAGTGGAGCTGGCGTTGGCCGGACGGATAGCCCCAGACGGGGATCGTATCGCCGTGGTGGTGCCACGGCCGACAGGAGATCCGACTCTGGACTGCGCGTTGGAGTTGCTGCGAAGGCGCGGCGCTCCCGTACGGGCAGTTCATTGGATTGGCGGGCCGCGTCTCGGGCTGCGCCAGACCTATCTCTCGCATCTGGAGCGGTGCGGCATGGTTGCCGCCGTACCGGGACAGATGTGCGGAGTGCTGCCGACGACGCGGTATCAGGCGACGGACACCGCCATCAGCCGGGAGATCCGATCCCGGCTGGATTCCGCGATCCGCACCGGCGTTCCGCCGGACCCGCGGACCGCGGCGCTCGCCGCACTGGCCCACGCCGTCGGGCTCGGCAAGCACCTGTATCCGGGGAACGAGGGACGGTCGTCCCGGTCCCGGTTGCGGGATCTGATCCGGCACGACCCCATGGGCGGGCTGGTCGCGCATGCCGTGATGGACGTTCAGAACGGTGTGGCCGCACAGCCGCGCCGCGGGCCGGCGGCAGCCGGCCGGCAGGCGGGGCCCGGAGTCAGGCCGGCCGCGGCGGAACCCGCCCGCGGTGTGCCGATGCAACCACACCACGGCCACGGGTCCATGGCACGCGCCGTGGTCCACTGAGGCCGCTCGATCAAGCCAGGATTCGCTGAGCCGCCGCACGCAGCACCAGTCCCCAACACCCGTTCCACACACGTTCGGGAGCCGCTGGTTCGAGCGGAGCGGTGAGACCGTATGGTCTCGCCGCTCCGCTCGAACGCGTTCGGGCACATCAGTTCGATGCATCACGCTGCCGCGTCCGAACCGTTGCGTCCATTTCGCATATCCACCGTTTCCCAGCGGTAGAAAGCACCTTGGTGGCAGTCTGCTCAACAGCAGATACGCAAAGTGTTAAGGACCAGGCAGACAGCCGGAGGTGCACGTCTCGTGGCGTCCAATGTCAATCCCACCGTCAGGCGGCGCCGGCTGGGCCAGGAGCTGCGACGGCTCCGCGAGCTCAAGGGCATGACGGCCGAGGAAGTTGCGGAACGACTGCTCGTTTCGCAGTCGAAGATCAGTCGGCTGGAGAACGGCCGTAGAAGCATCAGCCAGCGTGATGTGCGCGACCTTTGCGGCGTGTACGAGGTCGAGGACCAGCGGATCGTCGACTCGCTGATGGAGATGGCCCGGGATTCGCGACAGCAGGGGTGGTGGCACACCTTCGGCGACATCCCGTACAGCGTGTACATCGGGCTGGAGACCGACGCCGAGTCGCTGCGCGTGTACGAACCCCAGCTGGTGACCGGTCTGTTGCAGACCCGTGCCTACGCGGAGGCCCTGGTGCAGGGCGCGTTGCCGGAGACCTCGGCGGCGGACATCGAGAAGCGCGTACAGGTGCGCATGCGCCGACAGGAACGTATCACCGCCGAGAACAACCCGCTCCGGCTGTGGGTGGTGCTGGACGAGGCGGCGCTGCGCCGGGTCGTCGGCAGCCGGCTGGTGATGCGCGAACAGCTGGAGCACCTGATCGAGATGTCCCAGCTGCCGCACGTCACCGTGCAGGTGCTGCCCTTCGACGTGGGCGCGCACCCGGGGCTCAACGGGCAGTACGCGATCCTGGAGTTCACCGACGCGGCCGACTCCAGCGTGGTGTACCTGGAGGGCGTCACCAGCGACCTGTACCTGGAGAAGGCGCAGGACGTGCAGAAGTACGCCGTGATGTACGAGCACCTGCGGGCACAGTCCCTCAATGTGGAGCAATCCCGGCAATACATCGCCAAGGTGGCCAAAGAGTACGCCGATTGAGCTGTAGCTCACCGAGATCGGCAGGGGGCGCCGGATCGTACACCGTTGATCCGAGCCAGCGGAAGGCACGCCTGGGATATGCCATCCGGTCGAGTGAACGGCCACTCCCCCAGGGGCAGTTGCCCGGTAGCGTCGATCACGCCAATCAGACGACACGGTTGGCGTGAACCGCACCACCAGCAACTCGCAACAGGAGTGGACATGGCACTGATTCAGGGCGCTTCGGAGACGTGGATGAAGTCCTCCTATTCCGCGGGCAACGGCGCCTGCGTCGAGGTCAAGTCTTCCAACGCCGCCGAACTCGCCGTACGCGACTCCAAGGCGCTCGAAGGCCCGATCCTGGCGTTCCCGGCCGACGCGTGGAACGCCTTCGTGGCCTCGGTCAAGGCCTAGGGAGCCCTTCCCTGACCTTCGTCCGTAGACGCGTACGACAACAACTGCACAAGCACCATCAGCAATACCAGCACCACGCAGTGAGCCCTCTCGACCGGTCGCCGTCCTTGCCGAGAGGGCTCGCTCGTTCCCCGGGGTCCTACCGGGGCGTCACCGGGAACGCCACGTCGCACACCGGGTCCTGAGCCCCCGACGCCTCCCAGTCCGCGAAGTACACCTCCCGGCAGGGCCCGGCCGGCTCCAGCCCCTCCTGGTCCATCCACTGCTCCACCGCCCCGAAGGCGGCCAGGATCTGCGGATGGGCGACCTGCGCCTTGGCGATCCGGGTGTAGGCCAGCCGCCGGGCCGGTTCCACCCGCACCTTCGTCTCCCAGGCCCGCCCCGCGCGCTCGGCCCACGCCCGCGCCGCCGCCTCGTCCACGACCGGCACGCACGACTCGGCGGGCCCGTCGCTCTCCATCGACACCTCGGCGTGGTAGACGACGAACGGCGCCCCGGCCACACCCCCGCACTCCCGGGCCGCCGCCTCCAGCCGCCCCAGCGAGGCGCCGATCCACGACGGCAGCTCGTCCGCCAGGGTGTGCCGCGTCTCGGTGATCACCACCTGGGCCGGTACGTCCACCGTCTCGACCACGAACTTCCCGTACATCTCGGAACTCCTCCCGGACAGTCGTCCACGGAGGTACTCCGCGAGGGTCCGCTGCCCCGCCACGCGTGCCTCCACGTCCGCCCAGTAGGCGGCGAGCAGGCCGGCGGCCTCGGCGCCCTCGGTCCCGATCACCTCGGCGATCCGGGCGAGCGGCATGTCCAGCTGCCGCAGCAGAGCCACGAGCCGGGCGCGTTCGACCTGGTCGGCGCGGTAGTAGCGGTAGCCGCTGGCCTCGTCGACCTGTGCCGGTGCCAGCAGGCCCAGCCGGTCGTACAGCCGCAAGGCCTTGGCCGAGAGCCGGGCCCGTGCGGCGAACGCGCCGATGGTGAGCAGTTCGTCGTCCACGCGAGCATCCTCCGTCACCGGGCGCGGTCCGCCCGGTGACAGGGACGCTCTCCTCTGCCCCAGGGGCAAGGTCAACCGGCTAGCCCAGCTGGCCTTCGATGGCCGAGACGACGGCGGCTGCCTCCGGCTCGGTCTGCGGCGAGAACCGCGCCACGATCTGGCCGTCCCGGCCGATCAGGAACTTCTCGAAGTTCCAGCGGATGTCCCCGCTGTGCCCCTCGGCATCGGCGAAGCCGACCAGCCGCTCGTACAGCGGGTGCCGGCCCTCGCCGTTCACCTCGATCTTCTCGGTCATCGGGAAGGTCACGCCGTACGTCGCCGAGCAGAACTCGGCGATCTCCTCGGCCGTGCCGGGCTCCTGCCCGAGGAACTGGTTGCAGGGCACCCCGAGCACGGTGAAGCCCTGCCCGGCGTACCGCTCCTGGAGCTTCTCCAGACCCGCGTACTGCGGGGTCAGGCCGCACTTGGAGGCCACGTTCACCAGCAGCACGGCCTGGCCGGCGTACTGCGACAGCTCGGCGGGACCGCCCTGAAGGGCCCCGATCTCCACGTCCAGCGGGGAACCGTTGTATGCGTCAGTCGTCATGCTCGGATGCTAGCTCCGCCCGGTGACGGCCCCCGGGCCGCCCTGGGCCGCCCTGGTCGCCCCGGGGCCGCCTGGGCTCCGCTGCCGGCCTCCACGACCACGTCCCCGGCCGCCGTCCGCGCGTACAGCACCGACCGGCCGGCCCGCCACCGCTGCACCAGCCCCGCCTCCCGCAGCACCCGCAGATGGCGGCCCACCGAACCCAGCCCCTGCCCGGTCACCGCGGTCAGCTGGGTGGTGCTCATCGGGGAGTCGAGCAGCACCAGCACCCCCGCCCGTGCCGGCCCGAGGAGCGCCCCCAGGCCCGGCGGTACGGCCCGGTCGCCGGAGCCGGCCAGGGCCCCGGTGCACGGGTAGATCACGGCGTACCGCTCCCGCTCCTCCCACGCCACCCAGCCGTGCCGCTGCGGGGTCACCGGCACGAACACCAGCTCGGCCCCGGAGATCTCGCGCGGCGGATACTCGTGCAGATTGACCTGGAAGCGGTTGTCCCCGAGCCACCGGGTGCCGCCGGGCCGCAGGCAGTCCAGGACCCCCGCCCAGCCGCCCCGGCTCACCTGCGCGGTCCGCGCGACCACGTCCGCCTCCAGTACCCGCCGACGCCGCTCCCAGTACGGCCGTACGGTCTCCTCCCACACCCACTCCAGCAGCGAGGCCGCCCGCTCCGGCAGGTCGTCGCGGTCCAGCACGGCGGGCAGCGGACCGGCGAGTGCCATCCGCAGATGGTCCCGCGCGGCGCCCGGATCCGCCGCCCGCACCCGGGCGACACCGTCCGCGAAGCTCTCGCCGTCGCGGGGCGTGGGCGTGAGGAAGTCGGCGATCCACTCCCGCCCCAGCCCGGCCCGCAGCAGCCGCGCGGCCACCGGATCGGCGCCCAACAGGGCCCGGTAGCGGGGCAGATGGACCCGCAGCCACTCCTGCTCACCGGGATGGGCGCCTTCGCCGGCGTGCAGGAGCTTCAGCCCCGCGAAGGTCTCGGCGAGCGGCGAGATCATGAACCGACTCCGGGCGAGCGTATCGGCGTTGAGCTGCCACCATCCCAAGGCCCTTACCCCCTACGACGTTTCGCGCCCCGGCGAAACAATAACGACCGCCCCCGCGGCCACCCCACACTCCGAGCCATGCCCAGCTACCGATCCCTCTTCCGCACGCCGGAGTTCACTCCGCTTTTCCTCGGCACGGCGGCGCAGACCGCCGCGATGACCGTCGGCGGTCTCGCGCTGGCCACGCTCGTGTTCCGGGCGACCGGCTCCCCGCTGCTGTCGGCCGTGAGCATGTTCGGCCCGTCGCTGGCCCAGGTGCTGGGTGCGACCGTCCTGCTCTCCGGCGCCGACCGGCTGCCCCCGCGTACGGCCCTGTCCGGCATCGCCCTCATCTTCGCGGCCGGTACGGCCCTGCAGGCGCTGCCCGGGCTGTCGGTCGGCGCGGTCTTCGGTGTCGTACTCCTGCTGGGCCTGGCGGCGTCCCTGGGCGGCGGGGTGCGCTGGGGCCTGCTGAACGAGATCCTGGCCAAGGACGGTTATCTGCCGGGGCGTTCGCTGTTCAACATGATGAGCGGCCTGATGCAGATCACGGGGTACGCGACGGGAGGCGCGCTCCTGGCCGCGCTCTCCCCCCGGGCGTGCCTGCTCCTGTCGGCGGCGCTGTACGCGACGGCCGCGCTGGTCCTGCGCCTGGGCCTGACCGCGCGCCCGCCCCGGGCGGCGGGCCGCCCCTCGGCGGCGGAGACCTGGCGCACCAACGCCCTGCTGTGGTCGGACCGCAGGCGCCGTCTCACGTACCTGGGCCTGTGGCTGCCCAACGGCCTGGTGGTCGGCTGCGAGTCCCTCTACGTGTCGTACGCCCCCGACGCGGCCGGCACCCTGTTCGCCTGCGCGGCGTTCGGCATGTTCGTCGGGGACGTGACGGTGGGCCGCCTGCTCCCGCCCGCAGTGCGGAGCCGGCTGGCGACGCCCCTGCTCCTGCTCCTGGCGGCGCCGTACCTGGCGTTCTTCGCGCACCCGCCGCTGCCGGTGGCGGGGGTCTGCGTGATGCTCGCCTCGGCCGGCTTCGGCGCGAGCCTGGTGCAGCAGGAGCAGCTGATGGCTCTGACCCCCGCCGAACTCGCCGGACACGCCCTGGGTTTGCACTCGGCGGGAATGCTGACCCTGCAGGGCGTGAGCGCGGCGCTGGCGGGGGCGGTGGCCCAACTGGCCTCGCCGTCCTGGGCGACGACGGCGATGGCGACGGCGTCGATCGCGGTGACGGTGACCCTGGCGGCGGCTACGGCCAGGGCTACGGCTGCTGCTCGCCGAGCTCCTGAGCCGGAGCCGGAGCCGGAGCGGGAGCCGGAACGGGGGCCTTCTCGCCGCTGACGACGTCGAGGTCGGCCGCGATCTTCTTGGTGGCCTTGTCGAAGTAGCGCAGCAGCTCGACGGGGAACGGCATCACGAGCGTGGAGTTCTTCTCCGCGGCCACCTCGACGACGGTCTGGAGCAGACGCAGCTGCATGGCCTCGGGCGTGTCGGACATGATCCTCGACGCGTTGGCGAGCTGCTGCGCGGCCTGGAACTCACCGTCGGCCGTGATGACCCGGGCCCGCCGCTCCCGCTCGGCCTCGGCCTGCCGGGACATGGACCGCTTCAGCGACTCGGGAAGCTGGACGTCCTTGATCTCGACGCGGTCGATGTGGATGCCCCAGCCCGCGGCCGGGCTGTCGATCATCAGCGCCAGTCCCTCGTGCAGCCGCTCCCGGTCGCTCAGCAGGTCGTCGAGGTCACTCTTGCCGATGATGGACCGCAGGGAGGACTGGGCGACCTGCCCGACGGCGAAGACGTAGTCCTGCACCTCGATGGCGGCCCGCACCGGGTCGGTGACGCGGAAGTAGACGACGGCGTCCACCTTCACGGACACGTTGTCCTTGGTGATGCCCTCCTGCGTGGGCACCGGCATGGTGACGATCTGCACGTTCACCTTGCGCATCCGGTCGGCGAACGGGATGAGGAAGGTGACGCCCGGCTGCCGGTGGGCCGGCAGCGCCTTCCCCCACCGGAACACGACCCCGCGCTCCACCTGGTTGACGACCCGCATCCCGCTCTTCAGCACGAACAGCAGAAGCACGACCACGACGACCACTGCGACGACGGTGCCTTCCATGGCACTCCATTCTCCGACGCGACTTCTTGTCCGGTTCCGGACAAGGGTGAGGACACCCCCGAGGACATACCCGGATCCAACCGCGGCGTCAGGGATCCGTAAAGAAACCGTGCACGCCCGAGCACGCCGCCTGCTGCGCTTGGCGCGGGTCATGATCGAAGTGCGGTCCGCGTCGCACGCCTCGACGATGGCGCTGAAGGGCGGAGCGCGAAGCTTGTGACAGCCGAGCACTCCGCTGAGTCATGCGTCAAAGAAAGAGGGAACCATGACGGCAGCGACGGAGACTCCCACTCGAGAAAAGGCCGGCGTAGGCCAGGAAGAGTTCGGCGAGGAATCCGCCTTCGGCCCGCTCCTGCTGGCAGCGATGCTGGCCCGGCGTGAGGAGCGCGGTGAGGAACCGATCATCGAGCACCCGCTTCTTCTCGCCGCGCTCGCGCGCCGCCGTGAAGAGGGCGGCGAGGAGTCGATCATCCAGCACCCGCTTCTCCTGGCTGCGCTCATGCGCCGCCGTAAGGAGCGCAGTGAGGAGTCGATCATCGAGCACCCGCTTCTCCTGGCTGCGCTGATGCGCCGCCGTAAGGAGCGTAGTGAGGAGTCGATCATCGAGAACCCGCTTCTCCTGGCTGCGCTGATGCGCCGCCGCGAGGAGAGCGGTGAGGAGTCGGGCATTGAGCACCCGCTTCTCCTGGCTGCGCTCACGCGGCGTCGCCGTGAGGAGCGCGGCGAGTCGATCATCGAGAACCCGCTTCTTCTTGCAGCGCTCATGCGCCGTTAGCAGGAAATGGCGACACCCCTGCCCCCCGATCCGTGCAGTCGCCAGCACCGGGGGGCAGGTCCCGTAGGGCAATCGAAGACTTGAGGAACCACAATGGCAGCTGAGTCCGGCGGACAATCGGAACGGGATCCCTTGGAGGCCTTCATCGACGAGATCTTCGAGGAAATGGTGCGTGATGCTGGATTCCCGCATACCGGCACGGGTTTCAGGCATGGAAAGGACCCACTTGGGGGAGCCCTGATGGAAGCAGCCGTGGCGTCCCTTTCCCAGCCGCCCTCCCGTTCCTCTGAGCTGGAAAGGGTGCTGTTCGCGCAGACCCTCGCGACCGCACTGGCAGATTCTCTCGCGCCCGCTCTGGCGGATGTGCTGGCCGCGGAGATCATGAAGGTACTGACCCACCATGCCGCCACCCAAAGCGGCGGCACCCAGGAAACCGTCGGTGGGGCCGGCCGCAGTCACCACTCTTCCGGAGGGGGCGAACGTTCCTAGCGGGCTGTCTCACCAGCGGGCGAACACATGGACGGGCGGCGGTTGACCAACCGCCGCCCGTCCACGTGTCTCAGCCGCGCTGCGGTCGCCACAAGCGCGGCGGCCCTGCTCGGCACCGGCAAGTATTAGTCCGCCTGCGGGATGTGGCTGCGTCGATCACTGGGTGATGCGGATTCCGATGCTTCGATCGGGTCAGGAGGCATCTGCCATGGCTGACGAGCGACAGCAGGACACCCGATCCCGACTTGCCGTGTCCCGGCGCCGTGTGCTGACCACGGCCACCCTTGCGCCCATGCTCACCGGTGCGCCGGCCCGAGCCGGCACCCTGCCCGCCGGACGGGAAGCCCGGGAGGACCGCATTCCGGTCGAACCGGTGATGACGAAGCTGGCGGACTGGGCAGACGTGGGCGAGGTTCTCGGCCGACCCGGTGACATGAGGCGATTCATGTACCACACGGGCTTGCCGCGCCGAGACCTCACGGTCTTCTCCCGCGGCATTCTGATCAACCCCGCACTCGCCCTGGGCACACACGTGTCCTTCGTCCGGTACGCAGACCACAGCACGCTCTTGATGGGCGACGCCGTGGTCACCGAACGCGAACTGCAGCAGTTCTGCGACGTCCTGCAGGAGCACGGGATCGCACAGACTGCCATTCACAAGCACCTGCTCGCCCACGAGCCGGATGTCTGGTGGGTGCATGTGCACGCCCACGGTCACGATCCGGTCGCTGTTGCTCGTGGGCTGCGCGCCGCGTTCGACCGCACCGGTACCCCACCTGCCGAATCCGCCGCTTTTTCGCCGCCCCTCGACCTGGACACCACCGCCATCGACGCCGCACTTGGCGTCAAGGGCGCCGCCGATGGTGAGATCCACAAATGCACCTATGTCCGTCGCGAGACCATCACCGACGGCCATGTGGTCCTGCCTCCCGGACTCGGCTCCACCACCTCCGTCAACTTCCAGCCGCTCGGCGGGGGAAGGGCCGCCCTCAGCGGCGACCTCGTCATGATCGCCAGCGAAGTACAGCCCGTCCTCACGGCTCTGCGACGCGGTGGCATCGAACTCGTCGAGGTGCACCACCACAACCTCACTGACGAACCACGCCTGTTCTTCGTCCACTACTGGGCCGTCGGCGGAGCCGTCAGGCTCGCCGAAGCCGTTCGCAAGGCCGTGGACACCACCAACGTCGTACCCATGCCTGGAGGAGTCGGCTAATGACCGCGGACAACGAGGCACTCAGCTGCCCGTTCGATTTCAGCGAAGCCCTGGGTTTTGACCCTGCGCTCGCGGCCCTGATGCAGCGCGGTTCGCCCGCGCGCATCCGGCTTCCGTACGGCGACGCGGATGCCTGGCTGATCACGGGCTTCGACTCCGTCAAGCAGGTGACCACCGACCAGCGGTTCAGCAGGGCGGGCATCATCGGTCACGACTACCCCCGGATGACGCCGGAGCCCATCGTGTCGCCGGAATCGATCAACGTGATGGACCCACCGCACAGCAGCCGCGTCCGTCACCTGGCCTCCCAGGCCTTCACGCAGCCACAGGTCGACGGTATGCGGCACCGGATCGTCCAGCTTGCGGACCGCCTGCTGGACGACATGGAGGAAGAAGGGCCGCCGGCGGATGTGGTGCACCTGTCCGACAAGCTCCCCCAGCACACCGTCCTGGACCTCCTCGGTATCGAACGGGAGGACTGGCCCTGGGTCGAGGAGGCCGTACGCCAGCTGCTCGTCGTCGGCGCGGGCAACAAGGAGGCCGCCGCGACAGCCAAGGCCGATCTGGCGGCCTACTTCGCCAAAATCGTCGCACAACGCCGGAACTCACCCGGCCCCGACCTCATCAGCGCGATGGCCGCAGCGCGCGAAGGGGAAGAACAGCTTGATGACAAGGAACTGGCGGTCATGACGCTGACGCTGGCTCTCAGCGGCCAGGACACGGCAACCTGCCAGATCAGCAATATCACCTACCTGCTCCTGACACGTCCCGAGCTGTTGCAGCACCTCAGGCGCAAGCCCGAGACCATGACCGACGTCTTGCACGAAATGCTCCGCTACATCCCGTTCCGCAAGGGGGTCGGAATCCCCCGGGTGGCTCTTGAGGACGTGGAACTCGACGGTGCGCACATCCGGGCAGGCGACTTCGTTCATGTGTCGTACTTGACGGCCAACCGTGACCCGGAGCGCTACCCGGGCCCACATGTCATCGACCTCGACCGTCAAAGCGCTCCGCATATGACCTTCGGCTGGGGCGGACACCGGTGCATCGCGGTGCCCTTGGCCATGGCAGAGCTCGAAGTGGCCATCGGCCGGCTCGTGGAGAGATTCCCCGGTCTGCGGCTCGCGGTGCCGCCGGAGGAGGTGCGGTGGGACACAAAAACGATCAGACGGTTTCCGCTGGAGTTGCCAGTGGCTTGGTAGACCCGGCGCCCATTCTGCCCAGGGCAGCCACTCGAGAAGGAGAACCGGCGTGAGCGCGACCCAGGGAGCCCCTCAGGGCGTCATTCCCGCGCAGCTGCTGAAAGGCCAGAAGGCACTCGTCACCGGCGCGAACTCGGGCATCGGCAAGGCGACGGCCATCGGCCTGGGGCGTGCCGGAGCCGACGTGGTCGTGAACTACGTCGCCGGGCGCGAGGAGGCCGAGCAGGTGGTCGAGGAGATCTCCGGTTTCGGGGTGCGCGCGATGGCGTACGAGGCCGATGTGTCCCAGGAGGACCAGGTCGTCGCGATGATCGAGCAGATGGTGCAGGACTTCGGGACCATCGACATCCTCGTGGCCAACGCCGGGCTGCAGCGCGACGCTCCGTTCACCGAGATGACGACGGCCCAGTGGCAGAAGGTGCTGGACGTCAACCTCACCGGCCAGTTCCTCTGCGCGCGGGAGGCGACGAAGGAGTTCTTGAGAAGGGGGGTCGTCCCCGAGGTGTCGCGCGCGGCCGGGAAGATCATCTGCATGAGCTCGGTGCACCAGCTCATTCCATGGGCCGGTCACGTCAACTACGCGTCCTCCAAGGGCGGCGTACAGATGATGATGGCGACGCTCGCCCAGGAACTCGCGCCCCACAGGATCAGGGTCAACGCAATTGCTCCGGGAGCCATCAGAACGCCCATCAATCGCAGCGCCTGGGAATCCCCCGATGCCGAGAAGGACCTATTGACGCTGATTCCTTACGGGCGGGTCGGTGATCCGGAGGACATCGCCCACGCGGCCGTCGGGCTCGCCTCGGACCTCATGGACTATGTGGTGGGCACCACCCTCTACGTGGACGGCGGCATGACCCTCTTTCCTGGTTTCGCCACCGGAGGCTGAACCGCCACGCGACCTCGGGCGGCACTCGGGACCGTTCTCAGTCACGCTGCTGGTCGAGGGCGTCGTCCAGGGTGGTGGCGGCCATGATCAGCGACAGATGCGTGAAAGCCTGCGGGAAGTTGCCCAACTGCTCACCACTGGGGCCGATCTCCTCGGCGAACAGGCCGACGTGGTTGGCGTAGGTCTGCATCTTCTCGAAGGCATAGCGTGCCGGACGAATCCGTCCGGCGCGGGCGAGAGCGTCCACGTAGAGGAAGGTGCAGAGGCTGAAGGTGCCTTCGGAGCCTTGCAGGCCGTCCGGGGAGGCCGCAGGGTCGTAGCGGTAGACGAGGCTGTCCGATACCAGCGTCCGTTCCATCGCGTCCAAGGTCGACAGCCAGCTCACCGTTTTGGGCGCCAGGAACCCGACGCGCGGAATGAGCAGCAGCGAGGCGTCGAGGACATCGCTTCCGTAGTGCTGGACGAGGGCCTGCTCCTTCTCGTTCCAGCCTCGCGTCATCACCTGTTCGAGGATCGCGTCGCGAGCCGCGGTCCAGCGAGGAGCGTCGGCGGGACGGCTGTGCTCCCTCGCCAGGCGCAGCCCCCGGTCGAAGGCCACCCATGCCATCACGCGGCTGAAGGTGAAGTCCTGGCGCCCGCCACGGGTCTCCCAGATGCCTTCGTCGGGGCGATCCCAGGAATCGGCGAGCCAGTCCAGCGTCCGCGCGAGGTTCTTCCAGCCGTGGTAGCTGCCTCCCGCCGCGATCTCACGCCCCTCCGACAAGGCATAGAGCGCCTCGCCGTAGATGTCCAGCTGCAACTGATCGGCCGCCGCGTTCCCCGCCCGCACCGGATACGAACCCCGATAGCCCTCGAGGTGCGAGAGAACCTCTTCCGGCACGTCGGGGTCTCCGTCGACGCGGTACATGATCTGCAACGGCTCGCCGTCGACGCCCTCCCGAGCCTGGAGGCGGTCGCTCAGCCAGCGCGTGAACTGCGCCGCCTCCTCGGCGAACCCCAGGTCGAGCAGGGCACGCACGGACAGGGAGCCGTCGCGGACCCAGGCGTAGCGGTAGTCCCAGTTGCGTTCACCCCCGATCTGCTCGGGCAGACCCATGGTCGCGGCGGCGACGGGCGCACCTGTGGGCGCATAGGTGAGCAGCTTGAGCGTGATGGCCGAGCGGTGCACCACACCCGGCCACCGGCCGCGGTACCGGGAGGAGCGCACCCAGCGCTGCCAGAAGTCCGCCACGTCCCAGAACTGGTCCATCGCCCGCTCCGGGGTGACCGGCGGCGGGGGACCGTCATCGGGTCCGCCGAAGGTGAACACCGCCGCGGCCATCTCACCCGCCCTCAGGGTCACCGCACCCCGCACGTCGGTGCCGTCCTGCTGCAGGGGGAAGGTGCTTTGCAGCCAGGCGGTGGCGTTCGGCGCCCGGAACGTGGCGGTACCGTCCCGCAAGTCGAGACGGTGGGTGGCCCGGCCGTAGTCGAAGCGCGGACGGCACTCCAAAGTGAAGCGCACCGTTCCGCGTACCGCCCGCACACCGCGCATCAGTACGTGCCTGTCAGTGGGGGTGCCGGTGCGATCCGGTGGCATGCAGTCGAAGACTTCGCCGACCCCGTCAGGCGACATGAACCGCGTGACCAGGACTGCGGTGTCGGGGTAGTAGAGCTGCTTGCAGGTGGTGTTCTGGTTTTCCGGCGCGAACAGGAAGTAGCCGCCGCGGTCGTGGTCGAGCAGGGCGGCGAAGACACTGGGTGAGTCGAAGCGGGGAGCCGCGAACCAGTCGACGACCCCCTGGGACGACACCAGGGCGGCGGTCTGCAGGTCGCCGACAAGGCCGTGGTCGGCAATGGACGGGTAACGGTCCATGAGCACCTCGCTTCCCGGATGCCTCTTGTTCCACTGTCCGCCCTGTGCGACGAGGCTGCCACGGGATGCGGCGCGAGGGGCGAGGGGGCGAGGCCGCCGCTGCCAGGAGGTGAGAGTGCCGATAATGTCCCGCCTCCTCTGCCCCGCTTGAGGCTCATGTGCTGTCGTCGCCGCTGGCGAGGATGGTGTGGGCGGCGCCCAGGAGCCGTGCGCAGCGCCGGGTCATGGCCTCGGGTGACTGGTCGGGGTGGTTGATCCACCAGCGGACCAGGGCGGTGCACAGGCCGCGCCATGCGTGTTTGAGGGCGTCGGCGTCAAGCGGGTCGCTGGCTCCTGCGGCGTGCAGGAGGTCGGCGGTGCCGGTCGCGGCGAGGTCGTCGATGGCGTCGCGGTAGTACGCCGCGCGGTGGGCGGCGTCGCTGTCGGGCGGCAGCGAGGGGTCGTAGAGGACGAACCATGCCTCGCGCTGCCCGTCGAGGGCGGTGAACAACGCGTGCAGTACGCGCAGAGGTGTGGGCGGTGCGCCGGCGTTCTGTTCGGCCATGGCGGCGCGGATGGCGGCCAGCAGCCGGTCGCCGACCGGGTTGAGGCAGGCGAGGTAGAGGTCCTGCTTGCTGCCGAAGTACTGGTGCACGAGTGGTTTGGTGACGCCGACGCGGGTGGCGATGGCGGCCACCGTGGTGGCCTCGTAGCCGTGGCGGCCGAACTCCTCGGTGGCCGCGGCCAGGACCTGTCGTTCGCGCGTGGCCCTCGGCACGCCCTTGGTGCCGGCCCTGGAGGAGAGCGTTGTCATGGAACCAGATCTTACCCTAGGGTAATTTACCACCGGGTAAATTCCTTGTTCCTCGGACCCCGCTGGAGCGCATCCATGCCTGCCATCGCGACCGACCCCCGCAGTTCCCGCGCCCGTTCCTGGTGGGGCTGGGGCTACGCCGACGCCCACCCCGACGACGCCGAATGCGCCGCGATGGGGGCCCTGCTGCCGGGCACCCTGGCCCACCCGCTGCCGATACCCCGCATCACCGACCTGTCCATCGGCCGCCCTGCCGCGACGCCCCCGCCCTCCCTGGCGCACCTGGTCACCGCCGACCCGCAGGCGCGCGCCGCCCACGCCATGGGCAAGGCGTACCGCGACGTCATCCGGGCCCTGCGCGGCCGGCCCGGCCGGATCCCCGACCTCGTCGCCCACCCGGCCGGCGACCAGGACGTGGCCGACCTGCTGGACTGGGCCGGCGAGCACGGCGTGGCCGTCATCCCCTTCGGCGGCGGCTCCTCGGTGGTCGGCGGCGTGGAGTACCGCGGCGACACCCACCACGCAGTCCTGTCGCTCGACCTGACCGCGATGGACCGCGTCCTGGAGATCGACACCACCAGCCGCTCAGCCCGCATCCAGGCCGGAGCCCTCGGCCCCGTGCTGGAAGACCAGTTGCGGCCCCACGGCCTGACCCTGCGCCACTTCCCGCAGAGCTTCGAGTTCTCCACCCTCGGCGGCTGGCTGGCCACCCGGGCCGGCGGCCACTACGCCACCGTCCACACCCACATCGACGACTTCGTGCAGTCCCTGCGCGTGGTCACGCCCGCCGGAGCCGGCACGTCCCGGCGCCTGCCCGCATCCGGCGCCGGACCGTCGCCCGACCGGCTCTTCCTCGGATCCGAGGGCACGCTCGGCGTCATCACCGAGGCATGGATGCGCCTGCAGGTACGCCCCCGCCACAAAGCCTCCGCAGCCGTGGCCTTCGCCGACTTCCACCGCGCGCTGGACGCGGTGCGGGCCATCGCCCAGTCCGACCTCGCCCCGGCCAACTGCCGCCTGCTCGACCCCGGCGAGGCGCTGCTGTCCGGCGCCTCCCACGACGGCTCCACCGTCCTGGTCCTGGGCTTCGAGTCCGCCACCACCCCCGTCGACGACCGCCTCGAGGCCGCCGCGGACCTGGCCCGCGCCCACGGCGGCTGCGGCAAGGCTCCGACAGCGGACCGCGACGCCCCGGCCGACACGGCCGTGAGCGCCTGGCGTTCGGCGTTCCTGCGCATGCCCTACCTGCGCGACGGCCTGGCCCGCATGGGGGCCGTCGTGGAGACCTTCGAGACCGCCGCCACCTGGGACACGATTCCCGCCCTGATCGACGCCGTCCGCACCGAGGTCGGCGCCGCCGCCTCGAAGGCCACCGGACACCCGGCCACCATCAACTGCCGCCTCACCCACGTCTACCCCGACGGCGCCGCCCCCTACTTCACCGTGGCCGTCGCCGGCCGGCCCGGCGACGAGGTCGAGGTCTGGGACGACATCAAAGCCGCCGCGACCGACGTCCTGCACCGCCACCGCGCCACGATCACCCACCACCACGCCGTCGGCCGCGACCACCGCCCCGGCTACGACCTCCAGCGCCCGGAGCCCTTCGCACTGGCACTGCGCGCCGCCAAGGACGCCCTGGACCCCCACCGCATCCTCAACCCCGGCGTCCTGCTCGACTGACAAGACGGCGGCAATCGGGCGAGGGCGGCGGGAACTGCCGCAACGGCTTTCCCGCGCATAGGCGGCGGGAGTTCCGCTGCTCTCAGGGGCGGATGGGGAAAGCCCCCGGACCGTGACCGGTCCGGGGAGGCTTTCCCGTGCGTGGAGTGGTGCTGTCATCACCACCCGTCGTGGTACCAGACCACCCGGAAGCTGCCCACGACGCCGTGGTGACGGAATGCTCCATCGCCGCCGTGGTCATGGGGTACCACGCCGAAGGTCTCGCTGCGGGGCCCCACGGTGGCGACCGGAGGGCCACCGTCGCAGTTGAAGCCCCGGAAGACTTCGACGGTCCTCCTGCTCTCATTGAGGACATTGAAGCTGCGCGCGCCCAGTCCGCTGGCCACGGTGATGCACCCCTCAACGAAGCCGGGGAACGAACGTTCGTTGATGAAGATCCTTCCCTCTCCCTTGCGGCCGTCATCGCGTCCACCACCGCCGTCACGTCCACCACCGCCATCGCGTCCACCGCCGCCGTCGCGTCCGCCGTCATCACGTCCGCCGTCATCGCGGCCCCCGTTTCCGCCTCCGCCCCCGTTTCCGCCTCCGCCCCCGTTCTCGGCGCCCGAAGGAGCCGTGGCAGAAGCGGCAAGAGCTGTGGATGCGGCGTGTTGCGCAGGCTTGGCGGCGTGGTGGGCCGGTTGGGCGGGGTGGTGGCGTGGCTGGGCTGCCCGGTGGACAGGCGGGGAAGACGGGGTGGATTCGGCGGTCGAGGCATAGGTGATGCTGGCGGCTGCGAGGACGGTCGCGCCTATTCCGGCACCGACCACAGTGAAAGCACGCGAGGGCATGGGCACTTCTCTCTCTTATGTGCGTCGGCCGGACGACCGACCTGCGATGAACGTACCGACAGCTCACATAACTGGCATTCCGGGCATGTCCAAGGTGTGAGGTTGTGAGGCCAACCAGGTGGCAGGAGTTCAGGGCGGTACATGCCCGCAGCCGTAGGGCATCGGCAAAGGCCCCGGCAGGACTCGACCCGCGGCACCCGCACCGGGAGTTGTGGATGTCAGCCGGCCCCTGGATACCTGTGGTCGCCCGTCCTGCTCGTTCGGGTGCGTATCTCGCGCAGGTTCCGGCCCAGGTGCCCATGCTTGACCTCGAAGCAGCCTTACCCGTCGCGACGAGGCTGAAGCCGTGGCGTCTTCCCGGGTTCCTCCGAAGAGGGCCCTGCGGGCCCGTAGTGGCACGCCTGTGGCACGACCCCTGAAACGCCGAAGGGCCAGCCTGGGAGGAAACTCCTCCTGAGCTGGCCCTTCTCTCTGTGCCCCCGGCAGGATTCGAACCTGCGACACCCGCTTTAGGAGTGGGATCGAATCCTGGCCGGGGGGTGCCCGGCGCTGCCGCACGGTGCTGTTTCCCCTGGTCGGAACGGCACGGCGAGCCACTTGATCCGGCTCATGCCGCCCTGTGTCGGACCGTCCGCTCACGCATCGCTCACGCGCCGCTGCTGGTTGCTGAGCAGCGTCTGCTCAGACCTGCCCGAGGTCGATCTGCACCGGGAACGGGGCCGCTACCTTGAGGACGCCGGTGAACACATCTCCGTCCCGGTAGGTCTTCGTCGCGGGGTCGAGAACGTAGGTGTACACGAGTGGAACGCCTGTCGCGGCCTGCTCGATCCGCCAGTAGAAGCCGATGCCTGCCTTGGCGTACTGGTCGACCTTCACGATCCGGTCGGTGGTCTCCGAGCCTGGCGACACCACCTCCGCGACCAGTAGCACGTGCTCAGGGCGAGTGGGGGTGATGTCGATCGTGTCTGCGCGGTACACGACGACGTCCGGGCGGCGATTGGTGAGCGGGACGTCCTGAAGCCGGACGTCGAAGTCCGTGTCGGCGTTCCACGCCGGGCCCGCAGCGGCATCCAGGGCGTTCGCCAGAATCCGGGCCAGCCGGTTGTGCCGCTTGGACGCACTCGGACTCACGACGACCATCCCGTCCACGATCTCGATGCCGGCGCACTGCTCCTCGGACCAGGACTCGTACTCCTCAGCAGTGATCTGCTCATGCATCCACGCCGGGGCCACCATCTCGGCCGTCATGAAGCACCTCCCGGACACTGTGCTGCGGGCCCGATCCCGCTGGGTTCAGCGTACTGTCTGCCATCCGTCCGGCACGCTGATCTCGCTCACGCCCCGACTTCCCGTCGGTCAGCATCCGACCAGCGAGCCCACGACAAGTGAGGAAACGGCGCGGTGGACCCGTGGCCAGGGGATCGGAGCAGACGAGCGGCGCCACTGACCTGGTGGCCACACCGGTGAGCGCCGCACCACCCGGCGACGTGAACTGTCGCGGAACCCTAGAACGCAGGACGCACCGGACGCCGAAGCGCGGTCGGATTCGACGATTTTGACGTGAACGGATCGGGCTGACTGGAGGACTGGGCTGAGATCCGTTGGTTGTACCCGGCACAAGAGATGCCGCTCGCTGTAGCGGACGACTGCGGGGTTAGCGAGTGTCGATGTAGCGGCAGGCCAGGTCGGCGAGACTTTCGGGACACCCGCCCCAGAAGGTTCCCGCGCCGCCGTGACGGCGGCGCGGGGGACCACTCTTACGGCGTCGGCGAGGTGCCTGGGCCGTCCGATGCCGCGCACCTACTTGCCGCTGGCGCGCGGTTGCAGCTTTTGCATCTGGGACTCATCCAGCGTGCTGCGTACGTTGCGCCAGGGAGTGGACGGGGTGAGGTCCGGCAGTGCCTCTTCCTTCGGGACGGTCGGCACTTCACCACGACTGGAGAACTCTCCTGTCTTGCGATCCCCGCTCCACACTTCACCACCACTGGGCCATCGCAACCGCCCGAGCCGCCCCCGCCGACTACCGCTTCCGCTACGTCCAGCTGGGCACCTCCACACCTTCCTGGAACGCAAGTACCCGTTCCCAAGCCGCTTCGACGCGACACCGAACCTGCAGGCCGCGATCGGGCCCGCGCCGGGCTGCGGAGCGGACGACGAGTCGACCGCTCGGAGCGCCTTCGCCATACAGCGCCGGCGGCCTCCGCATCACCCTTCTTGTCATAGTGACAGGAATTGAAGTAGCTTAAGCAGCATGCAAGATGACATGTGGTCACCCGCACCCGTACTGCTGACGGTCGATCTCGTGATCCTGACGCTGCGTGAGGGGCAACTGTGTGTCCTGCTCGTTGAGCGGGGTGAAGATCCTTTTCAGGGCATGCTGGCTCTGCCTGGCGGATTCCTCAGTCACTCTGGCGAGGAGATCCTGGACGCCGCCCACCGTGAGTTGAGTGAGGAAACCGCTCTGGTTGCCGGGTCCGTGCATCTTGAACAGTTGGCCATCTACGGGGACGCAGGTCGTGATCCACGGGGACGAGTCGTTTCCGTGGCCCACTTGGCGATCGCACCGGGACTCCCCGAACCGGTCGCGGGAACGGATGCCGTGGACGCTGGGTGGGTTCCCGCGGAGGCCGTCCTGTCCGGTGAGGTGGAACTGGCCTTCGATCACGGCCGGATCGTGGCGGACGGAATCGAACGCGCGCGTACCAAGCTCGAATTCTCGGCGCTGGCCACGGCATTCTGCGGAGAATTCTTCACCATCGCCGAGTTGCAGCAGGTGTACGAAGCGGTCTGGGGCACCGGGCTCGATACCCGTAATTTTTACCGGAAAGTCCAGGCCGTAAAGGGGTTCATCATCCCCGTCGGCTCGGGACGTAGGACCACGGGAGGACGGCCCGCGAGGCTGTACCGGGCCGGGGCGAAGACGATGTTGTTCCCACCACTGATCCGGCCTGTGCCGTCCAGGACGGAAGAGAACACGAGAGAAGAGGAGGAATAGATGTCGAAAGACCTGGTGGTGATTCTCACCGCCCTCAATCTCGAGTACGAGGCCGTGCGCCGGAAACTGGCCGGTCCACAGGTGCACCGTCATGAGCGTGGGACACGGTTCGAGGTGGGAACCGTGCAGGGCAGCTCATGTCGTGTCGCGCTCGGTCTGACGAACAAAGGGAATCATTCCGCCGCGGTGATCGCTGAGCGCGCCATACAGGAGTTTTCGCCGGTGGCTGTGTTGTTCGTCGGCGTCGCCGGTGCCCTGTGGGACACCGCCAGACTGGGCGACGTGGTGATGGCCACACATGTGTACGCCTACCACGGCGGGACCAGCGAGGACGACGGACTCAAGGCCCGTCCCCGGGTGTGGGAGGCGGCGCACGGTGTCAGTCAGCTCGGCTTGCATCTGGCTCGTGTGAACGACTGGGCCGACGAAATGCCCGGTCATGGGCGCCCGCCGCAGGTGCGCTTCGGCGCGATCGCCGCCGGCGAGGTCGTACAGAACTCGAAGATCTCGGCCGAGGCGCGATGGATCCGTCAGCACTACAACGACGCGCTCGCGATCGAGATGGAGGCCGCCGGTGTGGCGCAGGCTGGTCATCTCAACGGGGCACCGGTCGCCATCATCCGCGGAATCAGCGACCGAGCGGACGGTACGAAGAACAGCGCGAAGGACCGCAATCGGCAACCACAGGCCGCGGCGAACGCGGCGGCATTCGCCACACGGCTGGCCGTGGAACTGGTGGGAGAACAGGAGCAGATCGCTATGTCCCAGGCAGACAGGGCCCATACGGCCGACAGACTCAAAGAGCGCGTCAGCAACACCGCCCATAACAGCACCGTTGGCATCATGGCCGGCTCAGTCGAGGGGAGCAGCATCTACTTGAACGCGGACCCGAAGGTGACCAGTCCGGCGGACCTGGTCGCGGAACTGGACGGGTTACGTGAACACCTGAAGCGTCACCATGCCGAGGGCGCCGTCGATGACGACACCTACCGAGAGGCACTGGCCGAGCTCGGCTTTGCCCGCCGGGCGGCAAAGGAGAGCACTCCCGAATCGTCCAAGAGGGCGACCATGGCACTCAAGAGGTTACGGGGTCTGATCGCGGAGTTTCCCGAGTTGGTGGCCAGGCTGGCACCTCTGGTTATTGCGGCGGGTGACTTGTCGTGAACGACGGCAGCAGCGTCACGCACAATTCGGCCGCATTCGACTCTACCGTCGGAATCCAGGCCGAGACCGTACACAACTCCAACGTTTACTTCGTCCATCCGGATGCATCGCCTCAGGAGAAGTACAAGGTCGGTGTGCGGTTCCTGGAGGACGGCATCCCCAACCGTGCTCGCGACATGATCAGTGACGCGATCGCCCACGGACACGACAACGCGGAGGTCCGTTTCTACTGGGTGCTTGCCATGCTCAGTGCACGCGCCTACCACGACCTCAACACCGAAGAAGTCCAGCGGCTGCAGCATGCCTCCGGGCGGGTAAGGACCTACGCCGAGGGAGAGTGGAAGGAGGCTCTGCGCGTAGTTTTCGAAGTGCTGGCGATGCTCAGCACCGCAGACGGCGAAACAGGACGCGTACTGGAGCGGTTGCGAGCCTTGTCGCCTCGCCAGCGTGACGCGATGCTCCACCACCTCGACCTCGTACTCACCGGAGGGCTGAAGGACAGCCTGTGGACCGAGAACCGCGAGCGGGCCGAGACAGATCGCTTCGGCAACGACCGGGTCCAACGGGTCTGGGCCTATTTCGAACCCGATCCCATCGGGCCACGGGCCCTGCCGCCCCGTCCGAGTACCGCTGCTGCCGCCCAGGCAGCCCTCCCGGTCCGGGCCGGCCTGTTCGTCGTCGTCACCGCATGCCTATGGATCGTGGCGCTGGTCGCGGATCCGGCTGCGGCGGTCATCGAGTTACTGGTGGCGCTCGGTGCGGGCCTGACCGCGGCTCACTTCGGCCGCCTTTGGTGGTATCAGGAACACCAGCTCAAGGCCAAGAACCCTGAGTCCCACATCCCGCACACGAGCGATTCCGCGTCTACTGGGGACGGGTTCACCAACCGCGTCCGTCATTCGTTCGACCACTACTTCAGTATCCGCGTGCCCCACGGATTCGCCCCGCACGAATGGCTCGGTCACACCGCCCACATCCGCAACAGCCTCGTCGCCGAGATCGCGCTTCTCTACCGCGAGAGCCGAATCAGCGTGGACCGTGTCAACTGGCTGATCCGCTATCTCGCTGAGGATGCCCGAGACCGCCACAACAAGAGCACTCTGTTCGATCACCGCCACCAGAACCAGACGCTGGCGGTGGTGGTAGCCAAGGCATTGTGCATGGTTGCCCTCATAGCTCTCGGCATCACGACTGTCGCCCTGCTCGGAACAGTGGCCTCAGGTGCCGGCGCGTCGCAGATGCTGCTGGCTATCCTGGCTGTAGTCGGTGCGGTCTGGTCCGGACGTGTGGCTGCGTCCTCGTGGCTGGAAGCCTGGGGCGAAGAGCGCCGACTGGCCGAGGAAACCCAGGAATATCAAGAGCGGCTGTCCGCGCGCCAAGTCGCCTACCAGCGCTGGAAGTCGTTCCTGGACACCACGCGACCCACTGAGCTGGAAATGGAAACCTGGCTCACCTGCGACAAGACGCTGTTCGTCGACGAAGCACTCCGTCACTACCAGCTCACCTGGCGCGACCTGATCACTCACACCATCCTGATGACACCCGCACGCCCCTACAAGCGAGGGCGCGTGAAGGGCGGTCCTTGGCGATACTCGCGCTACAGCTTCCGTCTTTTCCTGGTCACGCAGGATGGCGTTCGTGAAGTCAGTACGGAGTTCGATTTCGCCGACGCGAAGCGTGGAGATGAGCAGCGAAGCAACTACCGGTTCGACGCGTTGTCCTCTGTGCAGGTCACGGAACGCGCCCATGTCGGCTACGACCTGGAGCTCGTCCTGACCAACGGGCCGGCCAGGAACATTCGTGTCAAAGACGCCGACACCCATCAACTGGCCCCGGACGAGAACGCCCAGGAAATCACCGAAATCAACCTCAATTCGGCTGGTTTCATCCACACCTTCCGCCTCCTGGAAGGAATCGCGGCGGACGGAAAGGGTTGGATCGAACGAAACAATCCCAACAACCTGCCGTCCTTTCGTACTGTCGACTGAGTTTTCCGGGCCTTCAGGGCGGGCAGGGCCGGAGTGCCGGAGCTCTGCCCGCCCACCATCAGCCCAGCCGGGACCCGAACTTAGGAATGGTCATGGCCGCCACAGAAGACGTCACCGAGAGCAGACTGCTGCTGGCTGAATACGATCGCATCAAGGAGGAGCAGCAAACCCGGATAGGGTTCCGTGACAACCTCCTCTACTTCACGCTCGCCGCGTCCACCGCAGTCCTGGCGATCACCGTCCAGAGCAGACGGGCTTAACTGCTGCTCGCCGTCCCCGTGATCTGCTTGGTCCTGGGCTGGACCTACCTGGTCAACGACGAGAAGATCTCGGCGGTCGCCTGCTACATCCGCGGCCAACTGGGACCACGGCTGGCCGAGCTCAGCGGCGCCCGCGGCGCAGTGTTCGGCTGGGAGATCTACCACCGCGACGATGCGAGCCGCACCACGCGCAAGCGACTACAGACCGCTGTCGATCTGTTCACGTACTTTGCATTGCCACTGATCTGCGTGATCGCATTCTGGTGCTCTCCCGCCGTCCAGCCTTTACTCGTGCTCGTCTCCCTCGCACAGACACTTGCCCTGGCCGTACTGGGCTGGCAGTTCCTGCGCTATGCGGAGCGGTAGGGCTGTTCTGCCGCCCCGATTCACGTTCAATTCGCCGTCCCGAGCGCCGCAGCCGAGTACGCTAATCGCCTCCACGCCGCTGAGCTGCCCGCTGTGTGGCTCGGACCGTGCACCAGGTGTCGGCACCTGGTGGTACCGAGGCCCGGATACGGGCCGCTTGGGGCAGCAAGCGGCGCGTGTGCTGGGCGTCCGTCGGCAGAATGACCGCCGTGGTCGACCCCCGATCGAGAGACGTGCCAGCCCGAAGCTTGCAGCAGTGCGAGCACGGCCTGGACATGGTTGGCAGGGATGTTGCTCAGTCTCACCGGACAGCCGAGGGCGACCGCGGCGGCTACCAGCGGGAGCGCTACGTTCTTGGAGCCGTAGGCATCGGCAACTTCTCTGTGAAACAAGGGGGAACACGACCTGGTGGTCCGGGCTAGCGGGCAGTGCGATCTCGGCCCAGCAGCACTTCCCGACTGCCGCTGGCTCGACGCCGTACCGGTCTGCGAGAAGGTTGACGAGGAACAGCCCCCGGCCGCTCTCGCTGTACGGACCCGGGAGGCCTGGCCGGGTCGGCCCCGCGCAGTCGTGGCGGACTTCGATTCGCAGTGCCTGCTCCCCGAAGCGGACCTGGCGATCGCCGAAGGTCGCGGCCCGGCTTGCACCGCGAGGCCATGCCACCACCGAGAACACCGTTCTCGAAGCGGAGCCCGAGCCCGCCAGCGCGAAGGACCCCGACACGGAATCCGCGCCGAACGGTGCTGATCCGTTGGGAGACGCTCAGGGGGTCAACTCCCGTCCGCTCACGCAAACGGCCCCGGACTAGGAGTCCGAGGCCGAGTATGAGCCCTCCCTGAGGGAGAAACCCCAGGTCAGAGCGGTAATGCGTTGTGCCCCCGGCAGGATTCGAACCTGCGACACCCGCTTTAGGAGTTCGATCGCAGCTCGCTTCGGCAATGGTCGTCCGCTGGTGCGACAGCCGGATGGAGACGCTGGTGTGCGTCCCTGTCCGGCGGCGTTGATGTCAGCCGTGGATGTCAGACTGCCTGGTCTAGTCACACGTTCCGCTGCAATGGCGGATTCGCCAGAGCCAGTACCACGGGCACGATATGGACCCCGATTGAAGCTAGAGGCGGGTACCGGAACCGGGGTCTTCGCCTGCCAGTCGCTGGCGCGCCGCGTCCACCGGTGCGGGGTGCTGCGAACGCACCTGCGCGACGGCTTCGGGAATGAACGACAGGACCGTGTCCACCTCGGCCTGAGTCGATGGGATACACCGCAGAACGACGAGGGTGTTGCTCACGCGCACGACCAGCGCATCGTCGTACTGGACTGCCCTGGGGCGGTCGCTGTACGCCGTGGTGGCCCGTACCCGAATGCTGTCGTCGCCCAGGCGGGGCCCGGAGGCGGCAGCGAATCGCTCCGTGGCGCTGGGCGCGCCGACTGAGAGCGGCGTGATGGCAGGCGTGACGACCTTCGCGCACTCGGCCGCCAGCTGTCGTATGCGGCGCATGGCTTGGGCGGCACCGTTTCCAGAGAACGAATACAAAGTCTCGCCACCGGCCAGGACGCCGCCTCCGGAGCCGTGTCCCCCGCTGAACGAGGTCGTTGCGGACGCCATCGCGGCCGTGGCTCCCGCGTCCGCTATGTCCCCGCCGTCCAAGACATCACAATGGGAGCTGCCGTTCGCAGCACTACCCGACCCCGGATCGGCCGGATCGGCCTGAGAGGTCCAACCTCTCGGCAGGATGGCGGGCAGCAGATGCGTACGCAACTGTGCCGCGGACATCGGTCGAAGGGGCTTGGCATTGTGCGCGGCGATGGGCTGGGCGTTACTCGCGCAGGCCACGGCCGACGCTATGACCAGGACGCCGGCCACGAACCGGGTCATGGTGGCGGTGTGCACCACGTCTTCCCCCAACAAGATCAGTGTGCCAAAAGCGGGGCTACCGGTTGATTGGAATCTCGTAGACGATCTCGCAGTGGGCGGCGGGCACCACGATGTCCGCCGTCTCCACGGGCCGTCCCTGGTCGCTGTAGTACGTCCGCCGGATGTGCGTGACGAGTGCGGCCTTCTGGATGCCGAGTATCGACGCCTCCTCCGCGGTCGCCTGCCTCGGCTCCGGCTGCTCCACGGCGTGGCTGACGGTGATGCCGATCGCGGCCATGCGGTTCACGACGCCTGCCCCGGCGTGGGGCCCTCCCTCGGGGAGGACGACGAGTGTGCCGCCGGTGAGGTCGTACGGCTCCCAGCTCGTGGACAGCTGCATCGGCCTGCCGTCGCCCAGGAACTCGTACGTCGTCCGGACACACAGGTCGCCCTCGGCGATACCTAGCCGCGCCGCAATCTCCGTCGGAGCTGGCACCTTCGCGTCGCTCCGACTCTCCCAATCCCCTTGCCTGCCCACGGCCTTCATGTCCGCGCGGAACGGCGACCCGTCGGGCCGCTCACGCGCCGACGAACGGACCATCCGTACACGCTGCCGGGGCTCGGCGACGTACGTGCCCGATCCGGCACGGCCCTCCAGCATGCCCTGGGAGATCAGCAGCTCCTGTGCCCGGCGCACCACGTTCTCGCCCACGCCGCACTCCTGGCCGATCTGGGCGCGGGAGGGCAGACGGTCTCCCGGCTCCCATACGTGCTCCGCGACCCGCCGCCGGAGTTCGTCGGCGATACGGAGATAGGGCGGCTGCTCAGGCATATGGAAAATCTAGTCCACTAGCTCTAATCTAGTTAACTAGCTTCACTGAACGTGATCGCCGGTTGACGGAGGCTGCCCTGTGCCCGCTTCGGGAGTTAGCGCGGCGGCCATCGCTGCCCGGCTGTCTGCCGCCGGGCTTCCCGCGCGCGCGGAGGAGCACGACCGGTACGCGTCGGTCGAAGCGGAGGTGCCGGACTCGCTCTCCGCCGATTTATGGCGGGGGGTCCTGGAAGCGGTGGCCGAGGCCGATCGGTTCGGGCTCGTTGCCACCAGCTTGAACGGCCGCACCCTCTGGGCGGTCGTACGCAAAGCGGTCCCCGCGACGGGCGATGTCGGGGGACCGAGCCATCAGCGATAGGAGCTGAGCAGCGTGCTCAACCGTATCCGCCGTGCCGCCTCGCTCACCAGAGCGCGGTACTTCCCCAAGGGCAGGCACCGCCGCGCCTTAACGCCGTCCCGGCCGCTGGCCGCCCCCACCTTCACTGCGTCCACTGACCCGTCGACGATCGCCCTGAGCCGGGCTTTCGACACGGAGAACCACCGGCAGCCGCTCAGTGGTGAGGAAAACGCGCTCGTCCGCCCGTACGTGCTTGCTTGGGAGGCGCGAGTACGGCCGCACGCGGTGGCAGTCGCTTCCCGCCTGCCCGCTGAAGCCTGGTCGTCCCTCGCGGGGGTTTGTTGATGCTTCCTCGCCAACAGCCCCGCATCCCCGACGCCTCGGCCGTCCCCTACCGGTCGATCGCCTGCTGTATCGGCACACACCTCGCTTGCGCAGAGCCTTCCCCGGTCTCCGCACCGATCGACCTGCCGGTCGTCTACGAGACGTGCGCCTGCCTATGTCACTCGACGTCCGACCAGTCCACGCCCACGGAGGCAGAGCGGTGAGCGGCTGGGCACCCGGCGGTGCGCTGGTATCCAACATCGAGGTCACCGCGACCACTGTGCAGCGTGGCGACATCATCCAACTCGGCGGCCGGGCCTGTCGGGTGGCAGACCTCTTCCAGCTCCCTCAAGGCGCCAAGCAGATCCTCTTCGAGTCGGGTGAGCTGCTGGCCATACACATGCGAACTCGGCTCGCCGCCGTTCGCGTGCTGAGAAGGCGGTGAACCGGTCTGTGCCTTCACGCCATCACGACATCGCCGACGATCTCCGGCACCAGATCACGACCGGCCGCATCAAGCCCGGCGAACGTCTTCCGTCCGAGGCTGTCCTGGCCGACCGGTACAAGGTCAGTACGGTGACACTGCGGAATGCCCTTGCGGTCCTCCAGGGCGAAGGTCTCGTCGAGAAGATCCACGGTAAGGGGAACTTCGTACGCCGCCCGCTCCGCAAGATCATGTACGTCGGCGGATGGGGGACGTTGGACCCGTGGACCGCCGCCGAGACGGCCCTGCGCGTCACCGTTCGCACGACCACGGTTCAGGCTCACGGGCATCTGACGACCTTGCTGAAGGTGCCGACGGGCAGCCCTCTCGCCGAGTTCTTCTGCATCAGCCACGAGGGAGAGTCACCGCACGGACTGGCCCGCATCTACGTCCCGCACGACCTGGCACCAGCCGGAGTGCTGGGCGACGACGACTCCTCGTGGCGTGAGACAGCCACGCGATTCGCCGTCCTGAGTACACCGCCGGCAACTGTCCGGGAGACGGTATGTGCCCGCCCCCCGACACCGGACGAAGCATCGACCCTCCGGACCAACTCCGCCGCGCCAGTCCTCGCGATCACACGCGTCGCGACCGACGCCACCGGACGAGTCGTCGAAGCCGCACTCCTGGTGTTCCCGGGGGACCGCGTCGACGCGGCCTTCACAACCCACCACATGACCGACGAGAGGCAGACGCAAGAATGACGGCACCGAACGAACTGCGGCTCCTTCCGTGGGCGGGGCCGGAGGGCAAGCCCTGCTACCTGAGCACCGACGACAAGGGCGGCTACATGTCCCGCCTGGCGGATAACATCGAAGCGGTGCAACTGGGAACGGCAGCCGAGCTGCTGGAGCAGGCTTCGGAAACCCTCGACGACCAGGACGCGAGCCCGGAGGACCTGCGACGGTTGGCGAAGGAACTGACCGGCGCTCTGCGGAACGCGCTCCGCGTTGCGACCAGCCGCGGTCACCTCCTAGCGGTGAGCGAACCTCACCGCTCCTGAAGCGGCGGTCGCAAACGACATCTACCCACGACGACCTTCCGTTCCACTTCCACGCGGAGAGGAACCCGGTCACCCACCCGGGTTCCTCTCCCCGTCGCGTCATGCTCGCCCCGATCGATACGCCACGCGCTCACCGACACAGCGAGGCGCCTTCGCCTCGCCGTCTGAGCATTAACCGACGACAGGCAGCCACGACGGTGGGCGCGCCGACCGAGCACGCACACATGTGCCTCGCTGCACCCCCACCGGCTCAACCACGCTGCTGTTGCACCGTCGACCACGGCACAGCGCGAGGGTGCAGATCTCCAGAGCCCTTGGCCTGGGAAGCTTGGGTCTTTCAGCCCAGGCTGCCCCGCTGACCAGGGGCCAAGCGCCTTTTACCCCTTTTGGCTGGCGGTTCATGCCACGGTGTTTCCCGTGCTTCTCCGCTCCGTCTGGCACGTCTCCCTTGGGCGCGAGGTGTGCTTGAAACGAGGTTATCCACAGGTTTAAGCGGCGCCCCCGCACGCTCGATACGGTGATGGCGTCGTTGCTGACTGAGATCGAGGCGCATGGTTTGCCGCGCCAGCGTGGCGAGGTGGTATCAATCCGACACCTCGCAACCAACGAGCTGTCGTACTCATGTGCGAATCTGGGTAGGTCTTGAGCGCTGCGAAGGCGGGAGGTAGTGGCACAGTGAGCCTCGTTCAGCTCCACCAGCTTGCTTTGCGACCTTCGCCTGTGCTGCCTCCGTCTAGGTCAACTCCCGTTAGAGTATGTAGAGTTGTGGCCAACCGGAGGCGAGGAGGCCGCGTGGGGGGTCCTGCAACGTGGCAGCAGGAGCAGATTAGTCTTGCCTACCTCTTGGCCGTGTCCACGCAGGCGAACGCCACAATCGCCAGTTGGAACGTGGATAAGGATGGCGTTGACGCCACCTTGAAGCGTGACCATCGCCTTGTCGAGCTGCAGATGAAGTGCACGTTCGACCCCCGGCTCCTCGCCGATGGATCGACGCGAACTTTTCCCCTCGACATAGAGACGTACGACAAGCTGCGTGGCCCATACCGCACGGCACCTGGGTACTTGGGCCTTGTCGTCGTGCCGCGTGACGTTTCTGCATGGCTCACCCACAGTCCTGAGTCGGTGCTGATCAAGTGTGCCGGCTTCTATGCCCAGATCCAGGACCAGCCGGAGGCCCGAGGGAACGCGACGAAAACGATTCACTTGCCGGAGACGCAGAGGCTTGATGTTGCCGGGCTGGACGTTATGTTCGAGTTCGCCCATCAAAGGCTTTTCGGCCCGGATGATGCTCTGGGGGAGGCTATCGCATGATTACCTCCGACGTCGGACCCCAGGAATTGACTAGCTACCTCAGCCGTTCAGGGTGGACTCGGACCCGCGCCGGAACTTTGGCTGAGCTTTGGCAGCCGGGTGACGATATGCAAGTCTCAGTACTAGTACCGAGGGTCCTTGAAGCTGCTGATTTTGAACGCACAGTAAACATCCTGGCTGCCGAAGTGGCGCGGCGTGAACAGAGGCCACCGGAAGATGTCCTGAGGGATATTGCTCGCCAATTCGTAGATGTGACAGAACTGCGAGCAGACGACGACGATATTGATCGGGGAACGATCTCGCTGCAGTCGGGCTTGGGTCTCGTTAGTGCAGCAAAGGAACTGATGGTCTCCGCCGCTGCTGCAACTATTCACCGCCAAGGGTACTATGGGACCTCAATCCCGAAGGCGGCCCACGCTCATGCCCGCAGGCTTCGGCTTGGCCAAACGCGCCCCGGATCATACATTCTGCCTGTCATTAGCAGTGCGCGCTTTGGCGCTACGCCCCTTTATGGTGACGGCGTGCCACGCCTGGAAGTAGAATCCGAAGATACGTACTTCGATCGGCGAGTCTTGGCGACTCTTTCAAGGTCGCTAGAAACGTTGGCCGAGATGACTATGAATCGAGATCGAGTTCCTTCCAGGGGCGAGATGAGGGACGCTGTCGCAGAGGGCGTTTCCAGCGAATTGTGTGCGGCTGTCCTGGAAGTAATTGGCGTGGGTAAGGTTGACATCTTTGATGTTGCCTTCAATTGGGCCCCGGCATCCCCATTTCCAGCAGATCTTAGGGAGTGCATTTCTTTTTCGCGAGAACATGCAGACCTAGTAACCGAGGTTCGCAGGGAGCTTAAGGAGTCTGAGGCGCCCTCGGAAACAGTCCTCTACGGCGTGATCCGCAGGATGTCTCTCAAGGCAAATGAAGAAAGCGGCCGTGTATGGCTTGAGACCGTTATAGACGGGCGCCGCCGAACAGTCGCTTTTGATTTGGACCTAATCACGTATCGGCGCGCAGCCCAGTATCACGGCGAGCGCCGCAGGGTTATCGTCACTGGAACCTTGGACGCTCCCCCCGGGCGGCCGGCGACCATGATTGTCAGGACGTTCGGGCCGGACAGGTCGGTAATGACCTTGGATCAATCCGACGACTAGCGCGGCTGAGTTACCTTCTCAGGGCGCGCCCTGTACAGCCACAACTGATCACAGGCGGCCGTGGCCTGCGGCCTATCGATCACTGCTCTGACCTGCTGCCGAGCTGTTGGCACCTGTCGGTCACCATTGAGCGCCCTTCCACGGCCCCAGACGGCCCGGGAGGGTGCTCTCGTACATGAGCACCGAATTAGGTGAGAGGCTGGGTGATTCCGGGCCTGAGCTGCGGCTTCGCTGGCCGAGGGAGCCAGCGACTACTTGACTGCGGCACACTGGTGTTGGCCTTGGCTGACCCCTGTATCTGGCACGGTTGTGGTACGAACCTCAGCCGACGAAAGTCAGCCACGACGGCGGCTGCGCCGACCAACTAGGCGCGCGTGTGCCTCGCTGCACCCCCACCGGCCTCCGCCACGCTGCTAGTGCTGTTGACCAAAGCAAGCCATGACGGCCGGCAGTGCGCCGCGGGGTGCAACTAATAAGGCGAAGAAGTGTAGGGCCGGGTCCCTGATCTGTGGCCGTGTGATCGATCAACACTGCAACTTAGCTGTCGCTGGTTGTCAGCGTTGGTCGCCATTGAGTGCCCTCGCATGGCTCGGGCGGCGTCCTGTCGTTGCCTCTAATGGTGCGGTAAGGCACCACAAGGCAGGCCGGCGACTTGGTATCCGTGACCTAAAGGCCAGGTCAATTAGTCCTACCAGTGTACATACCTATCTTATTTGCAAGGCATTTTGTGCTTCATGTACGAACTCTTCGCGGGCGATGGTGTACTTCTCGCGCATTCGCGTGAAGCGCCTGCGCTTGCTCTGTGTCCCAGCATCACTTTCACCTGTCTCTGTCCTGCGTACATCGTGAGCTACTGCAAGCCAGGTGTTCATGACGTTGTAGAGGTCGCGCGCCTTATCGCTGACCTCTTTTGGGCCTTCGAGTAGCACGGCATGCGTTTGCTTCAACAGGTCTGCCCGGTGTGCTCGAGCTTGTTCGTATGCTGCTCGATACGATTCCGCACCATGACTCGGAGACCGGAGTTCGTACAGTTGAGAGTGAAGGGAGCCAACTAGCTGAATAAACTCAGCGTACGCTTCGCGACGCTGCTGATGTCGACGATCATTTTGATCGTGTTCCCGATCTTCTGCTCGCTGCTTGTCTAAGTGCGCCAATTCA
The DNA here is from genome assembly GCF_053592475.1 of Streptomyces sp. NPDC002671. NCBI lineage: Bacteria > Bacillati > Actinomycetota > Actinomycetes > Kitasatosporales > Streptomycetaceae > Streptomyces > Streptomyces sp. NPDC002671. The sequence continues at coordinate 339,397 of NZ_JBSFVU010000005.1, forward strand.
AGGTTCTTGGCGCGCTCAGACCCCCTTTGAGTGAGAACGGCAGATGCAAGCGTTCCAGCTACACCGGCCAAGGCGACTAGCAAGGTGACTATAGATTCAGGCATAGGATGTCTCTCGTAGGAAGCCAGAGGCATTCGAACCGCACCCCATAAGAGTGCACCCCCGGTCGACGTCGTTGGAATGAAAGATACACTCCGCAGCAAGGAGGTAGCTCTTGAAGGCGTAAGGTGGATAGAACGCCTTTGGCCTGGAGCTGCTTTGGCGCGAGTGGTCATGGCCCATTACGCTGGCCCGCGGATCGGGCAGGTTTGGAGCCTGCCCGTTAGTGCCCGATCTTGGGCCATGATCTTCGAAGCTCGGGCCAAAGCGGTTGGCGAAAGTCGTGGAGCCGAGCGGCTCAGCCACACAGGTTTTTCGTGCTCTGCCCGCTGCACGTAGCGCGCCGCCGGGCGCGGCCAGCCGGGGCGGAGACAGGAGGCAGGCCGCGCCGCAGAGGCGGCGCGCGCCCGCGCGGTGCGCGGGCCTTGATGAAGTAGGGAAAGTCTTATCCCGCTGGGATGAGGTGCTTGCCGTCGTGGCTGCGTACGTGGGGGCCGTTTCCGTCCAGGGCGTCCAGGAGCCTGACTGCGTAGACCTCGGACATGCGGTCGCTGACCTCGTCGGGTGTGAGCCAGGAGACGGCTGTGGACTCGCTTGAGGTGCGTTCGGTGCCGCCGGAGGGCTTGCAGCGGAAGACCAAGGCCACGATGCCGCGGGTCAGGTTCTTGTAGACGCCGGTCAGTTCGTCGACCTCGATGTGGATGCCTGTCTCCTCCAGGACCTCGCGGGCTACGCCGGCCTCGGGGGTCTCGTTGAGTTCGAGGATGCCGCCGGGGAGTTCCCAGGTGCCGTTGTCGGCTCGGCGGATCGCCAGGAGGCGGCCGTCCTCACGCACCACTACTCCGGCTACGGACACGGAGTGCAGGGGGGACGGGGTCGCTTCCTGTGGTTGACTCATGTAGAGGAGCATAGGAGGCAGGGAAGGGCTATGGGAACTGCGGCTGGAGGGGTCGGTTCCGGGCCTCGGTACGTGCAGATCGCTGAAGAGATCGTGCAGCAGATCCGGGCGGGTGTTCTGAAGCCTGGTGACATGGTGCCGAGTGAGTCTGAGCTGGTGGACCGCTATGGCGTGTCCGGCGGAACGATCCGCAAGGCCATGGTCGAGGTGCGGGCGAGCGGGCTGGTCGAGACCCGGCACGGCAAGGGTTCGATCGTGAAGAGCCGGCCTCCGGTGCGGCACCGCTCTTCCGATCGCTTCAGGCGTTCGCTCCGGCAGGGCGGACAGGCGGCCTACCTTGCGGAGTCCGCGCAGTCCGGTGCGACTGCCAAGGTCAGCGTTCTCTACATCGGGCCCATGGAGGCGCCCGAAGATGCCGCCCAGCGACTGGGCGTCCCCGCCGGTGCGCAGGTGCTGGCCCGTCGGCGTCTCTACTTCCGTAACGGCACCCCGGTCGAGACCGCGACGTCGTACCTTCCCTGGGACGTCGTGAAGGAGATCCCGGAGCTGTTCGCCGAGAACCCCGGCGGCGGTGGCATCTACGCCCGACTCGAAGACCACGGGCACGAGTTCGCGGAGTACGTCGAGACGCTGCAAGCGCGGCCGGCCTCCAAGTCGGAAGCCTCGGAGCTGGCGCTGAGTCCGGGGGCGCCCGTGGTTCACCTGATCCGGGAAGCCCGTACGACCGAAGGTCTCGTGGTCGAGGTGTGCGACACCCTTATGGCCGCTGACCAGTTCGTTTTCGAGTATCGGATCCCTGCCGCCGACTGACGCCCGCTCAACTCCCCGCAACCCGTCGCGAGTTCTTCATCGCGGCGGGTTGACTCATGTACAGGAGTCAGGCACTCTTCTTCATGTCACTCATGTACATGAGTGGTGGAGTTCAGCATCTATAGAGGAGTGATCTCTGTGCGTCAGATTCCCGTCGACACCTCCGGCGCGGTCGTGATGGTCGCCAAGTCCCCGCAGGTCAAGGTGCGTGACCGTCGTACCGGCGAGATCGCCACCGACACCGAGACCGGAGCGCAGCTGATGACGGTCGACGTGATGTTCGCGGCGAACGAGGAGGTGGAGATCCTGTCCATCACCGTCCCGGAGCCCGGGATCACCGGCGAGCTGTCCATGGGCACACCGGTCGCGCTCACCGGCCTGATCGCCCGGCCCTGGGAGAACGACTTCAACGGTCAGAAGCGGCACGGCATCGCGTTCCGCGCGGTCGCGGTCACCTCGCTTGTCGGCGCCGCCGCAGGGCCCAAGGCAGCCTGATCATGACCGGCTTCACGGTCGCCCTGATGCTGGTCGCCGTCGCCGTGGGTCTCCTGCGGTGGCGGCGCCCCGCCTGGTACTGGTTGACCTTCGGGGTCACGCTGGCCGTGGTGCGGGTCTTGGTCCGGTACCGCTCGGTCATGGACGCGTGCGGGCTGACCGTTCCGCCGGCGCGGTGGCGGCTCGCCCTTGCCCGTGCCACCAACCGGCCGATACCGGAGTCCCGCCCACCGCGCATCTTGCGGGTGCGGCCGACTCGTACCGGCCTGGCCCTGCGTCTCAAGCTCCGCCCCGGACAGGACGCCTTCGACATCGCCGCCGCCTCGGACCGGCTCCGGCACTCGTTCTCCATGTACGGCGTGACCTCGCGAGAGCTGCGCTCCGGCGTCGTAGAGGTGCGGATGACCGGCTACGACGTACTCAAGCGGGTGCAGATGCCGACCGAGACCGACACCCGGCCGATGCGGGTACCGGTCGCCCTACGGCAGGACGGCTCGGTCCACTACCGCGACTACCGCGCGATGCCCCACGCCCTCACCCTCGGGGCCACGGAGTCCGGCAAGTCCGTCTACCAACGCAACCTGGTCGCGGGCCTCGCACCGATGGACGTCGCGCTCGTCGGGATCGACTGCAAGCAGGGGGTTGAGCTGTTCCCGCTGGCCCGCCGGTTCTCCGCGCTGGCCGACGATCCCGACACCGCAGCCGAGGTGCTCGACGTGCTCGTGGTCCGGATGGAGCGCATCTATCAGGTCATCCGGGCTCAGCAGCGGATCACTGCCGACGTGCCGGACGCGGAGATCGCCGCCGACATCTGGGACCTGCCCGATCACCTGCGTCCGGTCCCGGTCGTGGTCCTGGTCGACGAGGTGGCCGAACTCGCCCTGTACGCCAGCAAGGAGGAGGAGAAGCGCCGGGACCGCATCATCACCGCCCTGGTCCGCCTCGCCCAGCTCGGTCGCGCGGCCGGCATCTACATCGAAATCTGTGGGCAGCGATTCGGCTCCGAACTCGGCAAGGGCATCACCATGCTCCGCGCCCAGCTCACCGGCCGCACCGCCCACCGCGTCAACGACGAGTCATCCGCCAACATGGCCTTCGGCGACATCGCCCCGGACGCCGTCCTCGCCGCCATCCAGATCCCGGCCGAGATGCGGGGCCTCGCCATCTCGGGCGACTCGTCCGGAGGGTGGCACCGCATCCGCGCTCCACACACCTCGCTCCGCCAGGCCGTGAACATCTGCAACCGGCACGCCGACCGGACTCCGGAGCTGCCCGAGCTGGCCCCGTTCCGGCCCGTCCTCTCCGCCTCCGCCTCCGCTGCCGCTCCTGTGTCGTCGGCCAAGGCTCCTTCCGTCACCACCTGATCTCTCTGAGCCCCACCGGTCGGCGTGACCGCCTTCGCGCCAGGTCCCTACCCCGCCATGCCCAAAGACCAAAGAAAAGAAGGGAGAACCGCCATGTGCCCGAACTGCGAGGACTTCGCTCGAACCGTGCTCCTGCTCGGCCAGCTCGCCTTGTACGCCGACATGGCCGGCGCCGACCTCGACTTCGTGGACGTCGTCAGCCAGTCCCTTGCCGTCTCGCTGCCCGAGCCGCCGCCCGGCATGTTCCCGGACGGCTACGACCCCGACGGCGGCCCCGCCTACCCCGGTGACTCCTGATGGGTGCCCGTCACGGTCTTCGGGTCGACGCAGTCCTGGTTCAGGCCGTCATCGCCGGTGCCCTGTCCTTCGCCCACCTGCACGATCTCGCTGCCGCTGCCGGGCAGAACGGCTGGAAGGCGTGGGCCTACCCGGTCAGTGTCGACCTGCTCCTGGTTGCCGCCTGGCGGCGTCTGCGCAGTGAGGGCCCGTCCCGGCTGGCCTGGTGCTGGTTCGTTGTCGCGCTGTTCGCCTCGCTCGGCGCCAACGTCGCCACCGCCGGGTTCCTCGACCTGGCCGACCCGCCCGCCCCGCTCCGCCTCGGCATCGCCGGATGGCCCGCGCTCGCCTTCCTCGGCGGCACGCTCCTCGCTCACTCGGCCGCGGAGTCGGAGTCGGCTCGGCCGGCACCCACGGCGGACACGCAGAACGCCATGCCTCGGGAGGAACAGCCAGTTTCAGACGCTGCTCCGGTCACGGAACCCGTGCCCGAGCTTGGCGCAGCCCCCGCCGCTCCCGCCCCGGCCCCTGCTCTTCCGGTCCCCGCCGTCCTGATCGACCACGCCCGCAAGGTCGCCGACGAGTACCGCACCCGTACCGGATCCCCGATCGACACAGACACCCTGCGCTCCCGCCTCGGCGTCCCGCCCCACCTCGCCGACGCGATCGCCGCCCACCTTGCCTGACAGCAAGAGAGGAAGACCGATGACCCGTGACCCGGCCGAGCTGACCGTCTCCGACTACCTCGACGGCGCCCGCGAGATGAGCGCCGCCAACCGGCCCTTCCTCGCCCACCTGCTTGCCGAGGAAGCCGCCCGGCGCACCGCCGACCAGGCCATCGCCGCCGGAATCCGCGCCAGCTTCCCCGCCCCGACCACGGCCCGAGAGGAGACCGACTGACATGCCTGCCCGCGACCACTTCCACTCCGTGATGCGCATCGGCCCCGTTCAGATCGGCACGCACCGCGACCGCAACGGCCAGACCAAGCACGCCGCCGTGTGCACCTCCGACGGCTGCGGCTGGTCCGCCGACTACTCCAGCCAGACCGCCGCCCAGCTCGCCGCCCGCACCCACCGCTGCAACGTCCGCTAGGAGACACCGCCCATGGACGTCCCCCTCTGGTTCGCCCTGCTGGTCGTCGGCTACCTCGGCGTCAAGCTCACCCGCCCGCCCGGGTGGCTCATCGCAGTCCTGCTCCTCGGCGGCTACCTCCTCGCCGACAGCGTCCTGGCCCCCGTCATCGACACCGCCGTCAAGTAACCCGTCGTGGAAGGAGATCCGCCCATGTTCCGGCCCAAGCTCCCGACCATGCCGCAGCCCACCGGCCTGGCCACCCCGCCCGCCGTCGTCGAGCCGACCACCATCGCCCCGGGCACCCCGGTCCCGCCGCCGGTGCCCGCCGCCCCCGCTTCGTCCCGCCCGGTCATCCAGCTCACGCCCGGCACCGCGCTCGCCCTCGTCGGCGGCGGCACGGCCGTCGTCCTGGTCCTCGGCGCCGTCCTGGTCTCGCTGCTCCTGGCGGTCGCCATCACCGGCGCCTCGGTCGCCGTCTGCGCGGTCGTCCTGCGTTCCCTGCTCGCCTCCGACGCCAAGCGTCGCTGACCGGCCCCCGGGCGGCCTCGATACCGCCAAGCATCCGCCGCCCGGGCGCCGTCCCTGTCCGATCTCGCAACCGGAAGGAACCCCCAGCATGGCCCACCGCGCCTCACCCGCAACACCAAGGGCGCCCATGCCAGACACGTTGCGTGACCCGATCACCCTCGGGGACGTGCTCCGGGTGGCCTCGGCCTCCGACTACACCCGCTGGGAAGACCAGATCCGCCGCACCGGCGGCTGCTCCGACCCCATCCACCTCACCGGCTGGGTCCTCCACAAGGACAAGACCACCGGCGAGACCCTGCACCACTACTCCACCGAGAACGAGCCGGGCGGACGCCTCCGCCTCGCCTGCGGAAACCGCCGCGCATCCCGCTGCCCCTCCTGCGCCTGGACCTACGCGGGCGACACCTACCACCTCATCCGCGCCGGCCTGGCCGGGGACGACCGCCGCGACGTCCCTGCCGCCGTCTGCGATCACCCGCGTGTCTTCGTCACCCTCACGGCCCCCTCGTTCGGCCCGGTTCACAACCGCCCCGATCACGGCACCTGCCGCTGCGGCACCCTGCACGCGCCCGACGCCCCGGAGCTGGGCACCGCCCTCCACCCGGACACCTACGACTACGCGGGCGCCGTGCTGTTCAACAACCACGCCGGACAGCTCTGGCAGCGCTTCACCACCCGACTCCGCCGCGAACTCGCCGCCCGCGCAGGCCTGCCCCGCCGGGAACTCGCCGAACACCTTCGCGTCTCCTACGGCAAGGTCGCCGAATTCCAGAAGCGCGGGGCCCTGCACTTCCACGCCGTCGTACGCCTCGACGGCCCGGACGGTCCTGGGACGCCTCCGCCCGCCTGGGCCACGGCCGACCTCCTCACGGACGCGATACTCGCCGCCGCCGCGCACTCCTACACCTCGGTGTCGGTGCCGGCCGTCGAGGACCAGCCCACCCGTACCTTCCGCTGGGGCCGACAGCTCGACGTCCGCCCGGTCAAGGCCTTCGGCGACGGTTCCGACATCACCGAACAGGCCGTCGCCTCCTACGTGGCCAAGTACGCCACCAAGGCCGCCGAGAACACCGGCACCCTCGACCGCCGCATCGGCGAACTCGCCGAACTCGACCGCCACCAGGTCCCCGACCACACCCGACGACTCATCACCGCGTGCCGCGACCTGGACAGCCTCTACCCGGACCGACGCCTCTGGGCCTGGGCCCACATGCTCGGCTTCCGCGGGCACTTCTCGTCCAAGTCGCGCACCTACTCCACCACTCTCGGCGCTCTCCGCCAGGAACGCGCCGACTACCGCGCCGCCCAGGAGGCAGCCGTCCTCGGCCTCGACGACCGCGAGCCGGACACCGTCCTCGTCCTGGCGGACTGGCAGTACGCCGGCCACGGCCACACGCCGGGTGAGGCCGCCCTTGCCACGACCATCGCCCGCGATCTCCAGCTCAACCGCGAGACCGCCCGCGATGCCCTGACCGACCAGCTCGCTCGCGAAGGAGCCGCAGCATGACCACCGTCACCGCCGAACTCCTGACCGTGCCGGAAGTCATGACTCGGCTGAAGCTCGGACGCTCCAAGGTCTACGACCTCATCCGGTCGCACCGCCTCGTCTCGATCAAGATCGACGGCGCCCGGCGGATCCCCGTTGACGCGGTCCGGGACTTCGTCCTCGGCCAGATGGAGGAGGCTGCCTGATGGCCAGTCAGCGCAAGCGCAACCCGAACGGCGCCGGGACCATCACCAAGCGCAAGGACGGCCGCTTCCAGTGCGCGGTCTACGTGCTCCAGCCCGACGGCACCCGCGCCCGCAAGTTCGCCTACGGCAAGGACTGGGCGGAATGCGACGCCAAGCGCCGGGCCCTGCTCGACAAGGTGGACCAGGGCGTGCCCGTGCCCACCAAGTCGGCCAAGCTCTCGGAGTGGCTGCCGTACTGGCTGGACAACGTCATCAAGCCCCGGCGGAAGCTCAGCACCTTCGACAAGTACGAGGCACACGTCCGCCTCTACTTGGTCCCGCTCCTCGGTGCCAAGCGTCTCGAATCGCTCGGCGTCGCCGACGTCCGCCGGTTCCTCGTGCGCCTGGAGAAGGACACCACCGCAGCAACCGCCAAGGAATCGCACCGAGTTCTGCGCTCGGCGCTGTCCTCCGCCTGCCGGGAAGAACTGATCACGCGCAACGTGGCCAAGCTCGTTGAGCCGCCCCGCACGGACACACCCGAGCTGCACCCCTGGACCCTGGACGAGACGCTCGACTTCCTTGCCGCCTCCCGCAAGGATCCGCTGTACGCGGCCTTCGTGCTCGCCATCGCCATGGGCCTACGCCGGGGAGAGATCGTCGGGCTTCGCTGGTCGGACGTCGACCTCGACAACCGCGTCCTCTACGTCCGCCACCAGGTCCAGCGCCGCCGTGGCGTCCTCTACGACGACGACCCCAAGAGCCGTCGTCGCCGTGCCGTCCCGCTGCCCGCTCTCTGCATTGCACCCCTGCGCTGGCAGCGCATGCGGCAGGCAGCAGCTCGGACCACAGCGGGGGACAGGTGGCAGGAATCGGAGTACGTCTTTGCCACCCGGACCGGCCGCCCGGTCGAGCCGCGCAACCTCTACCGCTCCTTCACCCGCGTCGCCCAGTCCGCCGGCCTTCGCGTCATCCGCCTGCACGACGCCCGCCACGGCACGGCCACACTCCTCACGGCGGCCGGAGTCGCGCCCCGCGTCGTGATGGAGATCCTCGGCCACTCTCAGATCAGCATCACCATGGACGTCTATACCCACGTCGTCCAGGACACGCAGCGAGAGGCCATGAGCCACATGGACCGGCTACTCAGGAGGCGCCCAGGTCGTCAGTGACCGTCGCCGTTGATGTCAGATCTGGATGTCAGAGGCCCCCCACATACGGAGATCCGTATGTGGGGGGCCTCTGACCTGGTGCCCCCGGCAGGATTCGAACCTGCGACACCCGCTTTAGGAGAGCGGTGCTCTATCCCCTGAGCTACGAAGGCGTGCTCGGCCGCGCAGGCCTGGCTGGGGACAGCGTAGCGGATGGCTTCGGTCGTTGTGTGGTTCGCCGGGTGGTGCTGCTCTGTGCCCGGGGCTGCCTTGAGCGGCGTCTGCTAGATGTGAGGGCGGTGCGGTGTCCGGTACGGGGGAGGGGTCACGTTATGGATCTGGTGGGTGAGGGCGCGCGGCGGTGGTTGCGGCGTCTGCGGGCCGGTGAGGGTGACGGCGGTGGCGTGCGGCTGCTCTGTTTTCATCATGCCGGTGGGAGTGCCGCGGGCTTTCAGGAGTGGCCGCGGTTGCTGCCCCCGCACATCGAGCCCATTGCCGTCCAACTGCCCGGACGAATGGACCGGTTCACCGAGTCACCTCACCTCGACATGGCGTCGCTGGTGGACGAGCTGGTGGACGCGGTGCAGCCGGTCCTGAAGGAGCCGTACGCCTGCTATGGCGCCAGCATGGGCGGGCGGGTGAGCTGGGCGCTGGTGCATGCTCTGCGGGAGCGGGGGATGCCGTTGCCGAGGAAGCTGTTCATCGCTCATAGTCCGGCACCCGGCGAGCTGCGTGAGGTCCGTGGGTGGGACGGGCCCGATGACGGGCTGGTGCGGTATCTGCGTGAGCTCGGGGGGACGCCGCCCGAGGTTTTCGACCATCCCGTCATCCTCAAGTGGATCCTGCGCACCCTGCGCGCCGACCTCACCGTGCTCAGCAGTCACACCCTCCGGCCGGCCGTGCCGCTCGACATCCCGATCCGGGCCTTCGCGGGCACCGACGACCCCATGGCCTCGCCGGAGCGGATGACGCCGTGGAGTGCGGAGACGACCGCGGAATTTCGTCTTGATCTTGTCGCCGGAGGGCATTTTCCCGAGCCTTCCGAGCTGCGCCGGATGATCGCGATGATTGTGGAGGATCTAGATTCGGCGGGTTGTTGAGGCCGTCCGGGCCGCCCCCGGGTTCCTTCACACCTGGCTGCGGGTCACCCTGATCCGGTAGTTGCCGTCGGCGTCCGCCGGAAGTACCTCGACGGTGATGCCGTGGCGGGGGTCCTTGAAGGACTCGCCGGAGGAGAAGGGGGCGTCGGAGAGTTCCGCGTGGACGTTGGGGCTGCTGGTGCAGCCGCCGCTGTTGCGGCGGGAGTCGTAGACGGTGACCGGGCCGCGTCCGGTGTCCACGGCGGCGTCGATCTTGTAGATGAGGATGCCCGGCTTGCACACCGCCTCGTCGTTGCCGCCGGGTGCGCGCAGCTCCAGGGCGTACCCGCTGCGGCTGCTGATCGGCACGAACACCAGCTTCTCGCCGCCCGCCTGCGACAGCGGCGTCAGCGTGTACTCGGTGCTGCCCGGCAGTGTCGCGCAGCTGACCTGGTTCGCGTCCAGCCAGCCCAGCTTCCACTTGTGCCAGCCGAGCAGATCGTTGTTGGCGCCCCAGTCCTCGCTCATGATGTCCCAGTGCCCGACCGAGCTCCCGCCCTCCTGGGTGTACAGGTCGGGCAGGCCGAAGGTGTGGCCGTTCTCGTGCGGCAGCACCCGGTAGCCGGTGCGCGCGAAGGTGCCGGAGCCGTCGTCCTGGCGGGAGTAGATGAAGGACGCGTTGGCGATCGGGACCCCGTCGGCGACCGGGGCTTCGCCGTTGCCGGCGAAGGTCACGGACAGCACGGTGTCCAGCGCGGAGGGGCCCGCGTTCGGGGTGATCAGCACGTTCAGCAGGTCGTACGAGCGGAAGTCCACGGTCGGGTCGGCGGCGGCCACGAGGTCCTGCACCAGCTGCCGGTAGCCGGGGTCGAAGGGGGCGCCGCGCTCTATGCCGTACGCCCGGAACGGCTTCGGCATCCGCAGCCAGTTGGTGATGGGCGCCTCGGGGCGGTAGTCGAGGCGGCCGTAGGAGGCGGTGTGGAACCACTCCTGGGTCTGCGGGAAGAACTCGTGGAAGCGGTCCATCGCGCTGCCCTTGCCGGGCGCGTCGGAGAAGTCGATCATCACGGTCAGGGCGTGGACCGTGCCCGTGGAGCGCGAGTAGCCGGACGGGGTGGGGACTCCCTCCGTCATCTCCACGTCCAGGTTGCCGTGGATCATGCAGGGTGCGAGGGCGGAGGAGCGAGCGAGGCCGGCCGGCCCGGCGGTGCTGGGGGCCGTGAGATGTCCGGTTCCGGCCGAGGTGCTGACCGCGAGGGTCAGCATGGTCACCGCGGCGAGGGCGGCCATGCGGCGGGGGCGCATGCGGGCCGAGCCCATGTGGGCCGGGTCTATGTGTGCTTGGCCTATGTGTGCTTGGCCTATGTGGGCCGGGTCTATATGCGCCGGGTCTATATGCGCCGGGTCTATGTGCGCCGGGTCTGCGTGGGTCGGGCCTGTGCGGTGCGCGGATGTGCGGTGCGGACGTATGCGGCGGCGGGGCGACTGCGGCTGCATGCACGGCCCTTTCGCTCCACGGCAGCCGCCGGTCTCCGGCTGCACCCTTGTGCTCACCCTGTGTCGGCAGGGTGGCGGGCGCGCGCTGGGAGAGGCCGATCGCGGTAATCCCTGCGGCAGGAAGTGTGAGGCAGGTCACTGAAAGGTTTCGCGGGAGCGGGAAATAACCGGGGAACCTCTCCCCGTTTAGCTGTGTGTCCGAGCGAAATGGGGACTCCCTCCCCGGATCGCCTCCCTCGGTCCGTAAGGAGTACGCCGTGCAGACCGCAACTCCCGCGCAGCACAAGGTTCCCCGGCCCCGCGCCGACGCCCTGCGCAACCGGGAGCGGATCGTCACCGCCGCCCGCGAGATGTTCGTCGAGCACGGGCCCGACGTGCCGCTCGACGAGATCGCCCGCCGGGCCGGCGTCGGCAACGCCACGGTGTACCGCAACTTCCCGGACCGCGACGCCCTCGTCCGCGAGGTCGTCTGCTCGGTCCTGGACCGCACGGCCGAAGCGGCCGAGCAGTCCCTCGCCCAGACCGGCGACGCGTTCGCCGCGCTGGAAAGCTTCGCGCACGCCGCCGCCGACGAACGGATCAGCGCGCTGTGCCCGATGGTCGCCGCCACCTTCAATCAGCATCACCCCGACCTGGAAGCCAGCCGGGACCGGGTCGAGCAGCTGGTCGAGGAGATCATGGGCCGCGCCCAGGCGGCCGGGCAGCTCCGGACCGACGTCGGTGTCGGCGACCTGCTGGTCGCCGTGGCCCAGCTCAGCCGGCCCCCGGCCGGCACGGACTGCCCCGCGGGTGACCGCTTCGTCCACCGTCATATCCAGCTGTTCCTGGACGGGTTGCGGGCCCCCGCCCGCTCGACCCTGCCGGGTACGGCCGTGAACCTCAAGGAGCTGCGCCGGTCCTGACCGGCATCCCGCCGACGACATCGACTCCACCGCCAGCCCGCCCTCCGTACCTCGGTTTAGCTCGATTTCTCATCGTTTTTTCGCCAACGAAGCTCTGAAGTGGGTACCACCATGTCCGAAACAGCCCTCAAGGCTCCCGGCCTCGCCCCGTCCGGCGACGCCAACCGCTGGAAAGCGCTCGTCTTCATCGCGCTCGCCCAGCTGATGGTCGTCCTCGACGCCACCATCGTGAACATCGCTCTGCCCTCCGCCCAGGTCGACCTGGGCATCTCCGAGGGCAACAAGCAGTGGGTCGTCACGGCCTACGCCCTCGCCTTCGGCGGCCTGCTGCTCTTCGGCGGCCGTATCGCCGACAAGTGGGGCCGCAAGCGCGCGTTCGTCATCGGCCTGACCGGCTTCGCCGCCGCCTCCGCGCTCGGCGGTGCGGCGACCACCGGCGCCATGATGTTCGGCGCCCGCGCCCTCCAGGGCGTCTTCGGTGCCCTGCTCGCCCCGGCCGCGCTCTCCCTGCTCGCCGTGATGTTCACCGACGCCAAGGAGCGCGCCAAGGCGTTCGGCATCTACGGTGCGATCGCCGGTGGCGGCGGCGCCGTCGGCTTCATCCTCGGCGGTGTGCTCACCGAGTACCTGGACTGGCGCTGGACGTTCTTCGTGAACATCCCGTTCGCCGTGATCGCCGCGCTCGGCGCGAACTTCGTCATCCGTGAGCCGGAGGGTGGCCGCAACCGCTCCCCGCTCGACATTCCCGGCGTCGTCCTGTCCACCCTCGGCCTGGTCGCGCTGGTCTACGGCTTCACCCGCGCCGCGTCCGACGGCTGGGGCGACAAGATCACCGTCGCCCTGTTCGTCGCGTCGGCCGTCCTCCTGCTGGCCTTCGTCGCCACCGAGGCCAGGGTCAAGGCGCCGCTGCTGCCCCTGCGCGTGGTCGCCGACCGCAACCGTGGCGGCATCTACCTCTCGCTCGGCATCGCGGTCATCGCGATGTTCGGCACCTTCCTCTTCCTGACCTACTACCTCCAGGTCATCAAGGGCTACTCGCCGATCAGCACCGGCTTCGCCTTCCTGCCGATGATCGCGGGCATGATGATCGGCTCCACCCAGATCGGCGCGCGTCTGATGATCCGGGTTCCGGCCCGGCTGCTGATGGGTCCCGGCTTCCTGGTCGCCGCGTCCGGCATGTTCCTGCTGACCCAGCTGGAGATCGGTTCGTCGTACGCCTCGACCGTGCTGCCGGCGATGCTGCTGCTCGGTCTCGGCATGGGTACGGCCTTCATGCCGGCCATGTCCCTGGCCACCCTGGGCGTCGAGCCCCGGGACGCCGGTGTCGCCTCCGCGATGGTCAACACCTCCCAGCAGGTGGGCGGCGCGATCGGCACGGCCCTGCTGAACACGATCGCCGCCTCGGCGACGACGTCGTACGTCAAGGACCACATCGCCACCGCCGCGACCAAGCCGCAGCAGCAGCTGGTCCAGGCTCAGGGCATGGTGCACGGCTACACCAACGCGATCTGGTTCGCCGTCGGCATGCTCGTGCTGGCGTCCATGATCGTCGTGACCTTCGTCAACGCCGGCAAGCAGGGCGGCCAGCCCGTGGCCTCCGGCGAGGGCGTCGAGGACGAGCTCCCGGTGCCGGTGATCGCCCACTGAACCCGTAGAGGCCCGTCCTGGCGCGCCTAGCGCAGCCAGGGCAGGTCGGCACCCGCTTCGTTGGGCTGGAGGCCCTCGGCGACGATCTCCATGATCTCGCCGAGGGCCTTCTGCTGTTCCGGGCTCAGCCGCTCGAACAGTGCCTGCCGTACGGCGGTCACGTGCCCGGGTGCGGTCTGGCGCAGCACCTCGTGGCCCTCGTCGGTCAGCACCGCGAACTGGCCGCGCTTGTCGGAGGGGCAGTTCTCGCGGCGGACCCAGCCGTTCTTCTCCAGGCGCGCGATCGCGTGCGACAGCCGGGAGCGGGTGATCTTCGCGTTCATCGCCAGCTCGGTCATCCGCAGCCGGCGGCGCGGCGCCTCGGCGAGGCCGACGAGCAGGCCGTAGTAGATGTGCGGCATGCCCGCGTCGCGCTGCAGCTGCCGGTCGAGGTGGTCCTCCAGCAGGGTGGTGGCGTGCAGATAGGCGCGCCAGACGCGCTGTTCCTCGTCGTTGAGCCAGCGGTGCCGTGCGTCGTCGGCGGGGTCCGGTGCCGTAGTCATGTGTCCCACTGTACGAGGCAGCTCCTTGAACTTTGAACAAGTCCGGCCTACTCTCGACGAGAGAGCTTTAGAGTTAAAGCATCTGGTAGAAACAGCCGGGAAAGCTGGGAAACGGGAGCCGTCGAGATGTCCGCCACCGCGCAGGAGCGCATGCCCGCCCTGTACCTCAGTCACGGTGCCCCGCCGCTCGCGGACGACCCCGTCTGGCCCGGCCAGCTCGCCGCCTGGGCCGCCGGCCTGCCCCGTCCCAAGGCGATCCTGATGGTCTCCGCGCACTGGGAGGAGGCCCCGCTCGCCCTCGGCGCCACGCGGACCGTCCCGCTCGTGTACGACTTCTGGGGCTTCCCCGAGCACTACTACCAGGTGCGGTACGCCGCCCCCGGCGCCCCCGAACTGGCAGAGTCGGTGCGGAAGTTGCTGCGCGCGCCCGGCGTGCCCGTCCAGGACATCCCGGACCGCGGGCTCGACCACGGCGCGTACGTCCCGCTGGTCGAGATGTATCCCGGCGCCGACATCCCCGTACTCCAGATCTCCCTGCCGACGCTCGATCCGCGCAGGCTGATGGACCTCGGCCGCAAGCTCGCGCCGCTGCGCGACGAGGGTGTGCTGATCGTCGGTTCCGGCTTCTTCACCCACAACCTGGCCGCCCTGCGGCACGTGGGCGCGGGAGTGCCGGGCTGGTCGGCGGAGTTCGACGACTGGGGCCGGCACGCGCTGGACTCGGGCGACGTCGACGCGCTGCTCGACTTCGCCCACAAGTCCCCGGCCGGGCGGCTCGCCCACCCGCGGACCGAGCACTTCGCGCCCCTCTTCGTGACGATGGGCGCGGCCGACGCGGCCGGTGAGCTGGACACCCGGCGCAGCGTCATCGACGGGTTCTGGATGGGGCTGGCGAAGCGGTCGGTGCAGTTCGGCTGACCCGGCCCAGGGCTACAGCTCCTTCTCGTACCAGGCCACGTCCCAGTACCGGCCGAACTTCCGGCCCACCTCGTGGTACGTGCCCACGTGCCGGAACCCGAAGCGCTCGTGCAGCCGGGCCGACGCCTCGTTCGGCTGGGCGATGCCGGCGTAGGCGCGGTGGACATCCTCGTCGGCCAGAGCCTTGAAGAGGGCGTCGTAGAGCAGCGTGCCGATCCCGCGCCGCCCGGCGTCGGGGGCGACGTAGACCGACGTCTCGACGGACGTCACGTACGCGGGCTTCGGCCGGTGCGGGCTGGACGTGGCGTAGCCCAGGATTCGCCCACCCGTCACCCGGCCACCACCCCTCGACGAGGCGTTTCGCGCCGCTGTGTCTGATTCATGTGGCCCCTGCGTGGCAACCATCAGGCGGTGGGGGCCGTCTTCCGGGTGGGAGAGCAGCCAAGGGCGGCGCTCTTCCGAAGTGAAGATCGCGGTATCGAAAGTGATGGGCGTCTCACGTACGTAATGGTTGTAGAGCTCGGTGAGGGAGTCGAGATCTTCCTCGACTCCCGGCCTGACCTGCACCTCTGTACGTCCGGACGACATCCCGCCTCCCCGTGGAGCGGACAGGGTACTGCATGATCAGAAAAATCGGGGGGCGGGTTGGGAATTCTGTCCGGATTCCAGTCGTTGTTTCCGTCGGACGCAGCATTCGGAGGAGTACCGGGCGGAGTCCCACCGGAGCGCCGAGGAGTGCCGAGCGTCCACCAGGACCACCCGCCAGCCCACCATCGCAAGGGAGCACGCATGGCAACCCGTGCCGTCGCCCGTCGTCAGTCCGCCACCGGCGAGACGGCCGACTCGGCAAGCAGTGTTCGCGCCCGAGCCGGCGAGATCGCCGACCGGGATCTGGTCGGCATGTACCTCGACGAGATCGCGCGTACACCGCTGCTCGACGCGGCCAAGGAAGTCGAGCTGTCCCAGACCATAGAGGCGGGTGTGTTCGCGAGGCAGGTCCTCGACGGCTACGAGGAGAGCGCGTCGGACGCCACCCGTGAGGAACTCGAGGCGCTGTTCGCCGCGGGGGAGCGGGCCAAGGACGTCTTCATCCGCTCCAACCTCCGCCTGGTCGTCGCCGTGGCCCGGCGCTACCCGCGCGCCGGCCTGCCCCTGCTCGACCTGATCCAGGAGGGCAACGCCGGTCTGGTGCGCGCGGTCGAGAAGTTCGACTACCGCAAGGGCTTCAAGTTCTCGACGTACGCCACCTGGTGGATCCGTCAGGCCATCACCCGCTCCATCGCCGACCAGTCCCGCACGATCCGGCTCCCCGTCCACCTGGTGGAGGAGCTGGGCCGCATCCGCCGCGTCCAGCGCGAGTTCAACCGCGAGAACGGCCGCGACCCGGAGCCCGCGGAGATCGCCACCGAGCTGGGCTCGACGCCGGAGCGCGTCACGGACGTGCTCGACTGGGCCCGCGACCCGGTCTCGCTGAACATGTCGGTGGACGACGAGGGCGAGACCCAGTTCGGTGACCTGCTGGAGGACACCTCGGCGGTGTCGCCGGAGCAGTCGGTGATGTCGCTGCTGCGCAGCGAGGAGCTGGACGACCTGATCGGCCGTCTGGACCAGCGCACGGCCTCGATCATCAAGATGCGGTACGGCATCGAGGACGGCCGCGAGCGCACGCTGACCGAGGTGGGCAAGGAACACGGCCTGACCCGTGAGCGCATCCGCCAGATCGAGAAGCACGCGCTGCTCGAACTGAAGAAGCTGGCCCGCGACACCGGCTTCGACGCGGCGGCGTAAGCGGCGTACGCGGTGGCGAAAGACGGCGCAAACATGGCGTAGTACCGCCGCTTCAACTCCGGGGCCCGAGGGAACAACCCTTCAGGGCCCAGGAGTTGGGCCCCAAGGGCCGCACTCCCGAGCCTCGCACGCCCCCCACACCGCACCGACTTCCCCTCGACGTGTGAGCCACGTCCCGACGCAATCCCCCCCGGCGCCGGGACCTCCCAGAGCCGGGTTCCGGCGCCCACCCCCCCCGGGCGCCGGAGCCCGGTCTTTTCGTACGCCTGCCGGACATGCTGGAAAAGCGGTCCACCCCGTACCTGAACCCCGGGGTGGACCGCCGGATGGCAGATTCTGCCACATGGGCATAGCCTGCCGATGTGAGCACCCCCAGCACCACCGGCAACGCCTCCCACCAGCTGTTTTCCGCCTCCGCCCCGGCCTCCCTCACCGAGCGCCGCAAGGCCGAGACCCGGATGGAGATCGCCCGCGCGGCGGCGTCCCTCTTCGCCGGCCAGGGCCTGCGGGCCACCCGCGCCGAGGACATCGCCCAGGCGGCGGGCATCGCCCCGCGCACCTTCTACCGGTACTTCGCCACCAAAGAGGAGGCGGTGGCCCCGCTCTACGCGGCCGGTGCCCAGTGCTGGACGGAAGCGGTCCGCGAGGCCCCGCCCGGACTCACCGTCGCCGAGGCCCTGGAACACGCCGTCCGCGGCACCCTCGCCCCCGGCGTCGGCGTCTCCGCCGCGTCCTGGGAGTGGGTCCGCACCCTGATCCACCTGGCCGCCACGAGCACCGCCCTGCGCAAGGTGTGGGCCGAGGTGTGCCAGGCGTCGGAAGGGGCACTGGCGGAGATTCTGGCGGAGCGCACGGCCGTGAGTGCGGCGGGTGAGGGCGACGCCCCGAGTGACGATGACGCTCCGAGTGGCGATGGCGCCGCGAGTGACGATGACGCCGCGAGTGACGATGACGCCGCGAGTGACGAGGGGGCCGCGGGCGGCGATGAGGCCGCCGGTGACGACGCCGCCGCGGACAGCGGTGCCCAGCCGGTGACGGTCACCCCGCGCCACCGCTTCGCCGCCGCCGTGGCCGGCGCCGCGGTCCGGGTGGCCGTGGAGACCTGGGCGGACACGGCGTCCCCGGCGACGGGCCCGGACGGCCCGGGAGCCCTGGCACTGCGCAACCTGGAGGCGCTGCGGGGCTTCGACTGGGGCGAGACCGGCTGACCGCCGGCTCCTGCGGCCTCTCGTTCGGGTCACGCCGGGCTCGATCCAAACGAAAGACCCTAGGCACCGCCCCCCGCCCGGCTCAACCGTCCCGCCAACTCCCTTACGCACTCCACCAGTTCCATCGGCGCCCGCACCTCGAACTCGCAGCCCACCATCGCCAGCCGTACCGCCAGCCACTCCACCGGGTCCTCGCTGGTGCCGCGCAGCACGCACCCGTCCGTGCCGTCCGGCTCCGGCTCGCCGACCCATGCCGGCACCCGCGTGGACACCGCCTCCACCGGCCCGGCGAAGCGCACCTCGAAGGCGTACGTCTCCCGCCGCCCCATCGACCGCCGCAGGTACTCCGCAGCCCCGCCCTCCGGCAACTCCCGCGGCGCGAACCGCACTCCGGTCGCGAACGGCTCGCTCACCCGGTCCACGCGGAACGTCCGCCAGTCGCCGCGGTCGAGGTCGTACGCGACCAGGTACCAGCGCCGCCCCGTCGACACCAGCCGGTGCGGCTCGGTCAGCCGCCGGGACTCGCCGCCCTGCTTGTTGCGGTAGGCGAACCGCAGCCGCTCGTGCCCGGCCACCGTCGACGCCATCACGGTCAGCGTCTCCGGCGCGATACTCGCCCCGTCCCCGCTGGTCAGCAGGGTCGTGGCGGCCTGAAGGGTGGAGACGCGGTGGCGCAGCCGGGCCGGCAGCACCTGCTCCAGCTTCGCCAGGGCCCGCACGGACGCCTCGTCCACCCCCTCCACCGCGTGCCCGGCCCCGGCCCGCAGCCCGACCGCGATCGCGACCGCCTCCTCGTCGTCCAGCACCAGCGGCGGCATCGCCTTGCCCGCCACCAGCCGGTACCCGCCCTCGGAGCCCTTCGTGGCCTGCACCGGGTAGCCCAGCTCGCGCAGCCGGTCGATGTCCCGCCGGACGGTGCGCCGGGACACCCCGAGCCGGTCCGCCAGCTCGCCGCCGGGCCACTCGCGCGGGGTCTGGAGCAGCGAGAGCAGCTGAAGAAGCCGGGCCGGTGTGTCCGTCGTCATGTCTACGAGCATCTCGTAGAAATAGGACACCATCTGACCTAATGGGCCTCTAGCTTGTACGCATGACCTCCGCAGAACAGACCCTCAACGCTCGGCAGGGGCCGGGCAGCGCCGCGCAGGACTCCGGCGACCGACGCCGCTGGCTGGCCCTCGCGATCGTGATGGCCGCGGCCTTCATGGACCTGGTCGACGTCACGATCGTCAACATCGCCATCCCGTCGATCCAGAAGGACGAGGGCGCTTCCCTCAGCCAGATCCAGTGGATAACCGCGGGTTACGCGCTGGCCTTCGCCGCCTTCCTGATCACCGGCGGGCGGCTCGGCGACATCCACGGGCGCAGGCGGCTGTTCCTCGTCGGCATAGCCGGTTTCACCGTGGCCTCCGCCCTGTGCGGCTTCGCCGCGAACCCGGAGATGCTGGTCGCCTCCCGCATCCTGCAGGGCGGCATGGCGGCGATGATGGTGCCGCAGGTGCTGTCGATCGTGCACGCCACCTTCCCGGCCCACGAACGCGGCAAGGTCTTCGGTCTGTTCGGCGCGGTCGTCGGCCTGGGCGCGGTCTCCGGCCCGCTGCTCGGCGCGCTGCTGACGGAGTGGAACCTGTTCGGTCTCGAGTGGCGGCCGATCTTCCTCATCAACCTGCCGGTCGGCATCCTCGCCTGGGTGCTCGGCCGCCGGTTCATCACCGAGTCCAAGGCCCCGAAGGCGCTGAAGCTGGACCTCGTCGGCGTCGCCCTGGTGGTGCTCGGCCTGCTGATGCTGCTCTACCCGCTCACCCGCGGCCGTGAGCTGGGCTGGCCGCTGTGGGGGTACGCCTCGATGGTCGGCTCGTTCGTGGTCTTCGCGGTCCTGGTGGCGTACGAGCGGCGCAAGGCGGCCCGGGACGGCTCCCCGCTGATCGAGCTGTCGCTGTTCCGCGTGAAGAGCTTCGCCGGCGGCATCGCCGTACAGACCGTCTTCGGTGTCGTGCTCGGCATCTTCTTCCTGGTCTGGACGCTGTACATGCAGGTCGGCCTCGGCTGGACCCCGCTGCGTGCCGGACTGACCGGGGTGCCGTTCTCGATCGCCGTGTCCATGGCGGCCGGGCTGTCGGTGCAGAAGCTGGTCCCGCGCTTCGGGCGCATGGTGCTCCAGGCGGGCGCGCTGATCATGGCCGCGGGCATCCTGGTCTACATCTGGGAGTCGCACCACTACGGCCTCTCCATCGCCGCCTGGCAGATGGCTCTTCCGCTGGCCGTGATGGGCCTCGGCATGGGCCTGATCGTCGCCCCGCTGACCGACGCGGTGCTGTCCGAGGTGCCGCGCGAGCACGCCGGCTCCGCGTCCGGCCTGATCAACACCGTGCAGCAGATGGGCAACGCGCTCGGGCTCGGGCTGGTGTCGGTCGTCTTCTTCGGGGTGATCGACGACCGGCTGACCCTCGCCCAGGTGGGCCCCGAGTTCGCGCACGGCTTCCGGTACGCGCTCGGGTGGTGCGCCGGGATCCTGGGCGTGATCTTCCTGCTGATGTTCGCGCTGCCGAAGCGGCCGGCGCAGCACGTGGAGGGGGCGGCGGACGCGGAGGGCGACAAAGAGGCCGAACTCGTGGCGTGAGCCCTGACGCCTCGCTCGGCGAAGGGCCCGGTACCTGCTGGTGCCGGGCCCTTTCGTATGCCCGACGACTGCACGGATTCGTAGTGCCTGCGACCCGCACGGAAGTCCGTTCATGCCCGAATGGCGCCCGAATCTGTTTACTTCCCGAAATTTCGGGCGTAACATCCAAGCGAAACCACAAGTTCGGGCATCACTGCGATCTGACTCGGAGGCGAACGGACATGTACGCACCGGAGCGACAGCAGGAGATCCTCCGGCTCGCCCGTGACGGCGGCCGGGTGGACGTACTGTCGCTGGCCGAGGAATTCCAGGTCACCGCGGAGACGATCCGCCGCGACCTGAAGGCCCTCGACCGTGCGGGCCTCGTCCGCCGGGTGCACGGCGGCGCCATCCCGGCCGGGCGCCTCGACTTCGAGCCGGACCTCACCGAGCGCGAGGCCACCGCCGCCGACGAGAAGGACCGCATCGCCAAGGCGGCCCTGGCCGAACTGCCCACCGAGGGCACGCTGATCCTCGACGCCGGTACGACCGTGGCGCGGGTGGCGGCGGCCATCCCGCTGGAAGCCTCCCTGACCGTCGTCACGCACAGCCTGCCGATCGCGGCCCGCCTCGCCGACCACCCGGGCATCCAGCTCCACCTCGTCGGGGGGCGTGTACGGCACCGTACGCGCGCCGCCGTGGACGCCTGGGCGCTGCGCGCGTACGGCGAGATCAGGGCGGACGTCCTCTTCGTGGCGGCCAACGGCTTCTCCGCCGAGCACGGTATGACCACCCCCGACCTCGCCGAGGCCGCGGTCAAGCGCGCGGCTGTCGCCGCCGCCCGCCGGGTGGTCCTCCTCGCCGACTCCGCCAAGCACGGCCAGGAGCACTTCGCCCGCTTCGGCGACCTGAGCGACGTGGACCTGCTGATCACCGACAGCGGGCTGAGCCCCGAGGACGCCGCCGTCATCGAGCGCGGCGGCACGGAAGTGATACGCGCATGATCCTCACCGTCACCCCCAACCCCTCCCTGGACCGCACCTACGAGGTCCCCTCCCTGGAGCGCGGCGAGGTCATCCGCGCGGCCGGTGAGCGCATGGACCCGGGCGGCAAGGGCGTGAACGTCTCGCGCGCCGTGGCCGCCGCCGGCCGGCGCACGGTCGCCGTTCTGCCCCTGGGCGGTGCGCCGGGGGCGGCCGTCGCCGGCCTGCTCGACGCACAGGGCATCGAGGTCGCGCCGGTCCCGGTCGCCGGAGCCACCCGCTCGAACATCGCGCTCGCGGAGGCGGACGGGGTGCTGACGAAGATCAACGCGCCGGGCCCGGAGCTGTCGGCGGCTGAGCAGGCCCTGCTCCTGGTCACCGTCCGCGAGCACTCCCGCGACGCCGACTGGATCGCCTGCTGCGGGAGCCTGCCCCGGGGACTCGCGCCCTCCTGGTACGCCGATGTCGTCATGGAGGCGCACGCCGGGGGCGCGCGCATCGCCCTGGACACCTCCGGGCGCGCGCTCCTGGAGGCGCTGCGCGCGCGGCCCGACGTGGTGAAGCCGAACGCCGAGGAGCTGGCGGAAGCCGTCGGGCGGCCCCTCGCGACCGTGGGCGACGCCCTCAAGGCGGCCGAGGAGTTGCGCGCGATGGGCGCGCGTGCCGTGCTCGCGAGCCTGGGCGCCGACGGGCAGTTGCTCGTGGACGACGCGGGCGCCTGGTTCGGCAGCGCGCGCGTGGCCGCCGTACGCAGCAACGTCGGCGCCGGCGACGCCTCCCTGGCCGGCTTCCTCATCGCCGGCGGCACCGGCCCGAAGGCCCTCGCCTGCGCCGTCGCCCACGGCGCCGCCGCCGTCCAGCTCCCCGGCAGCGTGATGCCGACCCCGGCCGACCTGGACCCGGCGGCGGTGCGGGTCACGGCCGAGATCCCGTTCGACCGCGAACTGACGGAGCCGGCGTCATGAACCCCCGCACCGGCTCCCGCACCTGCCCCCGTACGACCTCCCGCCACGGCAGCACCCCCGTCCCCCCTTCCGCCCACCCCCGTCCCCGGGCGGTACGCGTGCAGAGGAGCCCGCGATGAGCAGCATGATCACCGCGGAACTGGTCGACCTCGACCTGTCCGCCGGTACGAAGGAGGCGGCGGCGCGCAGCCTCGCCGAGCGCATGGTGGCACTGGGCCGGGTGACCGACCTGGAGGGCTTCCTCGCCGACGTGGCCGCCCGCGAGGCCCAGATGCCCACCGGCCTCGACGGCGGCATCGGCATCCCGCACTGCCGCAGCGCCCACGTCACCGAGCCGACGCTCGCCTTCGGCCGCAGCGCCGCCGGCATCGACTTCGGCGCCGCGGACGGCCCGGCCGACCTCGTCTTCCTCATCGCGGCCCCGGCGGGCGCCGACGACGTCCACCTCACGATCCTCTCCTCGCTGGCGCGTCAGCTGATGAACGCCGAGTTCACCGCCGCGCTGCGGTCGGCGTGCGAGGCGGAGACGGCAGCGGCGCTGATCCGGGGCGAGGAGGTGCCGCCGGCTGCGGCGCAGGGGCCTTCGGCGGAGCGCGCGAAGGATGAGGCGGGCGCCGCCGGTGCCCCCGAAGACTCCGCCGCGGCGCCGGTGGCGGCCTCCGCCGGCGCCGCGGCGGGCAGTACGGCGGGCGCTACGCCTTCGGGAGAGCGCCCCTTCCGGATCATCGCCGTGACCTCCTGCCCGACCGGTATCGCCCACACCTATATGGCGGCCGAGTCCCTGGAGAACGCCGGACAGGAGGCGGGCGTCGAGCTGATCGTCGAGACGCAGGGCTCGGCCGGCTTCACCCGGCTTCACCCGGCGGTGATCGCGGCGGCGGACGGCGTGATCTTCGCGCACGACATCCCCGTGCGTGACCAGGACCGCTTCGCCGGCAAGCCCACCGTCGACGTCGGGGTGAAGGCGGGCATCAACCGCGCCGCCGAACTGATCGCCGAGGTACGGGAGAAGGCGGCGCGCGGCGAGGTGACGGCCGCCGCCGGGCCGGGCGCCACGCCCGTGGAGCGCACCGGCGACTCCACCGAGGGCTACGGCACCAGGCTCCGCAAGTGGCTGATGTCCGGCGTCAGTTACATGATTCCGTTCGTCGCCGCGGGCGGCCTCCTCATCGCCCTCGGCTTCGCGATCGGCGGCTACAAGATCAACAAGGCGCCGTCGGTCATGCAGCACTTCGTGTGGACCCAGGCCGACAGCTGGGGCGCGCTGTGCTTCCAGATCGGCGTCGTCGCCTTCGGCTTCCTCGTCCCGGTCCTGGCCGGCTACATCGCCTACGGCATGGCCGACCGCCCCGGTCTCGTCCCCGGCTTCGTCGGCGGCGCGATCGCCCTCACCATCAACGCGGGCTTCCTCGGCGGCCTGGCGGCCGGTCTCATCGCCGGTGGCGTGGTGATGGCGATCCAGCGGGTCAGGATCCCGGCGGCGTTGCGCGGCATCATGCCGGTGGTGGTGATCCCGCTGATCTCCTCGGCGCTCGTCGGATTCCTGATGTTCGTGGTGATCGGCAAGCCCATCGCCACTGCGCAGCGGGGGATGACCGACTGGCTGAACGGCCTCACCGGCACCAACGCCGTCCTGCTGGGCGCCCTGCTCGGCCTGATGATGTGCTTCGACCTGGGCGGGCCGGTCAACAAGGTCGCCTACACCTTTGCCACCGCCGGCATCGCGGTCGCCAGCCCCAGTGACTCCGCGATGAAGATCATGGCCGCGGTGATGGCGGCCGGCATGGTCCCGCCGCTGGCGATGGCCCTGGCCACCACCGTGCGCGGGCGGCTGTTCACCCGGGCCGAGCGCGAGAACGGCAAGGCCGCCTGGGTACTGGGCGCGTCCTTCATCTCCGAGGGCGCGATCCCGTTCGCGGCGGCGGACCCACTGCGGGTCATCCCGTCCGCCATGGTGGGCGGCGCGCTCACCGGCGCCCTGTCGATGGCCTTCGGCGCCACCCTGCGCGCCCCGCACGGCGGCGTCTTCGTGGTCCCGCTGATCGGCAACCCGTTCCTCTACCTGATCGCCATCGCGGCCGGCGTCTGCGTCACCGCCGCCCTGGTGGTCCTCCTCAAGGGCATGCGCAAGCAGGCTCCCGAGACCACGGCGGCCGACTCCGCCGCCAACCCGCCCACGACGGCGAACGGGACGCCGGGGACGAAGCAGTCGGTGGCCGCCTGACCGCGAGCCGGTCAGCCCTGGGGGGCCGCGCGCCGCTCCATGGCGTCCCGGGCCGTGTCCTCCGAGACGTACACCTCGCACATGTGCCGTCCGTCGGGCGTCGCCGTGTGCTCGACCTCCCACAGGGAGAGCTCCGTGCCGTCCGCGAGGAGGAACGCATGCTCGTACAGCGCGAAGGTCAGCCCCGCCCGCCCGGTGCGCCCGGGCCGGCCGAAGGCCTGCGTGATCTGGTGCGCGCACGCCGTCGCCAGGAGCGCCGCGGTCTCGGCGTCCGGCCGGTCGGGGTTCTCGGCCCGGCGCAGCAGCCGGCGTGCGTGGTCCGCCGAGTCCTCGGGGGCGTACACATGCCGGGGTTCGGGGATTGCCCACAGCCGCAGCGGCGTCGGCAGCTCGAACTCCGGTGTGTCCAGCGGCAGTCCGAGCCGGGCCGTGGCGGTGTGCAGCTCCTCCGCGTCGATGTACACCTCGTGCTGCGTCTCACCGCCGGGCGCGGTGTTGTGCACCAGCTCCCACAGGGTGACCGCCGAGCCGTCGGCCAGCAGCCAGGTGTGCCGGTACGTCTCCCGGTGCAGCCCGGCGCTGTGGTGCGCGGAGCGCAGCGAACTGTCGTGCGCCAGCGCGCAGTCGAGCTGCCGTATCACCTCGTCGGGCAGCTCGAAGGAGTTCAGGGCACGGCCGAGGAGTCGCGCGAGATGCTCCTCCGGAGACTCGGGCGACTCGGCTGGTTCGTACGGCGCCGTCTCGTACGGAACGCTCAAGGCATCTCCCGGCGTTGCTGCATGTCACCTGGTGGGTGCATACCGTAGCCCCTCGGTCAGACATCATGTCCGGAAACCGAGAAAACGTACGCAAGGAAAACGTGCGGGCCGCGCGAGAAGTTCCCGCGCGGCCCCGCCTGTAGTCAAATCCCGCCGGTCAGGCGGCACCTCCGGCAGTCCATTCGCTCCAGGACATGTTCCAGCCATTGAGACCGTTGTCCGGGGCGACGGTGGTGTCGGGGGAGTGCTTCACGATCACGACGTCCCCGACGAGCGAGTTGTCGTAGAACCACTTGGCCGAGGTGTCGCCCTGCGCGCCCTGCACGTCCGCGAGACCGACGCACCCGTGGCTGGTGCCCTCCCGGCCGAAGGGCGGGTTGCCCTTGTTGTACCAGTAGTTTCCGTGGATGAACGTCCCGCTGGACGTCAGCCGCATCGCGTGCGGCACGTCCGAGATGTCGTACTCCCCGCCGAAGCCGACCGTCGAGCCGTTCATACGGGTCTGCTCGAACTTCTCGGAGATCACCATCTGCCCGTTGTACGTGGTGTGCTGTGCGCTGCCCGAGGAGATCGGCACCGACTTGAGCGTCTTGCCGTCCCGCACCACCGTCATGGTCTGCGTGTTGACGTCGACGGTGGACACCTGCGAGCGCCCGATGGTGAAGGACACCGTCTTCTTCTGCACGCCGTAGACGCCGTTCGTGCCCTCGACCCCGTCCAGGTCGATCTTCATCGTGACCTTGGAGCCGGCCTTCCAGTAGTCCTGCGGCCGGAAGTCCAGCCGCTGGTTGCCGAACCAGTGCCCGGCTACCTGCTGGCCGCTGCTGGAGCTGACCGTGATGTGCGCCTGCACGGTCTTCTTGTCGGTGATGGCCTTGTCGAAGGTGAACGACACCGGCATGCCGACGCCGACCGTGGTCCCGTCGTCCGGCGTGTAGGTGCCGATGAAGCTGTTCGATGAGGAGACGGTGGTGAAGATGGAGTTGGCCGCCGCCGTACGCCCGTTGCCGTCCTTCGCGGTCGCGTCTATCTCGTACTTCGTCCCGCGCTCCAGCTGGTGCTTCGGCTTCCAGCTGCCGCCGTCCGCCGATATCGCTCCCGGCACGGCGTGCCCCGACCCGGCCACGGTCATCTTCACGTCGGTCAGCCTGCCGCCGCTGACCTTCACCCCGGTCGCGTTGATGGACGCGCCCGTCGAACCGTCCTTGGCCGAGATCGCGATCTTCGCCGTGGACGTCTTGGGGGAGCTGTTGCCGTCCTTGCCCTCGTCGGTGGCGTTGGCGCTGCCGCCGCAGGCGGTCAGGGTGAAGGCGCCGACCATCAGGGCGGCACAGGCCACCAGTGCGCGCCGCGCTGCAATGTCCGGCGTTGTCACGGGCTGCTCCCAGTTCGTGTGATGTGCGTGGTCCGTTCCAGTGCGTGGAGAGAGAGGGCACCGGGACCCGCAGAGGTTCCCTCCGTCTCGGAGGAACACGATCACGTGACAGAACCGCGACAAACCAAGCCCTTGGCGCACCCTGAGCCACCCCCGCGCCCGGCTTCACCGCCCAGGCCGCGCCCCGTACAACTCCTCGTAGGACGGCCACACTCCACCCGGTCCGTCGACCGACTCGGCGGCGCGTACGGCCCGGACGATCGCGCGGGTCACGGCGTCCGCGCCGGCCGCGAGGATGTCGTTGAGCGCCGACGGCGCGGGGTCGAGGGGGTGCGTGCCGGTCGCCAGGGCGAACACCGTGTCGCCGTCGTGCAGCAGGTGCACCGGTCGCACGGCCCGTGCGATCCCGTCGTGCGCCGTGCCCGCCAGCTTCTGCGCCTGCGCCCTGGTGAGGTCCGCGTCGGTCGCGACCACCGCGAGCGTCGTGTTGAGCGGAGGCGGCGCGTTCCGGTCGGCGGTCTCGGCGAGCCGTCGGCGCGCCGCCTCGTGGACGCGCTCCTGCGGATACTCCACCCGCCCCTGGAAGAACTCCCCGTACAGCGCGCCCGTCTCCGGATCCACCACCGCCCCCGCGGCGTTCGCGACCACCAGCGCGGCCACCGTGATCCCCGAGCCGAGCACCGTGCTCGCGGTCCCCACGCCGCCCTTGAGCTGCCCGGCCGCCGCGCCGGTGCCGGCGCCCACGCACCCCTGCGGCACCCGGGCGCCGGGCGCGCTCGCCGCTGCCGCCTCAACGGCCGCGCGCCCCGTTTCCGCGCCCGGCCGGGCGCGGAAGTCGCCACCGCGCCCCAGGTCGAAGACGCACGCGGCGGGCACCACCGGCACGACCTGCGCCGGCTCCGCCCCCACCCGCACCCCGCGCCCCTGCTCCTCCAGCCAGGCCATCACTCCGGACGCGGCATCGAGCCCGTACGCGCTGCCTCCGGTCAGCACGACCGCGTCGATCTTCTGCACCACGTTGCGCGGGTCGAGCGCGTCGGTCTCCTTGGTGCCGGGCCCGCCGCCGCGCACGTCCACGGCGGCGACCACGCCGCCCTCGGGAGCCAGGACGACCGTGGTGCCGGTGAGCCAGCCGGCCCCGCGGCGGGTGGCGTGCCCCACCCGCAGTCCGGCGACGTCTGTCAGTGCGTCAACTGTCAGTGGTGCGTCAACTGTCATGCGGCCCAGTCTGGCCCACCCCGGCGACGCCCCGGAGGTGCTCAGCCGGCCGGTGCGGTGGCGTCCGCCCGGCGTTCGCGGGTGACCGTGCGTGCCGTCAGCTTCGTGCCGGTGGCCACCGCGGCGGCGGACACGAGCCCGGCCGCCGGCACTGCCCAGTCGCCGAGGAAGGTGCAGCACACGACCAGCAGGGCCGTGACCGGCAGTACCAGCTGCTGGGAGATGCCGACCTTGAAGTGGCGCGAGTGCAGTGCCCACACCGTCAGCAGATACAGCGCCGTCGGCAGGGTCACCGCCGCCGAGGCGGACAGCGCCGAGATGTGCGCCTTGCCCACCGCCTGCTCCACCGCCACCTCCAGGCCCGCACCGATCGCCGCGGCCGAGGCGAAGATCAGGTAGTGGCCGTAGCCCCACAGGAACGCCTGCTTGTTGGAGCGCAGATGGCTGTGGATGGGCACCACGAAGTAGATCCACCACGCGGAGAACACGATCAGCAGGCCGCCCGCCGCGATCGGCAGCAGTTCGCCCAGCGCCTGGTGCTCGTCCACGGCCGACTTCACGGCGACCGTGGCCGCGGCGATCGTCTCGCCGAGCACGATGATCGTGAACAGGCCGTACCGCTCGGCGATGTGGTGCGGGTGCCAGGACGTCGCGGAGTTCCGCTCGGCGAACACCGGCACGCTCAGCTCCGCGATCGCCATCACCAGGAACACCCAGGGCCGGGCGGGTTCGGGCAGCAGGACCAGCCCGAGCCAGCCGACCAGGCACAGCAGCACCCCGCAGGCGTACCGGACCGCCATGGTCCGCTCCGTGCCGGTGGCCGATCCCGCCGCTCTCAGCCACTGCGCGGCCATCGGCAGCCGCATGATCACGTAGCCGAGCCAGACGATCAGGAAGTCGTGGTGCTCGAACGCTCGGGAGACACCGGCCGCCAGGACCAGGACGCCGGCGATCTGGACCAGGGTGACGGCCCGGTACAGCGCGTCGTCGTTGTCGTACGCCGAGGCGAACCAGGTGAAGTTCATCCAGGCCCACCAGATGGCGAAGAACAGCATCGCGTAGTTGAGGATCCCGGTCCCCGTGTGCCCCGCGGACACGGCGTGCACCAGTTGCGCGCCCGCCTGCGCGATCGCCACGACGAAACACAGGTCGAAGAAGAGCTCCAGCGGGGAGGAGACCCGGTGCGCCTCGTCGCGCCCTCGCGCGGTGAGCCGTCGCAGGAGGCCCGAGGAGTGCTGCGCGCCCGGAGAGGCGGGCGCCGGAGCGGAACTCGACGTCATGCTCCCAGCACAGCAGAAAATCGGGCCCATATCTTGTGAACGGATTCACAAGTTTCGGAGGGTGCGCGACAGGACTGCACAGCGGACCGCTCGGGGCGGGGCCGTACCCTTGGGGCATGAGCAGCACCCCCGACCCCGAGCCGCGCGATCCCAAGGCCGCGCTGGTCTTCGACGACCCGCTGAACCAGCAGTCCTTGGACGACACCGACGGCGGGTGGGGCGAGCGCACGGACGGCGACAGCGCCGCCGACCTGAAGCGCTTCCTCGACGAGAAGCCGCCCCACCACCTCTGAGCCGCCCGCGCCGTCCGCAGGAGCGCGGTCAGCCCCCGTCGCGCCCCGAACCGCGCTGCGCGACCAGCGTGTCGCGGATCTCCTTCAGGACCTCCAGCTCGGTCACCTCGATGACCTCGTGCGTGCCCTCGCGCGCCTTCTTGCGGGCCTCCTGACGCGCCAGGTACTTCGACATCGGCAGGACCATCAGGAAGTAGACCACCGCCGCGGTGATCACGAAGCTCAGCGTGGCGCCGAGGACGGTGCCCCACAGGATCGGCACACCGCTCTTCACCGAGCCGTCCGCACCCACCTGGCAGGGATCCTTGAGGCACGAGCTGTAGTGGTCCAGGTTCTGCGTGCCGATGGCGCCGACCAGCGGGTTGATGACCCCCTTCACCACCGAGTTCACGATGTTGGTGAAGGCGGCGCCGATGACCACCGCGACCGCCAGATCGACGACGTTTCCGCGCATCAGGAAGGCTTTGAAGCCGTCCCAGACACTCGGTTCCTTCTTCGCGCTCACCTAGGGGACTCTCCTCGCGTGCACAGGGTGTGGAACGAAACGCTCCGCAACCTACGGCAAGGCGCGGCCATTGTGTCCAATTCCGCCCTGCGACCGAGGGACTTGACAGTAGATCGCCGCGAAAAAGCACCAGCCGGTTCAGCACAGCGTCACCGCCAGCCGTGCCGTGGCACTCGCGCCGACGAGCCGCGCCGCCGTGGCACGCGGCACCGACAGCACGACCAGCGCCCCGCTCTCAGCGGCGCCCTCCAGGGGATCCGGCAGCTTCGTCACCCGCACCCCGCGTGCGAGCACCCGGGCACCGCCGCCGGTCTGCGGGTCCTCCGCCACGATGACGTCGACCCGGTCACCGGGCCGTAGCAGCCGGACGGTGGCGGCGTCGGCGATCCGCACGGGCGCCGTCACCACGTCCGCCGCCGGGTGCCGGCGCAGGGGTTCCGCGGCCGGGCGCCCTCGGGCGCGCTCCGCATGGTGCGGCTCCGCGGCGGTGCGCGGCCCGGCCGCCACGAGCGCGGCGGCGGTCACGGCGAGACCGGCCGCCACGGCCCGCCGCCGCTGCCGCACGAGCCGCTGCAGCTGATACCCCCCGCCGCGTACGCGCACGGGAGCGAACTGCGGGATCTCGCGGGTCGCGGGGGCATCGGTGCCCAGCGGACACGGGATCCGCAGCGGCGAAGGCGCGGACAGGGACGAGGCAGAGGAAGAGGAAGAGGCCGTGGTCGGGGCCTGGGCTTGGGACTGGGTCGGATACGACGAGGACACGGACATGGGAATCACCACCGGCGACGAGGAATTCGGCTTGTGCTGCCACGATGACGCCTCGCGCCGAATCCCGCCGGAGCCGGTGGACTCCTGGCCGTTTGTGGATAACTCGCCCACCCGAACGGGGACTTCCGCAGCTGCCCGGACGGCGGAATCCCCCGTCGCGCTACGGCAGTTCGAACCCCGGATCCATCCTGCCGAGCGCGTTCACGCACAGGCAGTCCCGCGCCCCGGTCTCCGGCAGCGCCGCCACCGCGTCGAACAGGACGCCCCGCAGCCGGTCCACGTTGGCCGCGAACACCTGCAGCACCTCCTCGTGCGAGACGCCCTCGCCGGTCTCGGCGCCCGCGTCGAGGTCGGTGACCAGGGTCAGCGAGGTGTAGCAGAGCTCCAGTTCCCGGGCGAGCGCCGCCTCGGGGTGGCCGGTCATGCCCACCACCGACCAGCCCTGCGCCTGGTGCCACAGCGATTCGGCGCGGGTGGAGAAGCGCGGTCCCTCGACGACGACCAGCGTGCCGCCGTCCACCGGCTCCCAGTCCCGTCCGCGGGCCGCCTTCAGCGCGGCTGCCCGGCCGGCGGGGCAGTAGGGGTCGGCCATGGACACGTGCACGACGTTCGGCACCGTGCCGTCGGGCAGCGGAAGCCCGTCGAAGTAGGTCTGCTGCCGCGCCTTCGTACGGTCCACCAGCTGGTCCGGCACGAGCAGGGTGCCCGGCCCGTACTCGGGGCGCAGCCCGCCCACCGCGCAGGGGCCGAGGATCTGGCGGGCTCCGACCGACCGGAGGGCCCAGAGGTTGGCGCGGTAGTTGATGCGGTGCGGCGGCAGGTGGTGCCCGCGGCCGTGCCGGGGCAGGAAGGCGACGCGCCGGCCGGCGATCTCGCCGAGGAAGAGGGAGTCGCTGGGCGCCCCGTACGGGGTCTCGACCTGGACCTCGGTCACGTCGTCCAGGAACGAGTAGAAGCCCGAGCCACCGATTACGCCGATCTCTGCGTTCGCCATGACGAGCACATTAGCTGGCCGCGGAAAGACGGGGCAGCCGGTGCCGGGGGAGGACGCCGAAGACCCTGCCGTCGTACGACGGCAGGGTCCGGGGTGAGTGTTGTCAGGCGGCGGAGCTGCCGGCGGAGCTCGACGAGGACGACGAAGACGACGAGGACGACGACTTCGAGTCGGACGACGAAGAGCCGGCCGACGAGGAGCTCGACTTCGACGACGGGGTGCTGCTCGACGTGGAGCCGCGGGAGTCGTTGCGGTAGAAGCCGGAGCCCTTGAAGACGATGCCGACCGCGGAGAACACCTTCTTGAGGCGGCCGTTGCAGCTGGGGCACTCGGTCAGGGCGTCGTCGGTGAACTTCTGGACCGCCTCGAGGCCCTCGCCGCACTCGGTGCACTGGTACTGGTAGGTCGGCACTGTCTTCCTCCTGGCACTCTCACTCGATGAGTGCTAACGATCGTCCATATTAACCTGCGCCGCCCGCGAACGGAGTAACGTAAGTCACCTGCCTACGGGCAGCGGTCTGGGCTTGACCGCCACGAAGGCCCTTGTGCCCGAGTGGGAAGCCGCGTAGCGGCGGAGTCACAGTGACGTATTCCCGGGAGCGCGGACCGTCACATTTCACCGATCGCGACGGGTTCGCGATGGGCCGCGCCGCGCGTGACCAGCTTGGTCACGCGCGGCGGCATGAGCCGCGAACGCAGCGCCAGCAGGGTCACCAGCGCGAGCACGGTGCCGGCCATCGGCACCAGGAACCCGGCGCCGTCCCACAGCCGGTCCTCCAGCTGCCCGGCGACGGTGACGGCCGCCGCCTGGCCGAACGCGACCGCACCGGTCAGCCAGGTGAAGGCCTCGGTGCGGGCACCGGCCGGGACCAGGCCCTCGACCAGCGTGTAGCCGGTGATCAGCGCCGGCGCGATGCACATGCCGACCAGCAGGCCCAGAGCTGCCAGCAGCAGCACCGAGTGCGCCGTCCACAGGGCGGACGCGGCCAGCGCGAGCGCCGTGTAGCCGACGACCAGGCGCCGCTGCGGGGCGACCTTCCAGGCGATCGCGCCGCACACGACGCCGGAGAGCATGTTTCCCGCGGCGAAGACGCCGTACAGGACGCCGTTCAGGCCGGGCTGGCCGATCGACTCCGTGAACGCCGCCAGCGCGACCTGCATTCCGCCGAAGACCGAGCCGATGCCCAGGAAGGTCACGACCAGCACGCGTATGCCCGGCACGTGCAGCGCGGAAGCGTGCTGCACGCGCGCGTGCCCGCTCTCGGCGCTCACCGGCGGCTGTGTGCTCTTCTGCGCGGCGAACAGCAGACCGCCGACGAGGGTCAGCGCGGCCTCCGTCACCAGGCCCGCGGCCGGGGCCACGGTGGTGCACAGCGCGGTCGCCAGCAGGGGACCGAAGACGAAGGTCAGCTCGTCCGTGACGGACTCGAAGGCCGCCGCGGTGGTCATCAGGGGCGAGCCCTGGAGCTTCACGCCCCAGCGGGCGCGCACCATCGGGCCGACCTGCGGCACCGAGGCGCCGGTCGGGACGGCCGCCGCGAACAGCGCCCACAGAGGCGCGTGGGCCAGAGCGAGCGCGGTGAGGGACAGCCCCGACAGCGTGTGCACGAGGACGCCGGGGATCAGCACGGCGCGCTGGCCGTAACGGTCGGCGAGGCGTCCGCTGTAGGGGGCGAACAGGGCCATGGAGACACCGGTGGCAGCTGCCGCCGCGCCCGCGGCGCCGTACGAGCCGGTGGTGTGCTGCACGAGCAGCACGATGGAGAGGGTGAGCATCGCGAACGGCTGTCGCGCGGCGAAGCCGGGGAGCAGGAACGTCCAGGCGCCGCGGGTGCGCAGCAGTTGTCCGTATCCCGGGCGGGAGGACGCCGGCGGGTTCTCCGCCGACTCGGTGGTGACCGTGGATGCCACGGCCCGTGCCTTTCTGCCGCCTGGTAGCGCCACCCCTGTCGTGGGGCGGGTCGGCCTCACGGGGGCGCCGAGAGCTGTCCTCTTGCGCGGAACTGCGGTAGATACCGGTCCCACGGTGGTGGGCTCCCCGGCCGCCATACGGTCGCGCCAGCTCTGCGTCAGGCAGAGTTGGATCGATCTGACTGCCTTGATACTACAGGGATCAAGGCCTTGTGCTCCTGTGAAAATGAGCACCATAGGGGTGTTCACCTGGCATTAACGCGCGCCTCGTCCGTCCGTGCCCAGCCACCCGGCCAGCTTGCCGCCGCGTGCGACCGCGCGCAGGCGGCGCTCCGCCGCGTCGCGGACGGGGTCGGTGGCGACCACGAGGAGTTCGTCCCCGTGCCGCAGCACCGTCGTGGGGAGCGGAACGAACGATCTTCCGTCCCGCACGACGAGCGTGACGGCGGCCCCGGCCGGCAGCCGCAGCTCGTTGACCTCCACGCCGTGCATCCGCGAGCCCTCCGGGATCGAGACGGACAGCAGATGCCCGCGCAGCCGCTCCAGGGGCGCCGACTCGATGCCGAGGTCGGCCGCCTCGCCCTCCTCGCCGAGCCGCAGCGCGCGCGCCAGCCAGGGCAGTGTCGGCCCCTGGACGAGGGTGTAGACGACGACCAGCACGAAGACGATGTTGAAGATGTGGCGGCTGCCCTCGACGCCGTTCACCATGGGGATCGTCGCCAGGATGATGGGCACGGCGCCACGCAGTCCCGCCCACGACATCAGGGCCTGTTCCGGCCACGGCACCCGGAACGGCGTCAGGCTGAGCACCACGCTCAGCGGGCGGGCCACCATGGTCAGCACCATGCCGATGACCAGGGCGGGCCACACGTCGTCGCCCAGGTCGTGCGGGGTGACCAGCAGGCCGAGCAGGACGAACATGCCGATCTGGGCGATCCAGCCCAGCCCCTCCGCGAACCCGCGCGTGGCGGGCCAGTGCGGGAGCTTCGCGTTGCCGAGCACCATCGAGGCGAGGTAGACGGCCAGGAAGCCGCTGCCGTGCCCCAGGGCGCCGGCGGCGTACGCCGTCACGGCGATCGCCAGGACGGCGATCGGGTAGAGGCCGGAGGCGGGCAGGGCCACGTGCTTGAGGCCCCAGGAGCCGAACCAGCCCACCGCGAGGCCTATGGCGGCGCCGAAGGCCAGTTCCAGGGTGATCTTGCCGAGCAGGAGGTACCAGTGCTCGACCGGGCCGGCCTGGGAGAAGGCGACGACCAGGATGACCACCGGGGCGTCGTTGAAACCGGACTCCGCCTCCAGCGTGCCCGTCACGCGCGCGGGGAGGGGAATTCTCCGGAGCACCGAGAAGACGGCCGCGGCGTCCGTGGACGAGACCACCGCGCCGATGATGAGCGCATGCCGCCACTCCAGACCGACCAGATAGTGCGCGCCCGCCGCCGTGACACCGACGCTGACGGCGACCCCCGCCGTGGCCAGGACCGAGGCGGACGCCAGGGCCGGCCGGATCTCCTTCCACTTCGTGCCGAGGCCGCCTTCCGCGAGGATCACGACCAGGGCCGCGTAGCCGATGACCTGGGTCATCCCGGCGTTGTTGAAGTGGATGTTCCCGACGCCGTCCTGGCCCATGAGGATGCCGATCCCCAGGTAGACGAGCAGGCTGGGGAGCCCGCTGCGTGAGGAGATCCGGACGGCCGCGACGGCGACGAGCAGGACGAGGGAGCAGACGAGCAGGAGCTGGTCGAGGTGGTGGACAGTCAGCGGCGGTTCCTCCTCCGGGATCTGCAGGTACTTCGTTACCTTACCTAGTTACTCTACCTAACTCTTGACGATTTCTTGACGCTGCTCGGGCAAGATCGAACGCTCGTGCACGCTTGTTCCCTACTCCGCGTCAAGCGGCGCAGGGCCCTGCGCCTATGGTTGCTCCAGCGCTCATTCAAAGTCACAGCCCGACCTGCCGCTCGCGTTAGGACAGCAAGGACAGCGATGCCCCCGAATACCACCGCCACAACGGGTGACAAGCCCGGCAAGTCCGGCAGGAAAAAGGGGCGCAAAGCCCGCCTGATCGTGCTGGTCCTGGTTCTGGCCGTCATCGGAGGCATCGCCTACGGGGCGTATTGGTCCATCAGCACCGTCCGCGCCTCCTTCCCGCAGACCAAGGGTTCGATCACGATCGAGGGCCTGTCGGGTCCCGTCGACGTGAAGCGGGACGGCAACGGCATCCCGCAGATCTACGCGTCCTCCGACGAGGACCTGTTCATGGCGCAGGGCTTCGTCCAGGCGCAGGACCGGTTCTACGAGATGGACGTGCGCCGGCACATGACCTCCGGGCGCCTGTCGGAGATGTTCGGCAAGGACCAGGTCAAGAACGACGAGTTCCTGCGCACGCTCGGCTGGGACCGTGTGGCCAAGCAGGAGTACGACACGAAGCTGTCGAACTCCACGAAGAAGTACCTCGACGCGTACGCCAAGGGTGTCAACGCCTACCTCCACGGCAAGAGCGGCAAGGGCATCTCCCTGGAGTACGCGGCCCTCGGCTTCACCAACGACTACAAGCCCGAGCAGTGGACCCCGGTCGACTCTCTCTCGTGGCTGAAGGCGATGGCCTGGGACCTGCGCGGCAACATGCAGGACGAGATCGACCGCGCCCTGATGACGAGCCGTCTCGGCCCGCAGCAGATCCAGGACCTCTACCCGGAGTACCCCTACAGCCGTAACAAGCCGATCGTGCAGGACGGTCAGTACGACGAGGTGACCCGGAGCTTCCAGCAGGGCGGCGGCACGGGCGGCACGCAGACCACGACGGGCACGCAGACCACGACGGGTACGACGGGTACGACGGGTACGAGCAACTCTCAGACCACGACGGGCACGACCGGCTCCTCCACCTCCACGGCCGGCGGTCCGGGCCTCACGGGCCAGCTGGCGGGCCTCTACAAGGTCCTGGACAACGTCCCCGCCGCCGTCGGTGTGAACGGCCAGGGCATCGGCTCCAACTCCTGGGTCGTGTCCGGCAGGTACACCATCACCCACAAGCCGCTGCTCGCCAACGACCCGCACCTGTCGCCGTCGTTGCCGGGTGTCTGGTACCAGATGGGCCTGCACTGCCGGGCCGTCTCCAGCAAGTGCCAGTACGACGTCACGGGCTACACGTTCGCCGGCATGCCCGGTGTGATCATCGGCCACAACGCGGACATCGCGTGGGGCATGACCAACTCCGAAGTCGACGCCACCGACCTCTACCTGGAGAAGGTGACCGCGAACGGCTATCAGTACGACGGCAAGAACCGGCCCTTCAAGACCCGCGAGGAGACCATCAAGGTCGCCGGCGGTGACTCCAAGCCGATCGTCGTCCGCCAGACCCAGGACGGGATGCCGCTGCTGTCCGACCGTGACGACGAACTCGTCCAGGTCGGCAAGAAGGCCACCGTCAACACCGCCGCCCCCGACCGCGGCGACGGCTACGGCATCGCCCTGAGGTGGACCGCGCTCGACCCGGGCACCTCCATGGACGCCGTGTTCGCCCTCGACAGGGCCTCGGACTGGAGCAGCTTCCGCAAGGCAGCCGCCCTGTTCGACGTCCCCTCGCAGAACCTGATCTACGCCGACACCAAGAACAACATCGGCTACACGCTGCCCGGCAAGATCCCCACGCGCTCCTCGACCGACGACGGCTCCATCCCGGCCCCGGGCTGGAACTCGAAGTACGCCTGGACCGGCTTCGTCAAGCAGGACGAGCTGCCCTACGAGTACAACCCCAAGCGCGGCTACATCGTCACCGCCAACCAGGCCGTGGTCGACAAGGGCAAGTACCCGTACACGCTGACCACCGACTGGGGCTACGGCACCCGCAGCCAGCGCATCACCGACCTGATCGAGTCCAAGATCAAGGACGGCGGCAAGATCTCCACCGAGGACATGCGGCAGATGCAGCTGGACAACAGCAGCGAGATCGCCAAGCTCCTGGTGCCCAAGCTGCTGAGGATCAACCTGGCCGACAAGGACGTACGGCAGGCGCAGAAGCTGCTGGACGGCTGGGACTACACCCAGGACGCCGACTCCGCGGCGGCTGCCTACTTCAACGCCGTCTGGCGCAACGTCCTGAAGCTCGCCTTCGGGAACAAGCTCCCCAAGGAGCTGCGCGTCAAGGGACAGTGCCTGTGGGTCGACAAGATCGACAGCACCGGCCCGGTGGACGACGACAGCAAGGTGCGCGAGTGCGGCCAGCGCGACGCCGACCAGGCGCAGCCGGACGGCGGCGACCGCTGGTTCGAGGTCGTGCGCACCCTGATGGACAAGCCGGACAGCGAATGGTGGAAGACGCCCAAGTCGGGCACGCGCCCCGCGGCGAACGACCGGGACGAGCTGTTCGCCCGCGCCATGATCGACGCCCGCTGGGAGCTGACCGCCAAGCTCGGCAAGGACATCGACACCTGGAGCTGGGGCCGGCTGCACCGCCTGTTCCTGAAGAACCAGACCCTCGGCACCGACGGCCCCAAGTTCCTCCAGTACGTGCTCAACCGCGGCCCCTGGAAGCTCAGCGGCGGCGAGGCCACGGTCAACGCGAGCGGCTGGAACGCGGCCGGCGGCTACAACGTCGTCTGGGTGCCGTCCATGCGGATGGTGGTCAACCTCAAGGACTTCGACAAGTCCAAGTGGATCAACCTGACCGGAGCCTCCGGGCACGCCTACAGCGCGCACTACACGGACCAGACGAGCAAGTGGGCCAAGGGCGAGCTGCTGCCCTGGTCGTTCACGGACAAGGCGGTCGGCAGCAGCACGAGCGACACGCTCGTCCTCAAGCCGTGACCCGCTGACGGCACGCAGCACACGAAAACGGCCCTCCACGCGCGCGTGGAGGGCCGTTTTCGTATGGGGGGCTCGTACGGGCGTCAGGCGCGCGGGAAGCGCCGCACGCCCGACGGTGTCACCACCGCCTGCACCGGCCGGTCGTGGGCCTCCGCGGGTACCCGTGCGACGACCTCGGTGTCGTACAGGAGCACCACGAGCGCCGGGTGGGCGCCCGCGCGCTCCAGGCGGGCCAGGACGCGGTCGTACGACCCACCCCCGCGCCCCAGGCGCATCCCGCGCTCGTCCACCGCGAGCCCCGGCAGCAGGACCGCGTCGGCCGAGGTCACCGCGTCCCGGCCGAGGCGCTCTCCGGAGGGCTCGAACAGGGCCATCTTCCCGCCGTGCCGGACCCGCGCGAGCGATTCCGGACCGGTGTACTCGCCCCAGTCCAGATCGTTGTCGGGCAGGAGCGCGGGGAGCAGCACGCGCACACCCTGCGCGCGCAGCGCGTCCAGCAGGGCGCGCGTGCCCGGCTCGCTGCCCACGGAGACGTACGCCGCCACCGTGCGCGCCTTTGCCAGCTCGGGCAGTTCCAGGGCCCGTACCGCCAGCGTTTCGCCCGCTTCCCGGAGGACATCCTCCGTCAACCTGTTCCTCACCGCGAGGAACTCCCGCCGCAACATTCGCTTGTCAGGCTCTGCCGTACGTCCGACGTGTTCCACAGGTCGTTCTCGCATCCTCTCACTTTGTGCTCACACAGCGCTCACTCTCCGGAGCCACAGAATCCCCACAAAGGCACCGGATAAGGTTGCGGGCATGACTCAGTCGCACCCCAGGATCAGCAAGGCTGTCATCCCCGCAGCAGGCCTCGGCACCCGGTTCCTGCCGGCCACCAAAGCCACTCCCAAGGAGATGCTGCCGGTTGTGGACAAGCCCGCGATCCAGTACGTGGTCGAGGAGGCCGTGTCGGCGGGGCTCGACGACGTACTCATGATCACCGGACGCAACAAGCGCCCGCTCGAGGACCACTTCGACCGCAACTACGAGCTGGAATCGGCGCTCGAGAAGAAGGGTGACGCCGAACGCCTCGCGAAGGTGCAGGAGTCCAGCGACCTGGCCACCATGCACTACG
This sequence comes from Streptomyces sp. NPDC002671, assembly GCF_053592475.1. Classification (NCBI taxonomy): domain Bacteria; kingdom Bacillati; phylum Actinomycetota; class Actinomycetes; order Kitasatosporales; family Streptomycetaceae; genus Streptomyces; species Streptomyces sp. NPDC002671. The sequence goes on from NZ_JBSFVU010000005.1 coordinate 379,135, forward strand.
TGCGCCAGGGCGACCCCAGGGGCCTCGGCCACGCCGTGCTCTGTGCCGCCCCGCACGTCGGCCACGAGCCCTTCGCCGTGCTCCTCGGTGACGACCTGATCGACCCGCGCGACCCGCTGCTCCAGCGCATGATCGAGGTCCAGGAGCAGAACGGCGGCAGCGTGATCGCCCTCATGGAGGTCGCGCCCGAGCAGGTCCACCTCTACGGCTGCGCGGCCGTGGAGGCGACCGCCGAGGGCGACGTCGTCAAGGTGACCGGTCTGGTCGAGAAGCCGGACCCGGCGGACGCTCCGTCGAACTACGCGGTCATCGGCCGTTATGTCCTCGACCCCCACATCTTCGACATACTGCGCACCACCGAGCCGGGCCGCGGCGGCGAGATCCAGCTCACCGACGCCCTCCAGCAGCTCGCCCAGGACGAGAAGGTCGGCGGCCCGGTGCACGGCGTCGTCTTCAAGGGCCGCCGCTATGACACCGGTGACCGTGGCGACTATCTGCGTGCCATTGTCAGACTCGCATGCGAACGTGAAGACCTGGGCCCGGACTTCCGGACCTGGCTTCGCAGTTACGTAGCCGAGGAGATGCAGCAACGTTGAGCAGCGCCGCGACCCGCCCCGCCGGCTCGGACCACCTGTGGTCGGTGGACGAGCACCTGGAGGACATCCTCGCCACCGTCCGCCCCCTCGAACCCATCGAGCTGCAACTGCTCGACGCCCAGGGCTGTGTCCTGGTCGACGACGTCACGGTGCCGGTCTCCCTGCCGCCGTTCGACAACAGCTCGATGGACGGGTACGCGGTGCGGGTCGCGGACGTCGCCGGCGCCGGCGAGGGGTTCCCGGCCGTCCTGGAGGTCGTCGGGGACGTCGCGGCGGGCGCGGCCGGCCTGGTCCGGGTCGGCCCCGGCCAGGCCGCCCGGATCATGACCGGCGCCCCGCTGCCGCCCGGCGCCGAGACCGTCGTCCCCGTCGAGTGGACCGACGGCGGGCTCGGCGAGGGCCCGGTCAGCGGCATGCGGGCGCGCAGCCTCGCCCCCGAGGGCGCCACGGGGCAGGTGCGTGTGCACCGCCCCGCCGAGGCACGCGCGCACGTGCGCGCGAAGGGCAGCGACGTGAAGGCCGGAGACCTCGCCCTGGAGGCCGGGACGGTCCTCGGGCCGCCGCAGATCGCGCTGCTCGCGGCGATCGGCCGCGGCACGGTACGCGTGCGCCCGCGCCCGCGCGTGGTCGTCCTGTCCACCGGCAGCGAACTCGTCCAGCCCGGCGAGCAACTGGCGCACGGCCAGATCTACGACTCCAACAGCTTCGCGCTCACCGCCGCCGCCCGGGACGCGGGCGCCATCGCCTACCGGGTGGGTGCCGTCGCGGACGACGCCGAGACCCTGCGCTCCACCATCGAGGACCAGTTGATCCGCGCCGACCTCCTGGTGACCACGGGCGGGGTCAGCGTCGGGGCGTACGACGTCGTCAAGGAGGCGCTGTCGTACGTCGGCGACGAGGACGAGGCCGGCAGCGGCATCGAGTTCCGCAAGCTCGCCATGCAGCCCGGCAAGCCCCAGGGCTTCGGCTCCATCGGCCCCGACCACACGCCCCTGCTGGCCCTGCCCGGCAACCCCGTGTCGTCGTACGTCTCCTTCGAGCTGTTCGTCCGCCCCGCGATCCGCGCCCTGATGGGCCTGGAGGACGTGCACCGGCCTCGCACGCGTGCCACGCTCAGGGCCGAGGAGGTGCTCGGCTCGCCCCGGGGGCGGCGCCAGTTCCTGCGCGGGGCGTACGCCGACGGCGAGGTGACTCCCGTGGGCGGCGCCGGTTCCCACCTGATCGCGGCGCTGGCGCACGCCAACGCCCTGATCGTCGTCCCCGAAGAGCTGGCCTCCGTCGAGCCCGGCACGGAGGTGGAGGTCGTACTGCTCGGCTGACGGGCGCGCGTTCCCTGTCCGCGGGAGGATCCGGGTCCGCTGCGTGCGCCGGCTTGGCGGTACCGTGTCGCGCACAACAGGCCTGCGCACCGCACTGCGCCGGGCCCGGACCGGGAGTCCCACCACATGAGTACGCAGGAACGGCTGACGCACATCGACGACGCGGGCGCGGCCCGCATGGTCGACGTATCCGGGAAGGACGTGACCGCGCGCACCGCCCGCGCCAGCGGCCGGGTCCTCGTCTCACCACGCGTGGTCGAGCTGTTGCGCGGTGAGGGGGTCCCCAAGGGCGACGCCCTGGCCACCGCGCGCATCGCGGGCATCATGGGCGCCAAGCGCACCCCCGACCTGATCCCGCTCTGTCACCCGTTGTCGGTGTCCGGTGTGAAACTGGACCTGTCGGTCGCGGACGACGCCGTGGAGATCCAGGCCACCGTGAAGACGACGGACCGCACGGGCGTCGAGATGGAGGCCCTCACCGCCGTGACGGTCGCCGCGCTCACCGTGATCGACATGGTCAAGGCGGTCGACAAGGGAGCGGTCATCACGGACGTACGGGTGGAGGAGAAGACGGGCGGCAAGTCGGGCGACTGGAGCCGGGCATGACCTACCGCGCTCTTGTGGTCACCGCCTCCAACAGGGCTGCCGCCGGGGTCTACGAGGACCGGGGCGGCCCGATGGTCGCCGACGGCCTGGGGCGCTTCGGGTTCGCCGTGGCGGGGCCCGAGGTCGTTCCCGACGGCGACCCCGTGGAGGCGGCCCTGCGCGCCGCCGTGGACGCCGGGTACGACGTCGTCGTCACCACCGGCGGCACCGGCATCTCGCCCACCGACCGCACGCCCGAGGCGACCCGCAAGGTGATCGACTACGAGGTGCCGGGCATAGCCGAGGCCATCCGCGCGTTCGGCCGGGAGAAGGTGCCGACCGCCGCCCTCTCCCGGGGCCTCGCCGGAGTCGCGGGAGGGACGCTGATCGTCAACCTGCCCGGGTCCAGCGGCGGGGTGAAGGACGGGCTGGCCGTCCTGGAGCCGCTGCTGGTCCACGCCGTCGACCAGATCCGCGGCGGCGACCACCCCAGACCGAGCAGTGGGGGTGCGAGCTGAACAGCTCTTCCTGGCCCGTCGTGCTGGCGGACGGAGATGTCGTCCTCCGGCCGATAAGGGTGCGCGACCAGCGGGCCTGGCGCGAGGTGAACCGGCGCAACCGGGACTGGCTGCGCCCCTGGGAGGCGACCATTCCGCCGCCCACGCCGAGCGGGCCGGTCACCCACCGGCCGACCTACCGCCAGATGGTCCGGCACCTGCGCTCCGAGGCCGGCGCGGGCCGGATGCTGCCGTTCGTCATCGAGTACCAGGGGCGGCTCGTCGGGCAGTTGACGGTCGCCGGGATCACCTGGGGGTCGATGTGCTCGGGGCACGTCGGCTACTGGGTGGACCAAGCGGTCGCCGGGCGCGGGGTGATGCCGACGGCCGTCGCCCTCGCGGTGGACCACTGCTTCAGCTCCGTCGGGCTGCATCGCATCGAGGTCTGCATTCGCCCGGAGAACCGGCCCAGCCGGCGGGTCGTGGAGAAGCTCGGATTCCGCGAGGAGGGGCTCCGGCCGCGTTATCTGCACATCGACGGCGCCTGGCGCGACCACCTCGTCTTCGCGCTCACCGCGGAAGAGGTGCCCGAGGGATTGCTCGCGCGCTGGCAGCGGGCACGCTCTCAGCGGAATCCGCAGAGCACCACCGGGAATGCCGGCTAGCCTCAGAAATTGAATACATGTTCGAAATATGTGTTCGAAATTGATCGGCCGCTGACCGCCTCCGGGCATTGAATTCGCGGTTCCGGCGGTCCGCTGATCGCATCCGTCGCAAAAAAAGCTGGAAATATCAGCCAGATCGTGCGACACACCGGCCGAATTGGCAGATGGCCTCACGCAAACCCCTCTACCGTGTGAGGCGTGAGCAGCAGCGGCCTCATCTACGCAGTCATTGTCGGGGCCTGGGCCGCCTACTTGGTGCCGATGTGGCTCCGTAGGCAGGACGAGCTGAACGAGGCCCGTCCGACGGAACGCTTCAGCACCGCCATCCGGCTGCTGTCCGGACGGGCGGGGATGGAGCGTCGTTACGCCAAGGACCTGCGTGCGCGCTCCGCCCAGGAGGGGGAGCCGGACGCCAGCGATCCGGACGCCGTCACCGACTCGGTGGACGTCCGGGCCTTCGCCATGCCTCCGACCCGCCGTCAGGTCCGTACGGAGGCCGAGCCGGAGGCGTCCGCCCAGAAGCCGGAGGTACCCGCGCACAAGCCGGAAGCGCCCGCGCACAAGCGCGAGCCGGCCGTGCAGCGGACGCCGTCGGCGCAGTCGGCCGCCGCGCGCGCCCGCCGCTCGAAGGTGCTCGCGCGCCGACGGCGGACCACCGTGATGCTCTTCCTCGCCTTCACGCTCGGCGCGATCGTCGCCGCCGTCGGCGGGCTCGCCTTCCTGTGGGCGCCCGCCGCGCCCGCCGTGCTGCTCAGCGGGTACATCGCCTACCTGCGCTCGCAGGAGCGGCGCCGCTTCGCGTACCAGATGGACCGCCGCCGCGCAGAGGCCGCCGCCCGGCACCTGCGTGAGCGCCAGCCGCGCCGGCGCGCGTCCCTCGACGCGGGTGCGGGCGCGGACGAACCGGACGAGGGACCAGAACCCAAGACCGACCCCGCTCTCTCCGCGGCGCTCGCCGCGGACCGCCGCGCCCTCGTCGAGCAGACCGACCATGCCGAGTGGGTCGACCAGCAGCGCGAGCGGCAGCGGCGCCCCGGCCACGGGGACAGCTGGGACCCGGTGCCCGTGCCGCTGCCGACGTACGTGACCGCGCCGGTCGCCCCGCGGGCCACCTCCGACGTGGACCTGGGGGCGCCCGGCACCTGGAGTTCGGCACGGTCCAGTTCGGTCGCGCCGGAGCACGAGGCGGAGCACGCGCCCCAGGCCGAGGCGGACGAGCCCGCGCCCCCGTCCGACGACAAGCCGGCGGACGGCCGCAGCGGCGCACGACGCGCGGCCTCCGCACGCCGGGCACGCGGGCGCGGACGCACGCCGCTCTTCGACCAGTACGAGGACGGCGACCGCCCGCGCGCGGCCAACGAGTGACGGCCGTCACTCAACCGGAAGCCCGCCTCTGACCAGTCAGGGAACGGATTTCCAAGCACCCCGATGGGGATGCTAGAGTTTCACTCGTTGCAAGGGCCTGTGGCGCAGTCCGGTAGCGCACCTCGTTCGCATCGAGGGGGCCAGGGGTTCAAATCCCCTCAGGTCCACGCAGCATGAAGCCCCGGTCGACTTCCGTCGACCGGGGCTTCATCGTGTCTACAGCTGCTTCGCGAAGCAGCGGCTCTCCGGGTGGTGCCGGTAGTAGCCGAACGGGGTGCACGGCTCGTAACCGCACGAGGCGTACAGGGCGATGGCCTCCGGCTGCTTGGTGCCGGTCTCCAGGACCATGCGGACGCGGCCGGCCTCGCGGGCGTCCTCCTCCAGAGCCGCGAGGATGCGGCGGGCCAGACCCCGGCCGCGCATCTCCGTTATGACGAACATGCGCTTCAGCTCCGCGTCGCCGTCCTCGTTGCCCTCCTCGTTGCGGTCCTGGCTGCGCCAGCCGCCGGTGGCCACGGGGCGGTCGAACTCGTCGTACGCGATCAGGTAGAGCCCGTTCGGCGGGTCGAAGTCCGTCGTCCCGAGGGTTGTGGCGTCGCCCTCGTCGCCGTAGCGCTCGGCGTACTCGGCCTGGACCTCGTCGTTGAGCTTCGTGGCGTCGGGGTGGTCGAAACGGACACGGCGAATGTTCATGCTGGCGATCGAACCTCTATGCGATGGGTTGGCGGACTCGGTCCAGTGTGCCGGTATCGTGCCCTGATGCTGACTGTGACCTCGGTGAACGTGAACGGGCTGCGGGCCGCCGCCAAGAAGGGCTTCGTGGAGTGGCTCGCCCAGACCTCCGCGGACGTCGTGTGCCTACAGGAGGTACGCGCCGAGCCGCACCAGCTGCCCGAGGAGGTGCGGCAGCCCGACGGCTGGCACGTCGTGCACGCCCCGGCCGCCGCCAAGGGCCGCGCGGGCGTCTCCCTCTACACGCGGCGCGAGCCCGACCGGGTGCGGGTCGGCTTCGGCTCGGCCGAGTTCGACGGCAGCGGACGCTATGTGGAGGCCGACCTGCCCGGGGTCACCGTCGCCTCCCTCTACCTGCCCGCCGGCGAGGTCGGCACCGAGCGGCAGGACGAGAAGCTCCGCTTCATGGGCGAGTTCCTCGCCCACCTCAGGCAGCTGCGCGAGCGGGCCGCCGCCGAGGGGCGCGAGGTGGTCGTCTGCGGCGACTGGAACATCGCCCACCAGCAGGCCGACCTGAAGAACTGGCGCGGCAACACCAAGAACTCCGGCTTCCTGCCCGAGGAGCGGGAGTGGCTCAGCCAGGTGTTCGACGCGCAGGACGGCGGCTACGTCGACGTCGTACGCGCCCTGCACCCGGACGTGGAGGGGCCGTACAGCTGGTGGTCGTACCGGGGCCGGGCCTTCGACAACGACTCGGGATGGCGCATCGACTACCACGTGGCCACGCCCGGCCTCGCGGCCAAGGCGGTCAAGGGCTTCGTCGAGCGCGCGGCCACGCACGCCGAGCGGTGGTCCGACCATGCGCCGGTGACCGTGGTGTACGGCCGGTAGGGCCGCTACGGTGCGGGGCTCAGCTCCGCTTGTTCATGCGCCGGTCCAGGGCCAGTGACAGCTCCGCCTCCACCACGCTGCGGGCCAGCGGGCGCAGGCGCTGTAGGTCCTCCTCGGGGGCGTGGCGCAGGATCACGTCGGCGAAGAGTTCGGCCAGGGCGTCGGCGTGCTCGCGGACGCGGGCGCCCGCCGCGAGGACCTCGGCGAGCGGGATGCCCTCGCGGACCAGTGCGGCCGAGACGTCCAGCAGGCGGCGGCTGATGTGGACGATCTCGTCGCCGTCGGTGCCGAGGTAGCCCAGGTTCATGGCGGCGGCCAGGTTCTCCGGGGTGACCTCGCCCTCGAAGCGGGCGGCGAGTTCCTCGGGGGTGAGGCGGACCGGCTCCTCCTCGGTGGGGGTGACGCCCAGGAGGTCGGCGACGTCGCGGCCGTGGTCGAGGGCCTCCGCGAGTTCCGCTATGCCGTTGAGGGTGTGGCCGCGCTCCAGCAGCGCCGAGATCGTGCGCAGCCGGGCCAGGTGGTGGTCGTCGTACCAGGCGATACGGCCCTCGCGGCGCGGTGGCGGGATCAGCTTGCGCTCGCGGTAGAAGCGCAGCGTGCGCACGGTGATGCCGGCCAGGCGCGCCAGTTCCTCCATGCGGTACTCGCGCCGTTCCCCCAGGTGTGCTGCTTCGTCTGCCACGTCCGCAGCCTATGTTGTACCGCCGGTAACTTTCCTTCTTCGACCCCTACCGCTCGGTACGCAGCTGCTCTACAGTCCCATTGCGCCAGTGTTCACTGGCAGAGTTCCTAGGTGATGCGTGGAGGCTTCGGGATGGCCCAGCATGAGCATGTACGGGTGGCGGTGATCGGGTCCGGCTTCGGTGGGCTGGGGGCCGCCGTGCGGCTGCGCCGCGAGGGGATCACCGACTTCGTCGTCCTGGAGCGGGCCGACAGCGTCGGCGGCACCTGGCGGGACAACAGTTACCCCGGGTGCGCCTGTGACGTGCCCTCGCACCTGTACTCCTTCTCCTTCGCGCCCAATCCCGACTGGCCGCGGACCTTCTCCGGGCAGCAGCACATCCGCGCCTACCTGGAGCACGTCACCGACGTCTTCGGGCTGCGCCCGCACATCCGCTTCAACTCCGAAGTGAAGCTGATGAGCTGGGACGCCGAGCACCTGCGGTGGAACATCGAGACCACGCGCGGCTCGCTCTCGGCCGACGTCGTCGTCTCCGCCACCGGGCCGCTGTCCGACCCGAAGCTGCCCGAGATCCCGGGCCTTAAGTCCTTCCCGGGCAAGGTGTTCCACTCCGCGCGCTGGGACCACGACTACGACCTGCGCGGCAAGCGCGTGGCCATGGTCGGCACCGGCGCCTCCGCCATCCAGATCGTGCCCGCCATCCAGCGCGAGGTCGGCCGGCTCACCCTCTTCCAGCGGACCCCGCCGTGGGTGATGCCCCGCATGGACCGCGCCATCAGTGGCGTCGAGCGCCGGCTGCACCGGGCGCTGCCCTTCACCACCCAGCTCCGCCGCGGGCTGCTGTGGGGCATCCGGGAGCTGCAGGTCCAGGCGTTCACCAAGCGCCCCGACGAGCTGGGCCTGGTCGAGCGGCTGGCCAGGCAGAACATGGCCCGTGCCATCAAGGACCCGGTCCTGCGGGCCAAGCTCACCCCCGACTACCGCATCGGCTGCAAGCGGATCCTGCTGTCCAGCGAGTACTACCCGGCGCTCGCCCGGCCCAACGTGGACGTCGTCGCCAGTGGGCTCAGCGAGATCCGCGGCTCCACGGCCGTCGCCGCCGACGGCACCGAGGCCGAGGTCGACGCGATCATCTTCGGTACGGGCTTCCACGTCACGGACATGCCCATCGCCGAGCGTGTGGTCGGCGCGGCCGGCCACACCCTCGCGGAGTCCTGGAAGGGCGGCATGCAGGCGCTGCGCGGCGCCTCGGCCGCCGGGTTCCCGAACTGGATGACGATCATCGGGCCCAACACCGGCCTCGGGAACTCCTCCATGATCCTCATGATCGAGTCCCAGCTGAACTACATGGCCGACTATCTGCGGCAACTGGACGTCCTCGGGGGCCGTACGGCCCTCGATGCCCGGCCCGCGGCCGTCGGGGACTGGAACCACATGGTCCAGGAGCGCATGAAGCGGACCGTGTGGAACACCGGCGGCTGCACCAGCTGGTACCTGGACGCGAGCGGCCGTAACACCACCGTCTGGCCCGGTACGACGACCGAGTTCCGGCGTGCGACCAGTCAGGTGGACCTCGCGGAGTACGAGGTCGTCCGCAAGCCGGAGCCGACCGGGCCCGAGGCGAAGAAGACGCGTACGGCCAAGAAGAAGGCCGCGGTCGCCGGGGAGCCGAGCGGGGCCGCCGCATGAGCCGCCTCGCCTCCGTCACCAGCGGGCCCTACGCCCCGCCCGCCCCTGCCCAGGAACTCACCGTCGTGTCCGCCGACGGCGCTCGGCTGCACGTCGAGGTGCACGGGCCCGAGAGCGCGCCCCCGGTCGTCCTCTCCCACGGCTGGACCTGCTCCACCGCCTTCTGGGCGGCGCAGATCCGGGACCTGGCGGCCGACCACCGGGTGATCGCGTACGACCAGCGGGGGCACGGGCGCAGTCCCGCGAGCCCCGCGTGCACCACTGACGCGCTGGCGGACGACCTGGAAGCGGTGCTCACGGAGACCCTCGCGCGCGACGAGAAGGCCCTGATCGTCGGGCACTCCATGGGCGGCATGACGGTCATGGCCGCCGCCACGCGCCCGCGCCTGCGGGAGCACGCCGCCGCCGTCCTGCTGTGCAGCACCGGCAGCTCGCGGCTGGTCGCGGAGTCGCGCGTGGTGCCGTTGCGCGCCGGGGGCGTCCGCGACCTGCTCACGGCGGGCATCCTCACCTCTCGCGCTCCCCTCGGACCGGTCACGCCGGTCGCGAGGAGCGTCCTCAAGTACGCCACCATGGGCGCCGGTTCCGCCCCGCACATGGTCGAGGCGTGCGCACGGATCGTGCACGCCTGCCCGCGCGTCGTGCGCCAGGCGTGGGGACGTACGCTCGGCAAGCTCGATCTCGACCACGGTGTACGGGAGTTGCACGCGCCCACCGAGATCGTGCACGGCGCGTCCGACAGGCTCACGCCTCCCGTGCACGCCCGCGCGCTGGCCGCCGCGCTGCCGCAGTGCATCGGCCTCACCGAGCTGACCGGCGTCGGGCACATGAGCCCGGTCGAGGCCCCCGAAGTGGTGACCGGCAAGATACGGGAGCTCGTCACCACGTACGTCACCACGGTCCCGTCCACCCCCCAGTCCACCCCCCAGTCCACCCCCGTGCAGAGCAAGGAGAGCGCATGAGCAGGGTCAGCCTCGAAGGGCAGGTCGCCGTCGTGACCGGAGCGGCGCGCGGCGTCGGCGAGCTGCTGGCGCGCAAGCTCTCCGCGCGCGGCGCGAAGGTCGCGCTGGTCGGCCTGGAGGAGGAGGCGCTCAAGGAGGTCTCCGGGCGGCTGCACAGCGACAGCGCCTACTGGTACGCGGACGTCACCGACCACGAGGCGATGGGCCGGGTCGCGCAGGAGGTGAAGGAGCGGTTCGGGAAGGTCGACATCGTGGTCGCCAACGCCGGGGTGGCGAGCGGCGGTCCGTTCATCGACTCCGATCCGCAGGCCTGGCGGCGGGTGATCGAGGTGAACCTGATCGGCTCGGCCGTGACCGCCCGCGCGTTCCTGCCGGTGCTGGTCGAGAGCCGCGGCTATCTGCTCCAGATAGCCTCGCTCGCCGCGATCACCCCGGCGCCGATGATGACGGCGTACTGCGCGTCCAAGTCGGGCGTGGAGGCGTACGCGCACAGCCTGCGCGCCGAGGTCGGTTACCAGGGCGTGCGCGTCGGCGTCGGGTACCTGTCCTGGACCGACACCGACATGGTGCGCGGCGCCGACCAGGACGACGTCCTGCGGGAGCTGCGCCAGCGGCTGCCGTGGCCGTCGAACAAGACGTACCCGCTGGGACCCGCGGTGGACCGGATCGTCGCCGGGATCGAGCGGCGCTCGGCGCACGTGTACGGGCAGTGGTGGCTGCGCGGGATGCAGGGCGTGCGCGGGTACCTGCCGGCGCTCATCGGCGTCGTCGGCCAGCGCGAGGTGCAGCGGTACGCGCCGCGGCTGAAGGGGATGAGTGCCGGGCTCGTCGGCGCAGGTGGGGCCGCGGATGAAGCGGAGCGTGCTACGCACCGTAACTGATCCAGATGCGCAGTGTGTGCCCCCGTGTGAATCTGGTCGAGGCCCCACTACCGGGCCAATCCCCCTCACCCACCACGGGAGTGAACCCACATGGGTATGCAGGACAAGAGCGGCAAGACGCGCGAACAGGGCAAGCAGAAGGCCGGCCAGGCCCGTGAGAAGGCCGGGCAGCCGCAGCGTGGCCAGCAGCAGCCGCAGCGTGGTCAGCAGCCGCAGCAGCCGCAGCGCGGTCAGCAGCAGCCCGGTCGCGAGAACCTGCGCGACGCCGAGGACACCGAGCAGGAGATGCGGGAGCGCTTCGACCGCGACTACGACGCGTAGCCGCTGCGCTCGGCTTCGGCCGGATTCGTGGGGCGCCCTTCTTTCAGGAGGGCGCCCTGCGGTGTTGTTCGGGGTGGTTGTGGTGCGTTTTCGGGTGCGGGGCTGCGGGGGCTTGTCGCGCAGTTCCCCGCGCCCCTATTGATGAGCCCTTGCTTTGAAGCGCAGCCCCCCTGCCGTCTAGGCCGGCCTCGGTGGGAGCTTTGGGCGGGCTCTGTTCGGGGCGTCGCTGTAGTCCGGTGGGACTGCTGCCGGGTTGGATTCCAGGAGGTCCAGGGCCAGTTGGACCGCGTCGTCCATCTGGGCGTGGCGGCCCTCCGCCCAGTCCAGGGGGGTGCGGAGGATCTCCAGGTCGGGGGTGACGCCGTGGTTCTCCACGGACCAGCCGTAGGCGTCGAACCAGGCCGCGTTCATCGGCACCGTGATCACCGTGCCGTCGCCGAGGCGGTGGCGGCCGGTCATGCCGACGACGCCGCCCCAGGTGCGCGAGCCGACCACCGGGCCCAGCTTGAGCAGCTTGAAGGCCGCCGTGATCATGTCGCCGTCGGAGGAGGTCGCCTCGTCGGCGAGGGCGACGATCGGGCCCCGGGGGGCGTTGGAGGTGTACGACACCGGTTGCGCGTCCCTCGTCAGGTCCCAGCCCAGGATCGTCCGGGTCAGCTTCTCGACGACCAGCTCGCTGATGTGGCCGCCCGCGTTGCCGCGGACGTCGACGATCAGCGCCGGGCGGGACACCTCCATGCGCACGTCGCGGTTGAACTGGGCCCAGCCCGAGCCGCCCAGGTCGGGGATGTGCAGGTAGCCGCACTTGCCGCCGCTCAACTGCCGTACCACGGCCCGGCGTTTGGCCACCCAGTCCTGGTAGCGCAGCGGGCGTTCGTCGATGAGCGGGACGACCGCGACCCGCCGCGCGTGCGCCGCCTCGCCCTCCGCCGGGGTGAAGGTCAGCTCGACGGTCGTGCCGCCCGAGCCGGCCAGCAGGGGATAGGGGCCGGTCACCGGGTCGACCGGGCGGCCGTCGACGTGGGTGAGGACGGCGCCCTCGCGGATGCCCGTTCCGGCCAGCGGTGAGCGCGCCTTGGAGTCGGAGGAGTCGCCGGGCAGGATGCGCTTGATGGTCCAGCCGCCGTCCCGGCGCACGAGGTTGGCGCCGAGCAGCCCCTGCCGGCGCTGGTAGTGCGGCGGGCCCTCGTTGCGGCGGGCGGCCGTGACGTAGGCGTGCGAGGTGCCCAGCTCGCCCAGGACTTCGCGCAGCAGGTCGGCGAACTCGTCGGGGGAGGCGACCTGTTCGACCAGGGGGCGGTACTGGTCGAGCACCGCGTCCCAGTCGATGCCGCTCATGCCCGGGTCCCAGAAGTAGGCGCGGATCAGCCGGCCGGCCTCGGCGTACGACTGGCGCCACTCGGCGGCCGGGTCGACCTCGTGCAGGATGCGGCGCAGGTCGATCCAGACGGTCGAGTCGCTGTCGCCGGGCTCGGTCGAGGGCACCGCCCGCAGTTCGTCCTCGTCGACGACGACGAGCCGGGTGCCGTCGCCGCTCACTGCGAACCAGTCCAGGTGGCCGACCAGTTCGGACTTCTTCGCCTTGGCGATGTTGAAGTACTCCAGGGTCGGCCGCCCGCTGATGTCGGCGGGGTTGGCGAAGGTCTCGCCGAGCGCGCCGGAGATCGGCCAGCGCAGCCAGACCAGTCCGCCGCCCGCGACCGGCTGCAGCGCCGAGTACTTGGAGGCGATGACCGGGAACGGCGTGACCCTGCTCTCCAGGCCCTCCACCTCGACCGTCACCGTGCCGTTCTCGCCGGTCTCCTCGTCCTCGACGGGGTCGAGCCCGCCGGCGGCCGGCCGGCCCTCGGGGTTCAGGGCGAACGGGGACGGCGTCGCCGAGGACAGCGGGACCAGGTACGGGCGGCAGCCCAGCGGGAAGGACAGGTCGCCGGTGTGGACGTCGTACACCGGGTCGAAGCCGCGCCAGGACAGGAAGGCGAGGTAGCGGCCGTCGCGCGTGAAGACGGGGTTCTCGTCCTCGAAGCGGCCGTTGGTGACGTCCACGATCAGCCGGTCCTTGATGCGGGCCAGCTTGATCTGCCGCAGGGAGCGCCCGATGCCCGGCTGGGACCAGGCGAGCCAGGCGCCGTCCGGGGAGAAGGCGAGGTCGCGTACGGGCCCGTTGACGGACCGGATCAGCTCGGTCACCTCGCCGCCCGGGTCCTCGGTGCCCGCGGCGGCAGCCGCCTCATCGGATGCGGTGAGGAGGAGCAGGCGTCCGTCGTGCGAGGCGATGGCCAGGCGTTCGCCGGGCGGGTCGGAGACCAGCTCCAGGACCCGGCCCAGCTCACCGGAGGCCAGCCGGCGCGGGGCACGGCCGCCGCTGGCCCGGGGCAGCTGGGCGATCTCGACGGCGTCCTCGCCCTCGGCGTCCGTCACGTACGCCACCTGCCCGGTGGAGCCCAGCATCTCCGGCAGCCGTACCCGTACGCCGGGCGTGTCGGTGATCGTACGGGCGGGGCCGTCGCGGTGGGTCAGCCAGGACAGGCCGCCGCGTACGACGACGGCGCTGGCCCGGCCGGTCTCGTCCACCGAGATGCCGTCTACGTTCTGGGCGGCGGGTACCAGGTAGGGGCGCCGCCCCGCGCGCGGGCCGCTCAGCCGCACGTCCAGTCTGCGCGGGACCGAGTCCGGGGACAGGTCGTCGACGATCCACAGGCCGCCCGCGCACTGGTAGACCACACGGGTGCCGTCAGTGGCGGCGGCGCGCGCGTAGAAGGCGTCGTGGTCGGTGTGGCGGCGCAGGTCGGAGCCGTCGTAGGCGCACGAGTACAGGTTGCCGACGCCCTCGTGGTCGGAGAGGAAGGCGATCCGGCCCCCGACGAACATGGGGGACTCCAGGTGGCCGCCGATGCCTTCCAGCAGCCGCCGGCCGTGCAGCCACAGTCTGCCCATGGCGCCGCCCCGGTAGCGCTTCCAGGAGGCCGGTTCGTGCGGCGGGGTGCCGGTGAGGAGGAGGGTGCGGTGCCCGTCCTCGATGTCGGCGACCTGGATGTCGGAGGCCGGGCCCCAGGGCAGCTTGCGGCCCGGGTCGCCGTCGGTGGACACCTTGTAGGCCGAGGTGAAGTACGAGAAGGGCTCGCTCTGCGAGGTGACGGCGAGGATGTCGCCGTCCGGGGTCCAGCCGCAGACCCGGGTGTCGGTGCTGCCCCAGTACGTCAGCTGCCGCGCGGGTCCGCCGTCGACGGCGGCGAGATGGATCTCCGGGACGAGGTTGCGCCAGCTCGTGTACGCGATGTGCCGCCCGTCGGGAGAGAAGCGCGGGGGGCCGGCCTTCGCGCGGTCCACGGTGAGCCGCCAGGCGCGGCCCGGGGCGTCGAGGGGGGCCAGCCAGAGGTCGTCCTCGGTCACGAAGCACAGCAGATCGCCGAAAAGGTGGGGAAGACGCAGATAGCTCACCTTCCCATGCTTTTCCGCCGGATGGAGCCCAGCAACTTGTGCGGCGCCGACTCCGGGAACTTTTGCGGGCCGCCGTTCGTGAACCTGTCGAGTCGGCTCTCTCTGTCCGTGACCGAGGACACGTACGAAACGGTTTCGTTTCGTAAGGGGGTGGGGTACATTCGTTCCTGTACGAAACCGTGTCGTTCGGAACAGGAGGGTGATCGGGATGATCGAGTCCGCGACGTCCCGTCGCAGTCGCATCACCCCCGAGCGCGAGGCCGAGCTGTACGAGGCCGTGCTCGACCTGCTCCGGGAAGTCGGCTACGACGCCCTCACCATGGACGCCGTGGCCGCCCGCACCCGGTCCAGCAAGGCCACGCTCTACCGCCAGTGGGGCGGCAAGGCGCAGCTGGTCGTCCGGGCGCTGCGGCACAGCAAGCGAGGCCACGTCGGTGACATCGACACCGGATCCCTCCACGGCGACCTGCACGCCCTCGTGGCGCTGGAGGACGACTGCACCATGGAGCGGAACTCCGCGCTCATGCGGGGCGTTGCCATGGCCATGCACCACAACGACGATCTGCGCGAGGCCTTCCGGGCGCAGCTCGTGGACCCCGAGATGGCCGGGTTCCGGCAGGTGTTGCAGCGCGCGATCGACCGGGGCGAGGTCCGCCCCGACTGCCCGGCGCTCGACTTCATGCTGCACATGATGGTCGGCGGCTTCGTCACCCGGGCGATGCTCGACAACCAGCCACCCACCCAGGCCTTCCTCGCCTCGTACATCGACGCCGTGGTTCTCCCCGCCCTCTGCGCCGGTACCGACTGACAACCCCCCAGCTTCCCCAGCGCCACAAGCTCGACGAGTTCCACCAGCTTCACCTGACGTCACCGCTCTCGTCGTCGGGCTGATCGCCCCTGCCCTGATGAACCCAACGACCTGACCGGGAGTACGCCTCCGTGGCCACCTTCCTCTACAAACTCGGCCGGCTCGCCTTCCGGCGACGGCACTTCGTCGCCCTCATATGGGTCGCGCTGCTCACCCTCGCCGGGGTGGGCGCTGCCTCCGCGCCGACCCCCAGCGACTCCTCCTTCTCGATTCCCGGCACCGAAGCGCAGAAGGCCTTCGACCTGCTGGAACAGCGCTTCCCCGGCATGAGCGCCGACGGCGCGACCGGACGTGTCGTCTTCAAGGCGCCCAGCGGCGAGAAGATGACCGACGCGAGCAACAAGGCGACCGTCCAGAAGACGGTCAAGGAGCTGCAGAGCGACTCCGAGGTCGCCTCCGTCGCCGACCCCTACGCCGGGCACGCCGTCAGCAAGGACGGCACGATCGCCTACGCCTCGGTGAAGTACAAGGTCTCCAGCATGGAGCTGAAGGACCCCTCGCGCGACGCCCTGAAGAAGGCGGCGCAGGAAGCGCGGGACACCGGGCTGACCGTCGAGGTCGGCGGTGACGCGCTCCAGACCAAGCCCGAGACCGGCAACAGCGAGGTCATCGGCATCGCGGTCGCCGCCGTCGTCCTCGTCATCACCTTCGGCTCGCTGCTCGCGGCCGGACTCCCGCTGCTGACCGCGATCATCGGCGTCGGCATCGGCGTCTCCACGGTCACCGCGCTCGCCAGCACCCTGGACCTGGGCACCACCACCTCCACCCTGGCCTCGATGATCGGCCTCGCCGTCGGCATCGACTACGCCCTGTTCATCGTCTCCCGCTACCGCGCCGAACTGGCCGCGGGCCGCGAGCGCGAGGAGGCGGCCGGACACGCCGTCGGCACGGCCGGCTCGGCGGTGGTCTTCGCCGGCCTCACCGTCGTCATCGCGCTGGTCGGCCTGTCCGTCGTCAACATCCCGATGCTGACCAAGATGGGCGTCGCGGCGGCCGGCACGGTCGCCATCGCGGTCCTCATCGCGCTCACGCTCATCCCCGCGCTGCTCGGCTACGTGGGCCGCAGGGTCAAGCCGGTCGGCGAGAAGAGCAAGCTGCTCGGCGGCGGCCGTAAGCCCAAGCAGCCGGACCGCCCGAACATGGGCACGCGCTGGGCGAGCTTCGTCGTGCGCCGCCCGGTCGCCGTCCTCCTCCTCGGCATCGTCGGCCTCGGCGCGGCGGCCATCCCGGCCGCCTCCCTCGAACTGGGCCTGCCCGACGACGGCTCCCAGCCGGTCTCCACCACCCAGCGCCGCGCCTACGACCTGCTGTCCGAGGGCTTCGGACCGGGCTTCAACGGCCCGCTGCTGGTTGTCGTCGACGCCAAGGGCAGCGCCCACCCCAAGGCCGACTTCACCAAGGTCGGCGACGAGATCAAGGGCCTCAAGGACGTCGTCACGGTCACCCCGGCCGCCCCCAACAAGGCCGGCGACACCGCCACGATCACCGTCGTCCCGAAGTCCAAGCCGTCCTCGAAGACCACCGAGAGCCTGGTGCACGCCATCCGTGACAAGGGCAAGGAGATCGCCCGCGACACGGACTCGGAGGTCCTGGTCACCGGTACGACGGCGATGAACATCGACGTCTCGCAGAGGCTGAACGACGCGCTGCTGCCCTACCTCGGCCTGGTGGTCGGCCTCGCCTTCCTGCTGCTGATCGTGGTGTTCCGCTCGATCCTCGTCCCGCTGAAGGCGGCCCTCGGCTTCCTGCTCAGCGTGCTGGCGGCCCTCGGCGCCGTGGTCGCGGTCTTCCAGTGGGGCTGGCTGTCCGGCCTGATGAACGTCGAGCAGACCGGCCCGGTCATGTCGATGATGCCGATCTTCATGGTCGGCGTGGTCTTCGGTCTCGCCATGGACTACGAGGTCTTCCTCGTGACCCGCATGCGCGAGGCGTACGTCCACGGCGAGAAGCCGACCCAGGCCGTGGTGACCGGCTTCCGGTACGGCGCGCGGGTCGTGACCGCCGCGGCCATCATCATGATCGCCGTCTTCTCCGGCTTCATGGGCTCCAGCGAGGCCATGATCAAGATGATCGGCTTCGGCCTCGCGATCGCCGTCTTCTTCGACGCGTTCATCGTCCGCATGGCCATCGTCCCGGCGGTGCTCACGCTGCTCGGCAAGCGGGCCTGGTGGCTGCCGAAGTGGCTCGACCGGATGCTGCCCAACGTCGACGTCGAGGGCGAGGGCCTGCGCTCGCAGGAGGAGCGCAGGGACAGCGACGACGAGCGGGAGCTGGTACGCGCCTGACGTACCGCTTCTGAAAGAGACCAGCCGGTGAGGGATCCGTGGGGACGGGGCACCCTCACCGGCTTCCTTTTGTCCCGGACCGGCGGCCTGGACCCGGCCCGGAGCCCTCCCTCAGTTCCGCATCCGCAGCCGGAACGTCGGGCAGGTGTCCGGGTCGTCGTCCTGGTAGAGGGAGGTCTTCTTGCCGTCCCTGGCGATCGACAGGGTGTCGATGGTGTCGTCGGGCAGGAAGAAGTCCGGTGCGGTGAAGCTGAGCCCGACCTGCGGATGCCCGCCCGTCGAGGCGCCCTCCTGCACCTCCCAGGTGCCGGAACCGTCGAACGTGGCGCCGAGCTTGTCCTTGTGCCAGTTGCCGCTCGGCCAGTGGCGCACGGTCACCCTGCCGCCGGGCTTGCCGTCCGTCGAGGTGAGGGTGATCGTCGCGCCCTTCGCCTTGTCCTCTCCCGCGTATGTCCCGGTCAGGTCCACGGAGCTGACGGAGGTCGCCTGCTTCCCCATGCAGGCCTCGACGGCGGTGGACGCGGAGGAGCAGGCCGCCAGGGGAGACAGCAGTGCCAGCACGGCCGCGGCCATCACCACGTGGTGTCGGGACACGGGGGCTACTTTCCCTTCGCCGGAACGCGTTCGGTCCAGGTGATCTCCTGGTCCACGGACGAGAAGACGCCCTCGTCGCGGTTGAACTTCTTGAGCCAGTCGTAATAGCCGACGTAGTGCAGGAACGACTCGTTGCTCGTGTTGTTGTGGAGCTTGTACTCGACGACCAGCGAGCCGTCGGGGTCCTGGCCCTTGACCGTGTAGTTCAGGTTGTACGAGCCGGTGAACGCCTCGCCGAGGTGGTCCTCGTCCCCGGTGACGATCGCGGGCAGGTCCGTGGTGACGAGCTTCTTCAGCGCGCCCAGCTTGCCGCTGTCCGAGATCGAGTACGACACGCTGCCCTCGGGCTGCCCCGTGGACTGCCACTGCTCCAGCGTGTCCAGCCGCAGCTGCTTCATGCTCTCGCTGGAGCGGATCAGCTCGGTCATCCTGTCGCCGCTGTGGTACTCGCGGTGCCGGGAGCCGTCGCCGCTCACCCAGTCCCAGCCGAGCGAGTACGGGTCGTCCGAACTCAGGCCCGGGTAGGGGTTCTTGTCCTGCATGGCGAGGTCGAGCGCGTTGTACTCGTCCTCCCCGATCCCGCCGGTGTGATCGATGTCCTTGAACCGCGGGTGGTCGTTGAACCACTGGCCGAGACCCAGGTCCGACATCAGGCTGAAGGCGAGGTTGCGGTCGGCCGTGACACCGCGCTTCAGGATCCCCGAGATCTCGTGTGCCGCCGCCTCGATGGTCTTGTCGTCCGCTTTGGTGGTGTCGGCCTTGCACATGCCGTCGGCGATGTCGGTGGACACGGTTCCGTCCGCGTGGATGTAGAGCCCCTTGTCCGTGGCCCGCCGGACGGCGTCCTTGAGGTCCCGCTGGGCGGCCTTCAGATCGACCACCGCGTCCTGGACCACGCGTTGCGCCGCGTCCGCCACGGCCGCGGCGTCCTCCAGCTGCCGCTGGATGTCGTCGATCATCTTCCAGGCGTACGGGGCCGCGGCCCCTTCCCAGTAGCCCTTGTTGCGCAGCGGGCTGAGGACGTCGTCGTGCATCTGCTTGCCGAGGCCCTTGATCTTGCCGTGGATGCTCTTCCAGCGGTCCGCCAGGTCGTCCAGGACCGTGAGATCCGCGCCCAGCAGGGCCTCGTAGAAGGTCTTGGCCATCAGTAGTCCTCCAGCACCGAGCGGACCTTCACCTGCCGCGCCGACTCCTCGACGGAGGCGTCGGTCGACTTGTAGGTGTGGTCGGTCGAGCGCAGGCTCTCGGCGATGTGGGCCAGCCAGGCCGTGACGGTGCCGGCCTGCCGCTCCCACTGCCGGTGGGCCAGCCGGATCGCCGGCGCCGACTCCATGCCGGCCAGCTCGCGCACGGCCTTCAGCGAGGGCTCCTCCAGGGTGGCGGCCGGCTTGTAGAAGTCGTCGTAGATGTCGTCCACATGCCCGGCGGCCGTCTTCAGCACCGACGGGGCGATCTTCAGCCGGTCCCCCGAACCACCGGACTTTCCGGGCGGCTTGATCAGGCCGGGCGGATCCGGCTGGAGCGGCGGCCGGTCCAGCGGGTCCTTGGTGCTGTCGGCGGGCGGCGCGTGGTAGTCCCCCTCGAAGCCCGGAAGGATGTCGTGCTTCCTGATCTCGTCCGGGGACAGCGGAAGTTTCGACTGGTCCGGCTCCGGAAGCTTGTCGTCCCCTTGTACGGCTTTGCGTTCGCTTTGTACGGCTTTGCGTTCGCTCACGGTTCTTCCCCCGAAGATTCTTTAGTACAGCAAGGTAACCATGGCGGCGGCGGAAGATCACACCTGGAGCTGCGAAGGGTCCGGTGAAAACCCTGTGATCGCGGCTCGGGCGATGTCGTAGCGTGCCGTCCATGACGACGACAGCCGCCACTGACGCCGAAGGATCCGGAGCCCACCCGCGGTTCGCCGAAGCGCTGCGCGCGCTCGGCCTCGACGATGTCCTCGCGCGGACCCGGCACTTCCCGGAGGCCACCCGGACCGCAGCCGAGGCCGCCGCGGCGATCGGGTGCGAACTGAGCCAGATCTGCAAGTCGCTGATCTTCGCAGCCGACGGCGTTCCGGTGCTCGTACTGATGGACGGCGCCTCGCGCGTGGACGTGGAGCGGGTGCGGCGCGAACTGGGCGCCGGGAAGGTCACCCGGGCCGACGCCGGAGTCGTCCGCGAGACCACCGGCTACGCCATCGGCGGCGTACCGCCCTTCGGGCACCGCACCCGAACGCGCGTGCTCGCCGACCGCTCGCTGCTCGCGCACGACACGGTGTGGGCGGCGGCCGGAACTCCCCACACGGTCTTCCCGATCGGGCCGAAGGACCTCGTCGCCCACGCGGGGGCCACGCTGGTGGACGTGCGCGAGCCGACCGCGTGACGCCGCTGGTCACGGCGGCCGTCCTGGTCGCGGCGGTCACGCACGCCAGCTGGAACGCCATCGCGCACCGCATCACCGACAAGCTGGTCGGGTTCACTCTGATCCTGGCCGGCGGGGTGCTCATCGGACTGGTGCTGGTGCCGTTCACGGAGTTCCCGGCGGCGCGCGCGTGGCCGTACCTGCTCGCCTCGGCCGTCGTCCATGTCGTCTACGTCCTGCTGCTGATGACGTCGTTCCGGCTGGGGGACTTCGGGCAGGCCTATCCGATCGCGCGGGGCAGCGCACCGCTGGTGGTCACCGTGTTCGCGGCCCTCTTCGCGCACGAGGTGCCCGACACCTGGGGCGCCGCCGGCATCGTGCTGTGCTGCACCGGCCTGACCGGGGTGGCGCTGTGGGGGCTGCGCGGGCGCCGGCCGGACTGGGCGGCGATCGGGGCCGCGCTCGCGACGGGGCTGTCCATCGCCTCGTACACGGTCCTCGACGGTCTCGGCGTGCGCGCCTCCGGCTCGCCACTCGGCTACACCGGCTGGCTGATCATGGTGCAGGGCGTGGCGATCCCGGCGTACGCCGTTGCCTTCCGCTGGCGCCGCGAGTCGGTGGCCGTCCTGCGCCCCTTCGCCGCCCTCGGTCTGCTCGGCGCGGTGCTGTCCGTCTCCGCGTACGGCCTGGTGCTGTGGGCGCAGACCCGCGCCGAACTCGCCCCCATCGCCGCGCTGCGCGAGTCCTCGATCATCGTCGGCGCGGCCATCGGCGCCCTCTTCTTCAAGGAGCGTTTCGGCGCGCCCCGCATCGCGGCGGCGGGTTTGCTGGTCGTGGGCATCGGGCTGATGCTGCACACCGGGTGACCGCATGAAGATCCGTACGAAGGAGCCGTCATGACCGACAAGCCGACCGTCAGCGTCCTGGGCACGGGCATCATGGGCGCCGCCATGGCTCGCAACCTGTGCCGCGCCGGACTCCCCGTGCGGGCGTGGAACCGTACGCGTGCGAAGGCCGAACCGCTCGCCGCCGACGGCGCCACCGTCACCGGCACGCCCGCCGAGGCCGTCGAGGGCGCAGATGTCGTCCTGACCATGCTCTACGACGGCACCGCCGCCCTGGAGGTCATGCGCGAGGCCGCCCCGGCGCTGCGTCCCGGCACCGTGTGGGCGCAGTCCACCACCGCCGGGATCGAGCTGACCGCCGTCCTCGCCGCTCTCGCCCGCGAGTACGGCCTGGTCTTCTACGACGCCCCCGTGCTCGGCACCCGCGAGCCCGCCGAGGCGGGCCGGCTGACCGTGCTGGCGGCCGGACCCGAGGAGGGCCGGGCGACGGTCACCCCGGTGTTCGACGCGGTCGGCGCGAAGACCGTGTGGACCGGCGAGGACGGCGCGGCGGGCAGTGCCACCCGGCTGAAGCTGGTCGCCAACAGCTGGGTCCTCGCGGCCACCGCGGCGACCGGCGAGGTGCTGGCCCTGTCCCAGGCCCTCGGCGTCGACCCGCAGCGCTTCTTCGACGCGATCGAGGGCGGTCCGCTCGACATGGGGTACCTGCGCGCCAAGTCGGCCCTGGTGCTGGAGGACCGGCTCTCCCCGGCGTCGTTCACGGTGGCCACCGCCGAGAAGGACGCCCGGCTCATCGTCCAGGCCGGCGAGCAGGGCGGTGTACGGCTCGACGTCGCCGCGGCCACCGCCGAACGGCTCGCCCGCGCGGCGGCCCAGGGCCACGGGGCCGAGGACATGGCCGCCGCGTACTACGCCAGCTTCGAGGAAGGAAAGCCGGCCGGCTGAAGGCGGTTCACGCGTCAATGTGCCGTTCCGGGTGTGGGGGAGCACCCTGGTATCAGCAGCCTTCGGAGGTGGTCATCATGGTGCACACCCTTGTGGGATGGCACGTCGAAATGGAATTCATCGAGGAGGACGAGACCCACACGCGCGCGGTGGCCCTCTTGCGTCTGCCCGACGGCACCGAGGTGCGGGCGCACGGTCACGCCAGCAGGCACCGCATCGACCCCAACCAGCCCAGGGTGGGCGAGGAGATCGCGGGGGCCCGTGCGCTCAACGAACTGGCCATGCAGCTGCTGACCAAGGCCCACACGGAGATCGACGCGGTGTCCGGCCGGACCTCGCACCCGATCAACGTGTGAGCGTCGTGCGCAGCGCGCGCACCAGTGCCTGCGCCCGCGGGTCCGCCGTCACGCTCTTCCGGAAGCCGTTGGTGACGTAGCCGAAGGCGAGGCCCGTCTCCGGGTCGGCGAAGGCGAGCGCGCCGCCGCGGCCCGGGTGGCCGAAGGAGGCGGGGGAGAGCAGCGGGGACGCGCTGCCGTGCAGCATGTAGCCGAGGCCGAAGCGGGTGCCCACGACCAGCACCCGGTCCGGTCCGGCGGACTGCTCGCCGCGGGCCAGTTCCATGGTGTCCGCGGTGAACAGGCGGCGCCCGCCGTCCACTTCGCCGATGAGGGAGGCGTAGAACCGGGCCAGGCCGTCGGCGGTCGCGATGCCGTTGGAGGCGGGCAGGACGGCGGCCCGGTAGGCGGGGTCGTTCTCGTCCGGGAGCGGGGTGATCGCGGCGAAGGCGCGGCGGGTGAGGGAGTCCGGGTCGGCGTAGGCGTCGGCGACCGCCCGCTTGGGGCGGGTCCGCAGCCCGCCAGCCGGCTGCGGGTCCTCCACGGGGCCGACGCGGCCCACGCGCGCCTGCTCCGCCTCCGGCAGCCCGAGCCACAGGTCGGCGCCGAGGGGCGCGGCGAGCTCGGTGGCTGTCCACTCGCCCACGCTGCGCCCGGTGACCCGCCGGACCAGCTCGCCGGTGAGCCAGCTGTAGGTCTGCGCGTGGTAGCCGTGGTCCGTGCCCGGCTCCCACGCCGGCGCCTGCGCCGCCACGGCCGCCGCGCCGAGGTCGGGGTCGGCGGCCTCGGCGGGGGTCAGCGGCCGGTCCAGCACGGGCACGCCCGCGCGGTGCGCGAGCAGGTGCCGGACGAGGGTGCGCTCCTTGCCCGCGGTCTTGTACTCCGGCCAGTACGCGCCGACCGGGGCGTCCAGGTCCAGCTCGCCGCGCTGGTGCAGGAGCAGGAGTGCGGCTGCGGCGACACCCTTGGTCGCGGAGCGCACGATCTGTGCGGTGCCCTGCTCCCAGGGGGTCTCGCCGGCCTCGCCGTCTACGTTCTTGGCACCAGCCCACAGGTCGACGACCTTGTGCCCGTCCCGGTACACGGCGACGGCCGCGCCGCGTTCCCCGAGCAGCGCGAAGTTCGCCGCGAACGTCTCCCTGACCGGCTCGAAGCCCTCGGCCACCACGCCGTTCATGTCCAGATCCACGACCGGTTCCTCCACTCGCTTGCGACCATGAGTGAAACACGGGTGTGTGGCCTTGGATTCCTCGGCTGATGGTGATCTCGGCTACGCGGGGGCTCAGCCCAGCAGAATCGTCACGTCGATGTTGCCGCGCGTCGCGTTCGAGTACGGGCAGACCTCGTGCGCCGCGTCCACCAGCTTCTCCGCGATCTCCCGGTCCAGGACCGGCAGGGAGACGCTGAGGGCGACCGCGAGGCCGTAGCCGCGGTGCCGGTTCGGGCCGATGCCGACCTTCGCGGCCACCGTCGAGCCGGTCAGGTCGTAGCCCGCGTGGTTGCCGACCAGGATCAGCGCGTTGTGGAAACAGGAGCTGTAGCCGGCCGCGAACAGCTGCTCGGGGTTGGTGCCGTTGCCGTCCCCGCCCAGCTCGGGCGGCATCGCGACCTTCAGCTCGATCTGGCCGTCCTGGCTGGTGACAAAGCCGTCCCGGCCGCCGTGGGCGGTGGCCTCGGCGACGTACATGATCTTCGTCGGACGGGTGTCGACACCGGTGTCGACTGCGGTGCCGTCGGTCAAGACTGGCCTCCCCAGATCAAGTGGCGCACAAGTGCATTGCGCACAAGGTACTGGCTGGTAGGTCAGTCCGCTCCACCAGGGGAAGGAAACCGCGGGTAACGCGGGATCAGAGGCGGTCGGACGCCGCGTCGACGCGCTCGGTGAGCCGCCACAGCTCCTCGCGCAGCCGCGTCATCTCCTGCGCGTCGAGCCCCGTCGTCGTGATGAGCGCGCCGGGCACGCACTCCGCGCGCTCCCTCAGTTCCTCCCCGCGCCCGGTGACCGCGACGAGCACCGAGCGCTCGTCGCTCGCCGCGCGCTCCCTGCGCACCAGACCCGCCCCCTCCAGCCGCTTCAGCAGCGGCGACACGGTGCCGTAGTCCAGCCGCAGGGCGCTCGCCAGCTCCTTCACGGTGGTCTCGCCGCGCTCCCACAGCACGAGCAGGGCCAGGTACTGCGGGTAGGTGAGCCCGAGGTCGTCCAGCAGCGGACGGTACGCGGCCGTCACGGCGCGCTGCGCGGCGTACAGCGCGAAGCACAGCTGGTCGTCCAGCAGCAGCGAACCGGCTGCCTCTTTGCCGGGCCGGTCGTCTCGGTCGTCTTGAGGCGTCACGCGCCCATTGTCACGGACTTCGGGTCGAAGCCGAAGGGCAGCTCCAGCCGGTGGGCCCGCATCAGCGCGTCGTCGCACAGCAGCTCGCCGGTCGGGGCGTCCGCCGCGATCACGCCGTCGCTGAGGATCAGCGAGCGCGGGCACAGCTCCAGGGCGTACGGCAGGTCGTGCGTGACCATGAGCACCGTGACGTCCAGGGAGCGCAGGATGTCGGCCAGTTCGCGCCGGGAGGCCGGATCCAGGTTGGAGGACGGCTCGTCCAGGACGAGGATCTCCGGCTCCATCGCGAGCACGGTCGCCACCGCCACCCGCCGGCGCTGGCCGAAGGACAGGTGGTGCGGCGGGCGGTCCGCGAACTCCAGCATGCCGACCCGCTCCAGGGCGGTCCGCACCCGCTCCTCCAGCGCCGCGCCCCGGATCCCGGCCGCCGCCGGACCGAACGCCACGTCCTCCCGGACCGTCGGCATGAACAGCTGGTCGTCGGGGTCCTGGAAGACGATGCCGACCTTCTGCCGGATCTCGGCCATGTGCCGCTTGCCGACCGGCAGCCCGGCCACGGTCACCGTGCCGGTGCCGCCGACCAGGATGCCGTTGAGGTGCAGCACGAGGGTGGTCTTGCCGGCGCCGTTCGGGCCGAGCAGCGCGACGCGTTCGCCGCGCGCGATGCTGAAGTCCACGCCGAACAGGGCCTGGTGGCCGTCGGGGTAGGCGAAGGCGAGGCCGGAGACCTCCAGGGAAGCGGGTGCGGTCACAGCGGTCACAGGATCCATCCCAGCAGACAGACGATCAGGGCGGCGAAGGGCAGGGCGAGGGCGTACGACCACTGCGCCCGGGACGCGGTCACCTCGTCGATGACCGGCATCGAACCGGCGTACCCGCGGCTCACCATGGCCAGGTGCACCCGCTCCCCGCGCTCGTAGGAGCGGATGAACAGCGCGCCGGCGGACTTGGCGAGCACGCCCCAGTGGCGCACGCCCTTCGCCTCGAAGCCGCGCGATTCACGGGCGATCCGCATCCGGCGCATCTCGTCGGTGATGACATCGCCGTAGCGGATCATGAAGGAGGCGATCTGCACGAGCAGCGAAGGCAGCTTCAACCGCTGCAGCCCGAGCAGCAGTTCACGCAGTTCGGTGGTGGCGGCCAGCAGTACGGAGACGGCGACGCCGAGGGTGCCCTTGGCGAGCACGTTCCAGGCGCCCCACAGTCCGCCGACGCTCAGCGAGAGCCCGAGCACGTGCACCCGCTCGCCCTCCGCGACGAACGGCATCAGCACCGCGAACGCCACGAACGGCACCTCGATCAGCAGCCGTTTGAGCAGGAAACCGGCGGGCACGCGCGCGCGGCGCGCGACGAACGCCAGCAGCACGGCGTACAGCGCGAACGCCCACACCGCCTCGCGCGGGGTCGAGACGACGGCCACCACGAAGGCGAAGGCGGCGGCGAGCTTGGTGTGCGGCGGCAGGGCGTGCACGGGGGAATGGCCGTGCCGGTAGAGCCGGTGTGCGTGTCCCGCTCCCATGTCAGGCCCCCGTGCTTGCCGTCGAGGCGGGGGAGACGTCGTCCGTACGCCGCCTGCGCACCACCCAGAACACCGTGCTGCCCGCGACGACCGTGACGCCGACGCCGATCGCGCCCGCGAGACCGCCGGACAGCCGGGCGTCGGAGACGTCCTTGACGCCGTAGCCGGCGAGCGGGGAGCCGTCGCTCGTGTGCTTCTGGGCCTTCTTGTCGATGCCCTTGTCGTGGGCGACCTTCATCAGGCCGTCCGGACTGGCGGAGGCGTAGAAGCTCACGAACCCGGCGAGCACCAGGGAGGTGACCAGGCCGCCGATCCACAGCGTGCGCCGGGAGGTGCGCGCCGCCACGGGCGCCGTGGTCGCCGGTGCGTCCACGAGTACGCCGTTCACGCGCAGCTTGAGGCGCTGGTGCAGGCCGCGCGCGCCGTGCACCAGGTCCGGGCGTACGGCGACGACCGCGCTCACCGTGAGCGCGGTGATCACGGCCTCGCCTATGCCGATCAGCACGTGGACGCCGATCATCGCGGTCGCCACCTTGCCGAGGGCGACGTCCGTCGTGCCGCCGATCGCGTAGATGACGGTGAAGACGACGGCGGCGGCCGGCACGGAGGCCAGCGCGGCGACGAAGGAGGCGACGGTGACCGAGCGCCGCTTGCGGGGCAGCACGGCGAGCAGCGCGCGGAAGACGGCGTACGCGACCACCGTGGTGACGATCGCCATGTCGGTGATGTTCACGCCGAGCGCGGTCAGCCCGCCGTCCGCGAAGAGCACGCCCTGCATGAGCAGCACGACCGACACGCAGAGCACGCCGGTGTAGGGCCCGACCAGGATCGCGGCGAGCGCCCCGCCCAGCAGATGGCCGCTTGTTCCGGCCGCGACGGGGAAGTTGAGCATCTGTACGGCGAAGATGAACGCCGCCACCAGACCGCCCAGCGGGGCCGTCCTCTCGTCGAGTTCGCGGCGGGCGCCGCGCAGGCTCACGGCGAGGGCGCCGGCGGCGACCATGCCGGTGACGGCGGAGGTGGGGGCGTCGATGAATCCGTCAGGTACGTGCACCGTTCGATCTTAGAGGCTTGTTGCGAGCCTTTTGCAATAGCCAGCCGCTCGCTGATCGTGGCTCCGGAGGCGCAAATCGGAAAATATGGGACATTAGAGAAGGAGAAGCGGCGGCTGCACGGTTGCCGTATTCGTCACACAGCGTGAGAGGTCGTTGCGATGTCTGTAGTCGAACAGACCGCCCGCGCCCACATCGTCACGGACGAGGAGGATCCGGGGGCCGTACCGGTGGTGCTGCGGTACGACCCGGACGCCGATCCGCGGTCGGTCCGGGTCGGGCTGCCGGGACCGCACGAGTGGACGTTCTCCCGGGCGCTGCTCGAACGAGGACTGCGGGCACCGGCCGAGAGCGGTGACGTGCGGGTGTGGCCGTGCGGGCGCGTCCAGGCGGTCGTCGAGTTCCACTCTGACAACGGTGTCGAGGTGGTCCAGTTCGAGTCGAAGGCGCTGCTGAGATTTCTCCGCCGTACGTATACGGCGGAGCCGGTACGGAACTGAGCCGCGGGCCGGTACGGCCTGGTCAGCCGCCCATCTTCAGCAGGGTCGCCACGATCGGGCCGGCCGTGTCGCCGCCGTGGCCGCCCGCCTGCACCACGCCCGCGGCGACGAGGTCGCCCCGGTAGGCGGTGAACCAGCCGTTCGGCTTCTTCTGCCCGTCGACCTCGGCGGAGCCGGTCTTGGCGCCGACGTCGCCGCCCACGCCCGCCATCGCCTTGGCGGCCGTGCCGTACGCCGCCGTGTACTGCATGACCTCCTTCACCTGGGCCCGGGTCTTCGACGACATCGTGTGTGCGGCCTTCGCCAGCGTGCGGTGGTCCACCGAAGGCGACACCAGGTACGGCTGGTGGAAGGCGCCCGCCTGCACCGTCGCCGCCACCGACGCCATGTTCAGCGGGTTCATGCGCACCCCGCCCTGCCCGATCAGCGAGGCGCCCATCTGCGCGCCGCTCTGCACCGGGACGGAGCCGTCGAACGACGGGACGCCGATGGCCCAGTTGTCCATGCCGAGGCCGTAGACCTGCTGCGCCTCCTTCGTCAGGTCGCTGGCGGACAGCTTCGGCGCGAAGTTGATGAAGGCGTTGTTGCAGGAGGCCCCGAAGCTCTGCTTGAACGTGCCCTTCTTGATCTCGGAGTCGCCGTCGTTGTGGAACGTCCAGCCCGCGAGCTTGTACGTCTTGGGGCACGGGTGGGAGGCGCCCGGGGTGATGAGCTTCTTCTCGAAGAGCATCGTCGACGTCACGATCTTCATCGTGGAGCCGGGGGCGAGGGAGCCCTGGAAGGCGACGTTGAAGCCGTGCTCGCTGTTGGCGACCGCGAGGATCTCACCTGTCGAGGGCCGCACGACGACCACGGAGGCACGCTTGCGCTTGCCGACCTGCCGCTCGGCCTCCGCCTGGAAGGAGGGGCTCAGCGTGGTCTTCACCGTGCCCGGCGTGCCCTGGCTCAGCGCCACGAGCGTCTTGTCGGACAGCTTGGCCTTCTGCGACGCCTTGCCGCGCACCACGCGCAGCTCGATGCCCGCCTTGCCGCCCGCCGTCTTGCCGTACTTCTCCCGCAGCCCGTCCAGCACCGTGCCCAGTGAGGGGTACTTGGCGGCCGTCAGCTCGCCGCCGTCGCGGTCCAGCGCCTTGATGGGCGGGGTGCCGGACTCGCCGGTGACGAGGGTGTCGCCGTCCTGCAGATCCGGGTGGACGACCGAGGCGTGCCAGCCGACCAGCGGCCTGCCGTCGCTCGCCCGCCGCACCACGGTGAGCGAACCGCCGTACGCCAGCGGCTTGCTGAGGCCCTTGTCGGCCACCGTCGCCTTGACGGCGAACGGCACCTTGGCGCCGGTGGCCGCGCCCGGGGTGAGCGTGACGCCCTTCAGGTGGGCGTCCTTGGCGACCTCGGTGAGCAGCGTGGTGGCGGCGGAGGGGTTGTCGGTGGCGGAGGCCGCCTCGGCGACCCGGCCCTGCTGCCAGGCCGCCAGAAAGCGTGCGGAGGCGGTGTGGACCTCGGCGGGGGTGAGCGGGCCGGTCTTGATGTTCTTGTGGTCGGCCGAGGCGGACGACTCCTCGGCCGAGGCCCCGCCGTCGTAGAGCGCGTAGACGCCGAAACCGGCGCCGACGACGACGGCGGCGATCATCCCGCCGAGCGCGGCGGAACTGGGCTTCCGTCGCTCGACGACACGTCTTCTCTTGCCCACAGCCTCAGTTCCTCCGTGCTCTCCCCAGGGTCCCCGCAGCCCTCTCACTCCTCAACGACGGCTCTCACTCTAAAGTCGCTGGCTTAGTGAGAAACATCAGCCCGAAATCCGTAGCACGCTTGCGACAATCGGCCCGGCCGCGTCGATGCCGTGGCCGCCGTCCTGGACCATCGCCGCGGCGGCGACGTCGTTCCGGTACCCGGTGAACCAACTGTCGGACTTCGCCTGGCCGTCGGCCTCCGCCGAGCCGGTCTTCGCACCGATGTCCCCGCCGAGCCCGGACATGATCCCGGCCGCGGTGCCGCTGCGCGCGGTGCGGTTCATCATGGTGCGCAGCTGCCGGACGGTGCTCTGCGACAGCCCGCGCGCGCGAGCCGGTTTGCGGTGGTCCAGGCTCAGCGGCACGATCACGGGCTGCCGGAAGGTGCCGGTCGTCGCGGTCGCCGTGACGGAGGCCATGTTCAGCGGGCTCATCTGCACCTGCCCCTGGCCGATCAGGCCGGCGGCGGTGTCCGGGCCGCCGACGGCGGGCACCCGGCCGTCGAAGGACGGGACGCCGATCTGCCAGTTGTTCTGCCCGAGCCCGAACCGTTCCTCGGCCTCCTTCGTGAGGGAGCCCACCTTCACCTCGTCCGCGAACTTCACGAACGCCGTGTTGCAGGAACGCGCGAAGCTGTCGGAGAGGGTGGCGTGCTCGTCCGGGACCAGGCCCTTGAGGTTGTGGAAGGTCTGGCTCTCCCAGACCGCGGAGGGCGGGCAGGGCGCCGGGCCGTCCGCCGTCGTCAGCCCGTTGTCGATGAGGGCCGCCGCACTGATGATCTTCATGGTGGAGCCGGGCGGGCGTTCGCCGAGGAGAGCCGCGTCGAAGCCGTCCGTACGGTGGTTGGCGACGGCCAGGATCTCGCCCGTGCTGGGCCTGACGGCCACGACGGATGCGTCGGCGTACTTCCGCACGGCGGCCTCGGCCGCCGCCTGCGCGCTCGCGCTCAGTGTCGTGGGCAGTCTGCCCGGTCTGCCCTTGGCGAGGGTGAGGAGGGTGGTGGCGGCGGCCTGGCCTCCGTCTCCCGTGTCCTCATGACGTATCACCAGCTCCACGCCGGGGCGCCCGCCCGTCTGCGCGCCGTACCGCTTGCGCAGCTCGTCCAGGATGGGCCCGAGCGACGGGTACTTCCCGGGCGTCAGCACCCGCCCGTTGCGGTCCACGGCCTCGATCTGCGGGGCCGACGACTCGCCGGTCGCCAGCGTGTCGCCCTTGCGCAGCTGCGGGTGGACGACGGAGGGCTGCCAGTCCACGAGCGCCCGGTACGAGGTCCTGCCGCGCACGACCGTCAACCGGCTCCGGTAGGTGAGAGGCTGGGACTTCCCGTCGTACGACACCGTTGCCCTGACCGTGAAGGGCACGGTCCTGCCGGTGGCCGCACCGGGCGTGATGTGCACATGGCCGATGTGCGCGGCCTCGCCGTACGCGGTCAGCAACTCGCGGGCGGCCTCCGGGAAGTTGGTGTACATCGCCGCCGTCGCGGTGTCCCCCTTCTCCCACGCGGCGAAGAACTTCGCCGTGGTCGCCCTGACCTCGGCGCCGCTGGGCGGGCCGGTCTGCGCGGCGGCGGGACTCCCGCCCGTTCCCCCGCCGCCGCCGTGCAGCGCGGACAGCACGTTGTAGGCGCCGTAACCGGCCCCGCCCAGCACCACCACGCACACGCCGCCTATGACGGCCCCCTTGACTGCGTTGCGCATCGCGCGTTCCTCCCCGTTTGCTGAACATGTTCAATAAATGCTCGCGGGGCACTGTATGCAGGGGCGGGCCTCTGTCGGCAGAGCGCTTGTACCTAGTGTCGACTGAGCACTTGTACCCTTCCTGCCGGCGGCGTTGGTCAGCGCCAGTTGGTGTCGTGGGTGAGTCGGTTGTGGTGGCTGTCGTACTGGTCGACCGCGGTGATGGTCTGTCCGTTGGGGATGGGTGCGG